>CBFIBY010000030.1:0-19792 GCA_965660955.1 Crocinitomicaceae bacterium | reverse complement strand
CATTCATCAACATAAGGATGGTGTCGTATTTTTCATCTTTTATGTCGAAGAAGTCAATTTGTCTCGCCGACAATTCAGCGTCCTTTAAAAACTCGACTGCGCCTTGAGAAACATCTATACATTCGACATCCATTTCAAGTTCTTTCAGATATTTCGCATGAATTCCAGCGCCAGCGCCTACGTCAAGAACTTTTCCTTCGCAAGATTCAAGAGCAATTTGCTCCAATTCGGGCATTTCATCAAATTTTCTAAAAAGTACTTCTAAGGGAATGATGTCGTCGTCGCAAATATCCGACATAACGATAATATCTCCAGGACGACGGTTTTCTGCGTAATCCAATATCCCTTTTCCGATTGGGTCGCCCCCTTTATTTTCTTTCATCTAAATTTCGAAATCGTCAAAATTGCTAAAATCTTCTTCGTCGAAGTCATCCTTCATCTCATCAAAACCGAAGTCATCGTCGTCATCTGAATCAAGGTGTCCACCGAAAGCTTCATCCGAAATGGGTTTAGAATCTTCAAGTGGCGCTTCGCCAATGGAGAGTAAAACGACAGGTTCATTAGGAATTTCATCTGTATAACCAATCAATTCAATGAGAAAAATCCACATGCGAAGAAAGTCGTATACCAAAATAAATTTTTGATCGGGATCTGTAATAAAATCTTGAATCGTAGCCTTCGCCATAACCGATGGCATGTCCTGAGGACGATCATTTTCATCGTAACTCATATCCATCCAGCTGATTTCATGTCCTTTGTCCCAATTTTCATTTGAAACATAAAAAGACGCCATTTCTTGTCCCACAAAATTGAAGGATTGTAAAATAGCGCGATAAAACGTTTCGAAATTGGCCGAGCTATCGACAACAATATCTCGAAAAACCTCTTGGTTTTGTTCGCTGTCTAGAAGAATTCTAAATTTTAATCCTTTCATGTGAAAAACTTCCCTTTTTTGGAATGACAAAGTTACAATTAAAATCTGCTATTCTGTCGCAGATTCGTTGGGTTTTAACCCTAATTTACTCCCTAAATCTAACATCAAATTATGTGCCGCTTCATACTCATTTGGTATTTCACCTTCGAGTATCGCTTCTTTGATTTGCATTTTTATTGTGCCTATTTTAGCACAAGGTTTGAGGTTGAAAGTTTTCATGATTATCTCTCCACTCACGGGAGGCTGGAAGTTTCGGACATGATCTTTTTGTTCAATGTCGCGCAACTTCTGAAGAACTTGATCGAAATTCTTTTTGAATTTCTTCACCTTCATTTCATTTTTTGACGTTATGTCAGCGTTGCACAATGTCATTAAGTCATCTATGTCATCTCCTGCTTCAAAGAGCAAACGACGAACAGCCGAATCGCTGACACTATCTTTCACTAGCGAAATCGGTCTCAAATGCAAGCGAACTAGCTTTTGAACGTATTTCATTTTATGATCAAGGGGCAATTTCATGCGCTTGAACAATTTAGGAGTCATACGCGCACCCATTTCTTCGTGACCATGAAACGTCCAACCGGCTTTTGGGTCGAAACGTTTGGTGGGCGCCTTGGCAATATCATGTAAAATTGCCGCCCATCGGAGCCAAAGGTTGTCCGTATTTTCTGAAATATTGTCGAGTACTTCCAATGTATGGAAGAAATTGTCTTTGTGCGTTTTTCCGTCTCGAACCTCGATTCCTTGAAGTGCAACCAACTCAGGGAAGAATTGGTGCAGCAAATCGGTCGAGTAGGCCAATTTGAATCCTCGGGATGGAGTAGGACTGAGAATGATTTTATTCACCTCATCCATGATTCGTTCCATGGAAATGATTTGCAAACGTTTGGCGTTGTCCTTGATGGACTTTAAACTTTTGTTTTCGATTTTAAAATCCAATTGACTGGCAAACCGAATTGCACGCATCATACGTAATGGATCATCACTATAGGTTTGGTCGGGTTCAAGCGGAGTTTTCAGGATTCCTTTTTCCAAATCTTCTAGACCATTGAACGGGTCGATTAAGTCACCGAAATTATCAGCGTGAAGGGAAAGTGCCATAGCATTGATGGTAAAATCTCTTCGGTTTTGGTCATCTGCTAAAGTTCCATCTTCAACGATAGGTTTTCGGGAATCTCTTCGGTAGGATTCTTTTCTGGCACCTACGAACTCTATTTCCAGGTCTTTGTAGCGAAATTGAGCCGTCCCAAATTTCTTGAAAAGTGATACTTTTTTGACGCGCAATTTATCCGCACACATCTTTGCTAAGTCCAAGCCATTGCCAACGACCACGATGTCAATGTCTTTTGAAGGCCGTTCAAGCAAGAGGTCACGCACAAAACCACCAATCACGTAAGCTTCCAAGTTGTTCTCCGTCACAATTTGCGAAGCAACTTTAAAAACGGGGTGTTTGAGATGTTGGGCGTAATTCATTTTCGGGTGCAAAGATAGTCAGATTGTGGGAGGTTGCAAAGGGGGATTTGGTGGGTGAAGATTTGGAGGGATTTATTATTTAAAAAAAAAAATAAACGACAATTCCACGAGGTAAATATCACGATTTTTAAATATCTCGATATTTGGAAATTTAGATATCGAAATGTTTCGATTTGCTATTGATTTACAGTTGGTTACTTAGGTGTTCTTCAAAATCTTATTCAATGAAAAAAATAATTTTCCTCAACTACAAAAATGGTAAGCTCCACATTATTTTCTAATCACCTTTACACTACCATCCAAATTTACTTTAATGATTTGGGAAGGAGCAGTCAAGTTTTCATCCGTTCTTTCTTCCAAACAAAAATCAACCTTTGATTTAATCTCGTTTGATAATTCTTTGAAATTGTGTCCAAATGCCTCGCCAGAAAGATTCGCGGAAGTACTAACCAGTGGTTTGCGCATACCTCGAATTAACTTCTGACAAATGGGATCTTTCGTTATTCGAATAGCGACGGAACCATCTTCGGCTAAAACAGAAGGCGCTAGTTTTCTGGCATTCGGATAGATTATCGTAAGCGGTTTAGTCGATAAATCCACCAAATCATAAACTACATCTGCGAAATCGGGAATGTAAAATTCCACCATATTGAAGCTGTCGGCAAGAAGGACAAAGCTTTTTTGCGGTGAGCGTTTTTTTATTTCTAAGACTTTTTGACAAGCTTCTTCGTTTGTTGCGTCACAACCGATTCCCCAAATGGTGTCAGTTGGGTAGAGGATGGTTCCACCGGAATTAAGTTTGTTTATTGCGTTTTGGATCTGGTCTGACATTTTAACTTGTTGATTAATAGTTATATGGTTGTGGGGAATTTGCAAAATTACCTACAAGATTATTTGGGATGCATTTAACTTTTTTACTCCAATAAATCTGGTCGTCTAGCTTTCGTCCGTTCCAAAGCTTTCTCCTCTCGCCAAGCTTCAATTTTCTTGAAATCACCCGAAAGCAGAACATCAGGAACCTTCATTCCCATAAATTCTGGCGGACGTGTATAAACAGGTGGAGAAAGTAGTCCATCTTGAAAACTATCCGTTAAAGCAGAGGTTTCATCATTTAAAACCCCGGGAAGTAATCGAACGATGCTATCAACAACAATGGCAGCTGCCAATTCACCTCCTGATAAAACATATGAACCTACAGATATCTCCATTGTGATGTACTTTTCTCGGATACGTTCATCGACGCCTTTGTAATGACCACAGAGTATCATCAGATTTCCTTTCAAGGATAAATCGTTACACAATTGTTGATCTAAAATAGCACCATCAGGCGTCATATAGATGATTTCGTTGTAATCTCTTTCCGATTTCAATTTTTCAATTACAGCCGAAATAGGCTCTACGCTCATGACCATTCCTGCGCCACCGCCGTATTGATAATCGTCGACATTTTTATGCTTGTTCGTTGAATAATCGCGGATATTGTGCATGTGAATAGACACCAAACCTTTGTCTTGCGCGCGTTTCATGATCGAAACTGCAAAAGGTCCCTCAAGTAATTCGGGCAGAAGAGTCAAAATATCTATTCGCATGTGCAAATTTAAGAGCAAATTCTTGATTACCCTACAAATTTACATTTGGATTTATTTGTATCCTTTTAAAACGGATACACCTTGACCAAATACATTGCTTTCACCATAAGGAGAGCCAATGCCATCCCATTTTTCCCATTTTTTGAGTTCAATATAAGATGGGTTTTGAGAAATCTGTTTGGCTTCTAATGAAATCGCTTCAGCTTTAAATTTTGCTGAGATAACCAAAGAAGAATCTCCACGTGCCTTTTCGATACGGGCGTTTGCAAGATATTCCTGCTCTTTTTGTTTTTCTTTAGCCGTTAGATTTCGTTGCTTTTGCGTTTCCTTGTTTGTGATTTCCCCAGCAATGTTTGGTGGTAAGTTTACATCAGCAATTTCTACATAATGCAATGTGATGTAGTTTCCTTTAAAATCTCCTTGAAGGATTTTCTCAATTTCACCTTCCAAGGCTTCGCGTTTCGAGCTGTAAACTTGTTCGTATGTATATCGACCTATTACATCTTTGATCGCTCCTTTTGCCTTATCATCAATAAAGGAAATATAATCTGGACCATGTTTCAAGTGTAGCCCGGCTATTTTACCACCAGTTGCTGAATAATTTACGGCAACCTCAACATTGATGTCCGTTCCGTTAATATCCATAACCTCCGACGTATAATTTTTCGATTGCTGACGGGTATTGTAGGTAATCATTTCGTTCCAAGGTGCAATTAAAATAGTTCCTTCGCCGTAGGTTTTTTCTTTTTCAACTCCACCTCCATACGGTCTGTATACGAATCCTTCTTCACCTGGGTTAATATCTGTCCATGACCGGAAGAAGAGCACCACAACAATTAATGCTACCACACCAATCGCTATATATCGTCTAATTTTCTTTGGGTCTAGTTCTTGAAATTGTTTTTGAAATTCACTCATTTTTATCTTCTTTATTTTTTTTGCTGATATAATCGATTACTAAATAGCTGACGCCCACAATCAAACCGATTGCTAGTACTTTAATAAATGGAGAACCTTTAAAAAGATATTTGAATGACATGAAAATCACGCCTGTAATGATGATTATACCGAAGAGGATTCGGTATATGCTTTGTGTTCTTTTATCCATAAAAATCGCCAGTTTTTTAAAGTTACGTTTTTCCCGCTTCGGATGGACCTGATTTATGATTTTTTCTCATAATTAGATTGCTTACTTTTGGTTTTCTACAATCGAAATCATGAAGTACATAATTATATTTCTTTCACTTTTATCGCTAAACGCATTTTCTCAATGGGATGGAAATACAACACCAACTTATCTGGAAGTAATTGATCAGTGTCGAATCTGGGCGAATAAACACGTTGAAATCGAATTGTATGCGATGGGCCCATCAGATTATGGATTGCCAATCTATACTTTCATTATTAACGGAGCAAAAGATTCCTTGAAGACATTTGAAAAAGCACGTGAAAGCACCACAATACTGATCAACAATGCGATTCACCCTGGTGAACCCGATGGTGTGAATGCTATGCTTATTTGGACGAAAAAATGGATTGAAAACGGAAAGAAAACAAAGAATTTACCTGTTATAGCCTTTGTTCCGGGTTACAATGTTGGGGGGATGATGACACGTTCGCGTACAAGCCGAGCGAACCAAAACGGACCTGAAGAATATGGTTTTCGCGGAAATGCACAGAATCTGGATTTAAACCGAGATTTTATAAAAATGGATGCTAAAAACTCCTTCACGTTTGCCAAGTTATTCCATGCTTTAGATCCCGATGTATTCATTGATAATCATGTGACGAATGGCGCGGATTATCAGCATATATTGACCTTGATTTCTTCCTTGAAAGAAAGATTGGCACCAACCATTGAAGATCAAACCTATTGCAAGATGATTCCAGCCTTGAAGAAAGAACTGGCAAAGGGAGAAATTGATTTGGTGCCTTACATTGATTTGGTAGACCAAATTCCAGATAATGGAATTCGTTCATTTAATGACTTACCGCGATATGCAATGGGTTATGCCGCTTTGTTCAATACGTTTTCTTTTACCGTTGAAACACACATGTTAAAACCATTTCCGGAGCGCGTTCAGGCGACGTTAAAGTTTTTCGAAGCAATGTTGGATTATTGCAGTGGGGAAAGCGAAGCGATTGAAAAAGCGCGTTCAGAAGCATTCCAGTTTCAGAAATTGGAATCCCATCACTATTTTAATTTTAAACTCGATAAAACGAAAGTGGACAGTCTCACTTTTCATGGTTTTGAAGCAAAGTATAAAACGAGTGAAGTTACTGGGCTGGATAGATTGTATTACGATAGAAATTCCCCTTGGACAAAGAAAATTCCACATTATCAAACGCATTTCGCGACGGATTCGGTTGAATTGCCAAAGTATTACGTTGTAGCCGGACAAGCACAAAACGTGATTGATCGGCTCAAGGCGAATGGAATTGAAATGGAAACAATTACCTCCGAACGATGGATAGATTGCTATGCCCAAAGAATAGTCGATGCTAAAAACCCAAGTCGACCGTATGAATATCATTTTGTGCACTCGGAAGTCCAAGTGAAATTATTGAAGAAAAAGCAGGAGTTAAAAGCAGGAGATATTGTCATTCCTTCCGATCAACGGAATTCTTTTTTTCTTCAATCTGTTTTGTTTGCACAAACGGAGGATAGCTATTTTGCTTGGAATTTTTTCGATAGTTACTTGGATCAAAAGGAGTATTTCTCACCTTATGTTTTTGAAGATATTGCAGCCGAATTGCTTAAAAAGGATGAAAAACTGAAAGCCGATTTTGAAGAACAAAGAGTCAAGGATGCTGATTTTGCAAAGAGTCAATGGGCGCAATTGTATTTTATTTACAAACGAAGTCCTTATTTTGAACCGAGTTTTCACATTTTACCTGTTTACCTCATCTATTAGTTTTGTATTTTTGTGCTCAAAATAGACGCACAGCATGACGTACGATATTGCAATAATTGGTGGAGGAATTGTTGGAGCAGCAACATTTTATAAACTTCAAAAGAAATATCCTGAATTAAAAATTGCTCTTTTTGAAAAAGAGAATTTGTTGGCAGATCACCAAACGGGACATAATTCTGGGGTGATTCATTCTGGATTGTACTATAAGCCAGGATCGTTAAAAGCCCGCAATTGTATCGAAGGTCGTCATGAGTTAGTGGCATTTGCCAAAGAACACGGAATTGATCATGATGTTTGTGGTAAAATCGTTGTGGCAACGGATGAGAAAGAGTTACCGTTTTTAGAGAAAATATACAATACGGGGTTAGAAAACGAAATCGAGGGACTACGAAAAATTGGCCCAGAGGAAATAAAAGAAATTGAACCGCATTGTGTTGGGATTGCGGGATTGCATGTTCCTTGTACCGGAATTATTGATTTCCGCGGAGCTACCGCAAAAATGGTCGAATTGGGACTGGCGATAAATCAGGAAAGCAAATTGTATCTGCAACACGAAGTGACGGATATCACGAAAAGTGCAGATCATTCGAATATTAAAACGAACAAAGGTGACTTTGCAGCAAAACACTTGGTTTTCTGCGCAGGATTGCAAGCCGATCGTTTAGCGAAGAAGGATGGAGTTGCTCTGAAAGAAAAAGTAGTTGGTTTCCGAGGTGATTATTATGAATTGACGGAAAAAGGTCATCATAAAATCAAACATTTGATCTATCCCGTACCGAATCCAGATTTTCCTTTCCTTGGTGTTCATTTTACACGAATGACCGACGGAGAAATCGAATGTGGACCAAACGCTGTTTTTACCTTCAAACGTGAAGGTTACGGGAAAACAGATTTTTCATGGAAGGATACATGGGACGCTTTGACGTATAAAGGAACTTGGAAATTGTTCTTTAGCAATATGTCCTTTGGAATCAATGAATACAGACGTGCCTTTTCAAAGAAATTGTTCTTAAAAACCTTGCAACGCATGGTTCCAGACTTGACCATGGATGACATCAAGCCAGGTCGATCAGGTGTACGAGCGCTATTGCTTCGTGAAGATGGTGATACCCGAGATGATTTTAAAATTATTCACGAAGGAAACTCAATTCACGTTTTGAATGCTCCTAGTCCGGCAGCTACAGCATCGTTGGCGATTGGAAACTATATTGCAAAGGAAGTAGAGGAAAAGTTTAAACTTTAATTCCAATTCATTTATATCATAAAGTATTATACCATTGAGTATAATTTAGTTTATATTTGTTTTGTACCAATAAGTATAATACCTTTGGGTATAAAATATTTTGTATGACGGAATTATCTCCTTTCAAATATGGCTTCACAGTGAGCAGTTCAACTTTTACGAATCGGGAGGATGAGGTGGAAAAGTTGAAACAGAACTTACTACAAGGCATTAATACAACCCTAATTTCTCCGCGTCGTTGGGGAAAATCTTCTTTGGTTGAAAAGGTGATAGAAGATATAAATCGAAAGGAAAAGAAGGTTAAAACGATCTTAATTGACATGTTTTCCTGTTCTCGAGAAGAGGAATTTCTAGAAAATTATGCTCGAGAGGTGATTAAATCTTCGTCGACTAAATGGGAAGATTGGCTCAAATTAACGAAAGAAATATTCAAACAGCTAATTCCCAAGTTTACTATTGGCGTTGATCCAGGGAATGACTTTAACATCAGTTTTGACTGGGAAGAGTTAAAGAAACATCGGGACGAGATTCTGAATTTACCCGAGGTGATTGCCAGGAAAAAAGGAATTCGATTCATCATCTGTTTGGACGAGTTTCAAAATATGGCATCGTTTGACAATTTCGAGACATTTGAGAAGCAATTGCGGGCGATTTGGCAGCGACAAAAGAACGTTGCATACTGTTTGTATGGTAGCAAACGACATATGATGCTCGATATTTTCAATGACAGTTCTAAACCTTTTTATCGTTTTGGAGACATAATGATGTTACCAAAAATCAAAAAGGACAAATGGAAAAAATTCATACTGAAAAGCTTCAAAACAACGAACAAACAAATTTCGAAAGAACTGGCTGAACGAATTCCCGAGAAAATGAAGAATCACTCATGGTATGTTCAGCAATTGTCACATTACACATGGCAAAAAACGAAAAAGGAAACAACAGAGGCTGATTTTGAAGCAGCACTAACCGAATTGATTTACGCAAATATGCCTTTGTATCAGCGTGAAATAGAAGGTATGAGTTCAACACAGGTAAATTTACTAAAAGCGATTATCCGCGGTGAGTCGAAATTGACCAGTGCCAAAGTGATGAAAGAGTACAAATTGGGAACGCCCCGAAACGTAAGTAAAAACAGGGATATGCTTCTCCGAAATGATTACATCGATCGTTCCGAAAAAGGATATGAAATGCTAGATCCTGCATTTGAATTATGGTTCAAAAAGCAATTTTTCAAAATACCGTTACATGACTAAATCGAAGATTCATCCAAGAAATAAGCATCAAGGTCGATATGACTTAAAATCATTAGTCAAAGAATGTCCTGAATTGAAAGCGTTTCTAACAAAGAATAAAAATGGAGATGAAACGATTGACTTCTCTTCTCCAGAAGCTGTTCGACTGCTAAATACGGCTTTGTTGAAATCGAATTACGATATTGATTACTATGAAATTCCGGCGGAAAATTTAACGCCACCCATTCCTGGACGGGCCGATTACGTGCATTATGCCGCCGATTTGTTGTCGAGTCTGTCGTTTGGAAAAATTCCTAGAGGAAAGGAAGTGAAGGTGTTGGACATTGGAACGGGTGCCAACTGTATTTATCCTATTCTGGGTGTTCGCGAATACGATTGGGATTTCGTGGCAACCGATATTGATGAAAATTCGATAGAAATTGCTCAAAACATCGTAGATAAAAACAAAGGATTGTCCGAAAAGATAGAATTCAGGCATCAGCCCAATTCGCGAGATATATTTTTCCGTGGGATTTTGAAAGGAGAAAAATTTCAGTTGAGCATGTGCAACCCTCCATTTCATCGATCAGCTGTTGAAGCGATGCGAGGAACGGTTAGGAAGAATAAAAACTTACATGGAGATGATGAATCCAAAATAGATGTTCAGAATTTCAGTGGCGTTCACAAAGAATTATGGTGCGACGGTGGCGAAAAGAAATTCATCCAAAATATGATTTTCGAAAGTGTACGATTTAAAACGCAGGTAGTTTGGTTCACGACTTTGGTCTCGAAAGAAACACATTTGAAAGGATATTACGCGATGTTGAAGAAATGCAAGGCTTTGGAGATAAGAACAATTCCGATGGGGCAGGGCAATAAAACGTCGAGGATATTGGCTTGGACTTTTGTGCAAAAGCAGAGTTTTAAAAAGAAATAGTGTGCTTCAGGATTTGGAGATGATTTTATTCGAGTCCTGCGGCATTGCTTCTCCCTTCGGGAATTAATTCGAAGCCTGAGGCATTCTTGTGTATTTAAATTAGACTATTTATAATTTTAATGCCAAAGGCTTCCAGTAAATCAAGCGAAGCGATGATTTTTCCAATGCCGCAGGCTTCAAATTTGAAATCTAAGTCTTCCGCTTCTTCTTCTTCGCCGCTGGAAACAAGATATTATTCAAAATAAGCCTATAGCCTGGAGAGTTGGGATGTAAATTTAAGTCCGTTGGTGGATCAGAAACACGATGTTCGTAGTCCTCAGGGTCATGTCCGCCATAGAAAGTCCAGGTGCCTTGTCCCATTTCACCGTGAATGTAGCGCGCTGTTCCAATTGCCAAATTTTCGCCTAAAATAAGCACGTTTGGCTTGATTAATTCTTTTTTAAAATCTGTTGTTTGTCCCATGAATCCGCGAACAACATCCACATGACATTGCGTCAACATGGTAGGAACGATATCCCACTTCGCTGAAAAATCAAACAAGGTGAAATTGTCCGTAGCTTCTCGCAATCCTTTTTGACGATGTAAATTCGTTCCGTCAATATCCGAGTATTCGTAAACCATTGGATTGCGTTCCAATTTAAAATTCTCAAAAGCGAATGTATTGCCAAAGTCCAATTTATTCTGACAATTGGGGTCGGAAGCGTCACCATCAAACATACTTTCACAAATATCGGTATTTGCCGCAGCTTGGGCTATATCGAAACTATCGGTTCCACTGCACATCGTAAAGAGGAAACCACCGCCAAACACAAATTCACGAATTCGCTGTGTAACGGCTAATTTCAGGTGAGAAACTTTTTCAAAACCTAAACTTGCTGCACTGGCTTCGGCATCCTTAACTTGTTGCTGATACCATGGATATGATCGATATGCCGCATAGAATTTTCCATATTGACCGGTGAAATCTTCGTGATGCAAATGCAACCAATCGTATTCGGGAAGAACCCCGTTTACAATGGCTGAGTCGTATATTTTATCGTATGGAATTTCAGCATAGTCAAGCACCAAGGTTACGGCATCATCCCAAGGCATTTTTCCGTCAGGCGTGTAAACAGCTATTTTCGGAGCTTTTTCCAATTGAACGACTTCTTGGTTTGTTTCAGGATTACCAATTTTGGATTTAAGATTGTTAACTTGACCGTCGGCTAGTATTTCATATTTCACGCCACGGATGACTAATTCCTCTTCAATGGCAGTCAAATGTGGGAATAAAAAAGATCCTCCACGATAATTGAGTAACCATTCCATGATAACGTCATTTTCAAGCACCCAAAACGAAACACCATAGGCTTTTAGATGATCAGATTGACTGTCATCCATCGGTACCAATATCTGAGAGGCCTTGCCATTCATTGAGAACAGAAGGACACTCAAACAGAAAAGTATTTTTTTTATCATGTACTAATTGAATCTGTATTTAGAATAACGCAAAAATCTTGCCTTTCTTTTAAAACGGATTTTCAATGTCGGTCGGAGAATTAAAATCCTCTCCATCCACATCATTTACACTGTTGATTTTACTTGAAATCGTAAACGCATTTGATGCACCTTCGAGAGCAGCATTGCTGTTCATTGCCGAACTGATTCCAGTCGGTTCGAATCCCGTGTCCATGTTATCCAAATTCTCGAAACGTGCATACTGACCAATAAAGCGAAGTCGAACGGTATCCAATGATCCATTTCTGTGTTTCGCAACGATGATTTCGCCAATTCCAGCATTCGAACCACCTTCGCCATCGTCCATCAAACCATAGTATTCCGGTCGATAAATAAAACTTACGATATCGGCATCTTGCTCAATCGCTCCCGATTCACGTAGATCGGAAAGAACCGGACGTTTGTCCCCTCCACGTTGTTCTACCGAACGACTCAACTGAGAAAGAGCGATAATTGGTACGTTTAATTCTTTTGCGATTTCCTTTATTGATCGCGAAATCATGGAGATTTCTTGTTCACGATTTCCTGCTCCTTTTCCTCCACCAGCAGTCATCAACTGCAAATAATCGATAATTACCATTTGAATATCGTACTGCAATTTCAATCGACGACATTTCGCCCGTAAATCGAAAATGGAAATACCAGCTGTATCGTCAATATAAAGAGGTGCTTGTGATAATTTTGAAATTCGCGTGTGCAATTGTTGGAATTCGTGTTCAGCTAAATCACCTTTCCGCAATTTCTCTGCAGGTAATCTACTTTCGCTTGATATCAAACGTTTTACGAGCTGAACGGCGGACATCTCCAAAGAGAAAATCGCGACGCCCATGTTATAATCAACGGCTGTATTTCTCGCCATGGAAAGCACGAAGGCTGTTTTACCCATGGCAGGACGAGCGGCAATTACAATCATATCTGATTTCTGCCAACCGGCTGTAATTTTATCAAGGTCAATAAAGCCAGTAGGTACGCCTGAAAGTCCATCTTTGTTCTGACTGGCTTTTTCTATTTCGTCAATGGCTTCGCGAACCACATTTTTCATTTCCGCGACTTGCTTCCCCATGTTATTCTCGGAGATTTTAAACAAGTCTTCTTCCGCTTTATTGAGCACTTCAAAAACATCATTCGTATCCTCAAAGGCCAATTTTTGAACCTCCGAACTCATGCGAATCAACTCCCGCTTGATGTGTTTTTCGCTTATAATTCTTGCGTGATATTCAATGTGAGCGGCAGAAGCAACCCTGGAAGTTAATTGGGAAATATAAACAGCTCCACCGCTTGCTTCCAACAAACCTTCTTTTTTCAGTTGGTTGGTTACCGTCAAAATATCGACGGGAGTTGAGGTGGCAAACAATTCTCGAATTGCCGTGTAAATATGTTGGTGTTTTGGATCGTAAAAACTTTGAGGAGATAATAAATCTATTGTATCGGTAACGGCATTCTTCTCTAGCATTAAGGCTCCAAGAACAGCTTGTTCGATATCAACAGCTTGCGGTGGCATTTTCCCAAATTCGTTCGCCAAAGGACCCGCGTTCTTTAATCGATTGATTGGTTTTCTGTTATTTTCCACCTTTTTGTCCATAAAACAAAGATAGGATATTGTCGCGCCGTTTTTCTATTTTACGGGAACAAAAAATAAAAAAAGATACAACAAGGTTATCACCAAAGCTTATCAACAATTGTTGAAACTAGATTAACTTTGCTTCATGCAAAGGAAAGTAATCGAAACAGGTGATGGTTCCAAAACGATTCATTTAGAAGATTGGAATGAGAATTATCATTCTACACACGGTGCTTTGCAAGAAGCGATGCACGTTTTCATTGAGAAGGTGAGAGAAAGAGTGGGAAAAAGATCTGAAATTTCCATTTTAGAAATGGGTTTTGGAACAGGACTTAACGCATACCTTACTTTGCGTTTGGCGATAGAACTGGATATCAAAGTGAATTATGTTGGTTTGGAAGCTTTTCCTGTGTCATCAGCTGAATTAGAGGCTTTGAATTATACGTCTATTTGGGAAGAGGGAAAGTTGTATTATGATTTGTTGCATGAGACCAAATGGCACGAGAAAAGTGATGTTCATCCCAACTTGTCTTTAACTAAAATCGAAACGAAATTTGAGGATTGGTCGCCTTTTCTTAACAACTTCGATTTCATCTACTTCGATGCGTTTGGCCCCCGTGTGCAACCTGAATTATGGACGATTCCTATTTTTGAAAAAATGTACTTATCCGCAAAGAATGGGACATTTTTTTTGACGTATTGCGCAAAAGGGCAGGTGAGAAGGGATTTGGAAAGTGTAGGTTTTGCTATGCAACGATTGCCCGGTCCGCCTGGGAAGAGAGAAATGTTACTCGGTGAGAAAAGAATTTTGTCGATTTAATAATTTTGGTTTGAATCACAACAATATTTCATTTAACTTTGTCTTATATAAGTGAAAAAGTTTCTGGCATACTCATTACTCGTTTCTTTTGTGGTATTATTGACCCCAAGAAGCATTTGGCACCAGCATCATGACGAGGCGGATGACCATAGTATTGCTTTACACGATGATCATGAATCAAATGATTCACATTCAGGTGATTTAGATGGCGATTGTTTTCAATGTGATTATGATTTAGATATTGCTCCACAAGCTTTATCTTACGAATACCGATTTGCCCAGATAAACACCTACAAACACCCGGAGATAACTAACTATTTTGTTACGCAACAAAAGTTTGACTTCGATAGTCTTCGCGGTCCACCCAATGCTTAAATCTTAACGAAGCAACTCTCTTGCTTTGTCGTATTCAACATTTTGGAATGCATATACTGCAGATAAAACCTGTGCGTCATTCCTGTTTTAAGATTAAGTAATTCATTTTTTATGTTTAAAGTATTTGGAATCATCATTTTGATGTTTGCCAGTTCAATTGCCAGAACACAGGGGTTTTCTGGAAAGGTTGTCGATTCCTTAACGCAAAAAGGAATCCCATTTGCCTCAGTGGTTTTAACGGACTATGGAGTAGGTGTGCAAACCAATGAAAACGGAATTTTCCGCTTCGAAGGTTCTTTTTCAAAAGAGTTAAACCTGAAGGTTTCGGCTTTTGGTTACGAAACAAATTTCTTGGCAATTGATACCCTCAAAATGCCTGTAATATCCCTTTTGGAAAAACACTTAGAGATTGGTGAAGTTGTAATATCCGGAGCGAGAAATCAGTTGCAAAAGTATAGTGTTACCCATGTAGACAGGAGGAGCATGGAATCCTTGAATGAAATACCCGTAACCAATTTAGGGCAGGCCATAGAAGCTATTCCAGGTGTTTATAATTCTTCCACAGGTAACGGAATTTCTAAGCCAGTGATTCGCGGATTACAGGGAACACGCGTCCTAACTTTGCTCAATGGTATTCGAATTGAAAACCAACAATGGGGAGGCGACCATGGAATGGGATTGACAGAATTGGGCATCGGTGCGGTTGAAGTAATAAAAGGACCTGCTTCCTTGTTATATGGGGCTGATGCGTTAGGAGGTGTTTTGTATTTTTCGGATGAATCGTACGCACTTCAAAGGACACATGAGATTAAAGCAACTTCGCAGTTTGAAACCAACACACTGGGAACAATCAATTCGCTTGTTTATAAGGGATCCATTAAAGGTTTACGCATAAATGTCGGTGGCAGATTCAACTCACAAGCCGATTTTCAGACGCCATCGGGTCAATATGTCAAAAATTCCCGCTTTCAAGAATCTGCAGGAAAAATTAGTCTAGGTTGGAGCAAAGGCAAATGGATATCAAATTTTAAGTATAACTATTCGAGTGCTCGTATCGGTTTACCGGGTCATACTCATGATTCTATCGTTTCGCCTGAACTATTCTTGTCGGATGAACAAATTCGGGAAAAAACGATACCTGTTCAATACAATACGAATCATGTTCTTTCTTTCGACAACAAATTCATTTTCAAAAAAACGACGCTTGATGTTTTATTGGGTGCAACCCGAAATAATCTTGAGGAATTTGAAGAAAAGGTAACCATTCCAGGGTTGAGCTTGGTTTTGCAAAATGCTTTGTACAATGTTCGTTTAACCACGAAGCTAAACAAGAAATGGATGGCTGTCTATGGAATCCAAGGGATGATGCAAGACCAGAATAACAATCCCAAAGCCGAAGAACGATTGCTACCCAACGCCCAGCAAATGGACAATGGTATTTACGGAAACTTGTATTTCGACTTAAAAAAGTTAAGACTTCAAACAGGTTTACGATTTGATACAAGAACAATACAAAGTCAAACGGATCCAGAACATTTTCCAGTTGGTTTTCAAAAAAGTTTCAATGGTGTCAACTATGCGATTGGTGGTGTATATAATTTCTCGAAACAATTAGTTCGTTTGAACTTATCCACAGGGTTTAGAATACCGCATTTATCTGAATTGCTCTCCAACGGTGTTCATCACGGTGCTCTTCGCTATGAGATCGGGGACTTAAATTTATCTCCTGAAAAGGCGATACAACTTGATTTGACCTACGAATTCAACGGCGATCATTTGTCATTGGTTATTAATCCGTTTGTTTCCAATGTTGCGGACTATATCACCTTGAATCCTGTGGATAGTACAATAGATGAAATTCCCGTTTTTCGATATGGTCAAGTCGATTTAGCTCAACTTGTTGGTATCGATGCGGGCATTCATTATCATCCCCATTTTGCTCACTTCTTACATGTAGAAAGCTCATTTTCCTATCTGAAAGGAACAACCAACAATTCAGGCAATCTATCGCTGATTCCTCAGCCGCGTATCAACAATTCCTTGATCGCTCGGTTGAACATGAAATCAAAAATCAAGATTACAGAGATTGTTTTCCAGCATCAATACTATTTGCCGCAGAACGATGTGGTCAGTTTTGAGGCACCTTCTGTGGACTATAGTTTGTTTCATTTGGGATTGAATGTGGAATCGGGCGGTCAAATGCCCTTGAAATTGCAATTTGGTGTTCGCAATTTGACCAATGTTCGATATATCAATCATTTATCAAGACTCAAAAACATCGGCTTGGAAAGTCCAGGCCGAAATATTTATATCAGGTTAATTTTAAATTTAAAATACGATGAAAAAAAGTAGATTATTAATGGCAGGAGCTGTATTGACTATAGCCCTTGCAGCATGTAACAAAGAAGAATGTTCTGAATGTCACTATGACAAAAATGGAGCAGAAATTGAACTAGGTGAAAGATGCGGCGACGATTTGGAAAACCTAGAGGCTAGTGGATACGAAGAAAATGGAACTGTTTACGAAGTTCATTGTCACGAGCATTAAACGAAAAAAGGGCTGTTTTTTACAGCTCTTTTTTTACACTATCGGTTTATGTCATCATTTTATTTCTGCTAGAAAATGGACAGGATTAATTCATTTTGGCAGGTAAAGGTCAGGAAATTGTTTGCCCTCTTAAGTTGTTTATTGCACGAAGATGATGGCACAGGTTTTACTTAAATTGAAATAAATTTCTTATCTCTATATTTATAAAAAATCTTCCAATGAAAAACAAGATACTTTTTGTCGTTTGTCTGCTGTTTGGACTGATGATGATCAACGCGGGACTCAATAAATTTTTTCATTACATGCCCATGCCAGATGACATTCCCATGCGCATGAAAAAAGTGATGAGTGCGTTGTTAGAAATCGGGTGGCTGTTGCCGCTAGTTGCTGTGATTGAAATTTTGGGTGGAGTTTTAGTTATTACGAATAAATTCAGAGGACTTGGAGCGATTATGTTGCTGCCAATTATGGTTAGAATCCTTTTGACAAACATTTTTACAACCCCTTCAGGTTTGCCTTTGGCTATCGGTCTTTTCGTGATCAATCTTTGGATACTTTGGGAGAACAAGGAGAAGTACGCGCTTATGGTTTGGTAAATGGAAACTTTTTCGAAACCTTCCGTGTTTAAATCAGTATACTATCATTCCTTATCTCTGACATGCAAGAAACCTCCGAAAAGTACATACTAGAACTCGTAGAAAAGCAAAAGCAGTTTTTTGCAACGCACCGCACGAAAGATGTGGAATTTCGATTAAAACAACTCCGAAAGTTTCTTGTCGTGATTGAGAAGTATGAGAGTGAAATCAATGAAGCCCTATGGCAAGACCTGCATAAATCACCAGAAGAAACCTATCTCACCGAAATAAGCGTGGTTATTCACGAAATTAAGTTTCACCTTCGAAATTTAAGACATTGGGCGAAGACGAAGCGAGTTTCAACTCCTTTCCATTTGTGGCCAAGCTCAGGTAAAATATGGTATCAACCCTTAGGTGTTTCACTGATAATAGCTCCCTGGAATTATCCATTCAACTTAACCTTGAATCCACTTGTGGGTGCAATTTCAGCAGGATGCTGCGCAATTTTGAAGCCATCTCCAGACGCTCCTGCAACGGCCCAAATTATGGAGAAAATGATTGCAGAATGTTTTGACTCCAATTATATCACCATGGTTCAAGGCGGCCGGGAAACGAATACCCATTTATTGAAACAATCTTTCGATATGATTTTCTTCTCTGGAAGCCCAAAAGTGGGAAAAGTTGTAATGAAAGCAGCCGCTGAGCATTTAACCCCTGTTGTGTTAGAACTAGGAGGGAAAAGCCCTTGTATTGTAGATAAATCAGCAAATATTGAAGTCGCTGCGAGAAGAATAATTTGGGGGAAACTCTTGAATGCGGGACAAACCTGTATCGCTCCGGACTATTTGTACGTGCACAAGGAAGTTGAAAGTGAATTATTGACAAAAATTAGATTTCACATTCAAAAGATGTTTGGAGAAAACCCTATGGACAGCCGATTTTATGGACGAATTGTGAACGAAAGGGCGTTTCAAAGATTAGCATCATATTTGAGAAATGGAACTGTTCATACAGGCGGAGAATTCGTTGAAAGTGAAAGATACATTGCACCAACAATTCTAACAGATGTAAACGTGAAAGATGAGGTGATGCAAGACGAAATCTTTGGACCGATTTTACCTGTTTTTACTTTTACCGATATTTCTGAACCGCTAGAGTATATTGCCAGTAGGGAAAAACCATTGGCTTTTTACTACTTTGGCAAAAGTAAATCAGCCAGAAAGATCCTTGAAAAATCAACTTCAGGTGGCGGATGTATAAACGATACAGTAATGAATTTTGCCAACAAAAATTTACCTTTTGGTGGGGTTGGGAATAGTGGTTTAAACAATTATCATGGGTACGATAGTTTTATTGCATTTACGAATCGAAGAGCAGTTGTGACCAACCCAACTTGGATTGATTTACCCATGAAATATTCTCCTTATAAGTTTTTTAAGTGGGTTCGGAAAATTGTTTGATTTCTCAAAGCGACCTAAAATAGTAAACCCCACATTTTGGTTGAACCAAAACATGGGGTTTGTTTCGATGTATGAAACGATCGAATTAGTATTCAAAAAATTCTGTGCAAGGTGTATTCGAAAAGGTCAGATTTGACGAAGAATAATTCGGATTCGCCGTTTGATTTGAGAAAATCCTTCCGTAAACACCGCAAGCCGCATTGTCTTCAAAGTGAACATCGTGAATGTTTAATTTGGCATCGAACCACAGGTAAACTGAACCTTTAGAATTGGTTGGATCTTCACCGCCTCCGCTAATTTTTGCGTAACCAATCTCATTTAATAAGTTCGTACCGTTGAATTTAATGCGCTCCCAAGCACCTTGCCCTGGAATTACCCCTCGGAAAGTGATGGTTTCAGTAGGTGTCCCAACCGCTTTCAAACTTTTACCATCGTTTATGATGACCTCAACACTTTGTTCAAACTCTACAGTTACACCTGGTGCAATGGTCCAATCCGATTTTGACTGAAGTGAACCTCCACCTTTTATTCTGTAGGGAACACCCAAGTTTGTCCAAGTTTGTGAAGTTAAAACTGATCCATCTCCAGCATACGTGTCGATGTAAATTGCATCCGTCGTGTTTCCTGTAA
>CBFIBY010000029.1:0-19827 GCA_965660955.1 Crocinitomicaceae bacterium | reverse complement strand
AATCGAATTGAGACAAGACATAACGCATGCTTTCTAATCGAGCTTGTTTCTTGTCATTTGTTTTTACAATAATCCAAGGACTGAAGTTCGTGTGCGTTTTACTCAGCATTTGTTCTTTGTAATGGGTGTAATCATCCCACATTTCTTGACCTTTCATATCCACTGGACTGAATTTCCATCGTTTTAGTGGGTTTTTTAATCGAGAATCAAATCGTTTTTTCTGTTCTTCTTTCGAAATCGAAAACCAGAATTTAATAATGATGAGGTTATCTTCATACAATAGACGTTCGAATTCAGGAGCTTGAACCATGAACTTATCATATTGCTCAGGAGAACAAAATCCCATAACAGGTTCTACGACAGCACGATTGTACCAACTTCTATCGAAGAAAACGATTTCACCAGGATTGGGAAGAACCTTGATGTATCTACGGAAATACCATTGTCCTCTTTCGACATCAGTAGGTTTTGATAGAGCGACCACTCGTGATGTTCGAGGATTAAGGTGTTCTTTAAACCGTTTGATGGAGCCTCCTTTTCCTGCTGCATCGCGACCTTCAAAAATAACAGCGACGCGCATGTTGTTTTCGGCAATCCATTTCTGTAAATCCACTAATTCCGATTGCAGTTTAAAAAGTTCCGCTTCGTATTTTAGTTTATTGAGCGTTTTGTTTACCGGTACGTCGTTCTTTTTCGCAATCTGGATAAGATCCGACCTTGTTTTTGCCGACAATAATTGCTCGGAAGTAAAATTCATATAGTCAATTTTAAGCTTTTCGATTGTCGAACTTTTACGACACTTAAAATTACGAACGATTTGCCTTTTGAAACATGACCTAGGTCAGGTTCTTCTTCGTCCTGGCTAAATTAGTAGTTGTACGTATTCTTCCCTCTGTACCAGCGCAAATTTAAATCTTCAGGTTCGTAGTAAAAATCAGAAAGGTGTTCTAGGCCAATATTTAAAAGAGCCTTATGAGAGGCTTCATTTCCGAATTCTGTTGTACCATAAATTTCAGGTAAGCACATAGCTTTAAAAGCGTATTCAACGGCAACTCGACCTGATTCCGTTGCATATCCTTCGCCCCAAAAACGCTCAATAATCCGATAGCCAACGTCGTAATAACGTGTGTGGTTATTCATGTTGTATTCTGTGTTTAAGCGCAATCCAGACCATCCCATAAATTCTCCTGTTTCTTTACTAATCATCGCCCATCTTCCAATGCCTCTTTCGGCATATTGTTTCTTAACACTATCGATTGTCTTTTGAGCTTCTTCCCGAGTAGTAATTGGTTTGTTGCCAAGAAATCGGTGAACATTTGGGTTGGAGTCGAGTTCAAACATGCCCTCGAGGTCAGAGTCACGGATTTCTCTGAGAATAAGGCGTGGAGTTTCCAAATGAAATTTCATGTTAAACGAAAATAGTGAATTGGATCCTATTTGAGCGAAAGAAAATAATCGGTCAAAACTTTTGGGTTAAGCTCTGAATCAGTAAAAATCTCCATCAATTTCGGTCTTCCGTCTTCTTCATACGTGTAGAATTCTTCCATACACTCAACAATAGAGCTTTCGTCAGTCGCCTTGAAATAGTCAATGTGAAAAGCCTTGCAAATATGTTCAGCTGAATGTTCATGTTGCGCTACAAAATAATCTTCGTATTGCTTCGTAGAATTTGGACCAGGAATGATTTTGAATATTCCGCCACCCGAGTTGTTAATCAAAAAGATACGGAGATTTGATGTGAGATGCCTGTTCCACAAGGCATTGCTATCATAAAAGAATGAAATATCTCCCGTGAAGTGAATGTGCCAAGTGTCTTTTTCAGCTATGGCTGATCCAACTGAAGTACTCATACTTCCATCAATTCCGCTTGTCCCTCGATTGGCTTGATAGGTAACATTGTAGAGCGGATCAAACAATTGGGCGTAGCGAACTACAGAACTATTGCCCAAATGCAAAGTGCTCGAATCCGGTAAAAAATCGAGTAGAGTATGAAAGACTTTTAAATCTGAAAAAGGTGCGTTTTCGCAATATTCTCTTGTCAAGTCCTGACGAACGAAATCTATTGATTTCCATTTCGGAGCGTAAGGTTCTACGTCCAAACGCGGAGCTTCGTTGATTTTGCGAACAAAAGTGGAAGCTTTAACTTCTAATGAAGCAGAAACGTGACGAAAGGTGTTCATTTCTGGAAACGCATGTCCAACTCGCCAGTGCTCCTTAATATCCCACTTACGTAGTAACGTTTTTATCTTCTTGGAAACAATGGCTCCACCCAAAGAAATGAGTATTTCGGGCACGAAATCTGAGTTTTCACTGTTCAAGTGTTCTATCGTTCGGTCTATGCAATGAATAAAACGAAGGTCATATAAATTTGATGTGTTTTCGACCATGATGACAACACTGGGGTCCTCCACCATCGTTTTTAATTCATTGAGCAAAGCCATGTTTTTTGGCATTTGACCAACAAGCACCAATTTTTTCTTAGCGTTCGACCATTTTAATTTGAAATTTTCCCAATCGATATTTTCGGCTTCGGCTTGATGCAGAAGTAGCGGAAAAGAAGTTTGTTGGTTGTTGAATTGAATAACTGAGGATTGAGCGGAGTCGAAGTCCGCCACTTCAATTGTTCCATACAATGGTTCTTCCAAAGCAAAATTAATATGAATGGGACCCAGCCAATTCTCTGAAGCTTTTTGGAACAAACCCGATGTTTCATTGACCAACATCTTTTTATACTCCTTGTTTTCGTCTTTATCCTCGAGTTGCAAGAAGCCATGAACATGTGTTCCAAAAACATTGTCTTGCATAATTGTTTGCCCATCTCCGTGATTGATCCATTCTTGCGGACGATCAGCGCTAATGACAACAAGTGGTATGCTCTGATAATATGCTTCAGCAACGGCTGGGAAATAGTTTAAAACTGCTGAACCAGACGTGCAAACTACAGCAACTGGTTTCTGAATTTGCAAAGCAATCCCCATGGCAAAAAAGCCAGCGCTTCGTTCATCATGAACCAGGTAGCATTCAATTTCAGGATGTTCGTCAAATGAGATGGTTAATGGAGCGTTTCGCGATCCAGGTGAAATAACCACATGTTTCAAACCGGATGCGACGCAAGTCTCTACAAATAGATGAACGTTTTCTTTATCGCTTGCTAAATAACTCATTAACCGTCGATTTTCTCCATTATATTCAAAAGTGTTCGCGCCTTATTTTCTGTTTCATCCCATTCCAAATCGGGAATAGAATCTTTGGTATAGCCTCCGCCCACATACAAATATGCTTTTCCTGGCAGAATTTGGCAACAACGAAGGTTTACATATAAGTAGCTGTTTCTATCGTCTGTCGCGCCAATGAATCCTGTATATAAATCCCTGTAAAATGGTTCCAGAGTGGCAACCAAATCCTGTGCAATTTTTGTTGGAACTCCTGCCACCGCTGGTGTTGGGTGTAGCTCCAAGGCTATATCAATCGCAGATTTTTCGGGACTATAAAACGAAAAATCAGTTCGTAAATGCTTAACTGGACCTGCCTCAATATCGAAAGGGCCGTGCTGCTCAATTTCTTGCAATTCTTGGGTGAGTAAACGATTTTGAATGAATTCTGTAACGATGTATTGTTCTTCTTTTTCCTTTTCATCCCAGTCCTCGCCAGCATGAACTTGTTTTGTTCCAGCAAGTGACATCGTATAGCCTTGTTGACCATGCATGGACAAAAGTACTTCAGGCGTTGCGCCTATCCACGTGCCGAACAGCTCGCTAGAAACCATGTAGACAAAGGCTTTTGGATACGCAATGCAAAGTTCTTTGAACAAAGCTGCACATTTTCTTTCGTCAAAGGAAACGCTTTTAACTCGACCGTAAACCGCTTTTTGTAGTCCGTGAACTTGAAAATTATTCAACAAGGATTCAGCGCCCATTAGATACTCTTTCTTACTGACCGTGTAGGGTATGCGGTCTGAATAAAAGAAGGATGCTTCTTCACCCGTTTCATGGAAATAGTACAAGGCGCTTTTGTTGCTATTCGAAATGCAAAATGTGCTTTCCGCATCCGGAACAGTTGAGCGTTTGAACTCACCGGTTAGCTCCACCACGTCTTTTTGTGGAATACGATATGTAAGTATATCTGCCATTGAATTATCTTGGAACAATCATTACGGTTAAACGTCCAGTGCAAATCAATTTATCGTTCGAATCATCAAATAGATCGACTTGCCATACGTGCGTTCGTCTGCCTGCATGAACAATTTTTCCAATCGCTTTTACCAATCCGCTTTTCATACCTCCAAGGTGATTTGCATTTATTTCTAATCCGACAGGTGCTTCTTTTTCAATATCGATTAACAAAACAGATCCCATTGAACCAATACTTTCAATTAACGCAGCACTTGCCCCCCCATGTAACAAACCCATCGGTTGATGTGTTCGTTTGTCGACAGGCATAGTAGCAACAACATAATCGTCGCCCAACTCAATGCAACGGATACCAAGGGTTTCCATCATTGTGTTTTTGAAAAGAGATTCGATTTGTTCAAGTGGTACTTGGCGTAATTTCATGGTGTAAATTTAGTTAATATTTAAGGATTGAGACAACGGACTCAGGACTAAAGGACAGAGGAGTCAGGACTTAATTTATTTGAAGAATTCTATTTTTTACCAAGAAAATTAAGTCCTGAGTCCTTAAGTCTTGAATCTTTTGTCCTTCTTATCAACTATTTCGTTTTTAAATCCTTTTTTGCTGAATCTGCAATACCTTATAAAACCTACTTATCTTTACCCCATGTTTCAAACCGATTTTGATCTTCAACCTTACAATACTTTTGGCATTAGCGTCAAATGTGCGCATTTTGGGCACTTTTTTTCAGTGGAAGAATTGAAGGCTCAGTTGACTGAGGTTAAAAAGCTTCATTTGCCTTTGTTGATTTTGGGAGGCGGAAGTAATTTATTGCTCACCAAAGATTATAACGGTGTCGTTCTAAGGAATGAAATAAAAGGAATTGAAATTATTTCTGAAACGGATGAATACGCAATCGTTCGCTCCGGAGCTGGTGAAGTATGGCATGATTTCGTTTTGAGCGCAATAGAGAAGAATTTAGCTGGAATCGAAAATTTATCCCTAATTCCAGGAAGCGTTGGTGCAAGTCCCATGCAGAATATTGGTGCCTATGGCGTTGAAATCAAAGATACTTTTCATCAATTGGAAGCGGTTCAAATAGAGACTGGAGAAATCCACACCTTCAACGCCGAACAATGTGCATTTGGATACCGCGAAAGTGTGTTCAAAAAGCAATTGAAAAATCAATACATTATCACAAGTGTTGAGTTTAAACTGAACAAAAAAGCAAATGTCAATACATCCTATGGCGCTATCAACGACGAATTGACGAGTAGGGGAATTACAAATCCAACGATTCGTGATGTTAGTGATGCGGTTATCGCTATTCGAGAAAGCAAGTTGCCGAACCCAAAGGAAATAGGTAATGCAGGTTCTTTCTTTAAAAATCCAGTCGTAGAAAAAAAGGTGGCTGAAAAACTTTTGACTGAATACCCAGACATGCCTCAATATCCAGATCGCATTAATCCTAGTTTAACAAAATTGGCCGCCGGTTGGCTTATTGAAAAGGCTGGATTCAAAGGAATGCGGATTGAAAACTATGGCGTTCATGCCAAGCAAGCACTAGTTTTGGTCAATTACGGCGGTTCGAAAGGACAAGATATTTATAATCTTTCTACGAAAATCTTGGAAACGGTGAAAGAGAAATTTGGGGTGCAGTTGGAAAGGGAAGTGAATATACTTTAAGTTTCGAGTTTTTCAGTTGCTAGTTTCGGGTTGGGAACTTTCAACTATATGTGTGCTTTGAAGAAGTCGCACAACTCGTAACTCGCAACTCTTTTTTGCGAAGTAAAAAAGCCCTATCTTTGCACAAAATTTTCAAGCAAACTCTATGTTATCCGTAAATAATTTATCCCTTCAATTTGGAAAACGCGTACTTTTTGATGACGTGAATTTAACTTTCGCTGATGGTAATTGCTACGGCGTAATTGGTGCCAACGGTGCTGGAAAATCGACTTTCCTGAAAATATTGACGGGAGAGCAAGATCCGACGAAAGGACATATTGAGTTAGAGCCTGGAAAACGTATGGCCGTTCTTTCGCAGAATCACAACGAATTTGACGAATACCAAGTATTGCAAACTGTAATCATGGGACACAAACGCTTGTTTGAAATCATGACGGAAAAGGATGCTTTGTATGCAAAACCTGATTTTTCTGATGCGGATGGAATGCGTACAGCTGAATTAGAAGGCGAATTTGCTGATTTGGAAGGATGGAATGCGGAAACGGATGCGGCAACTTTACTTTCCAACTTAGGAATTGAAGAAGCGAGACATTATACAATGATGGCGGATATGCCGAGTGAACTAAAAGTCCGAATCTTATTGGCACAAGCCCTTTTTGGAAATCCTGATTTATTGGTTCTCGATGAGCCTACAAATGACTTGGATATCAAGACTATATCATGGTTGGAAGATTTCTTGCTGGATTTCAAAAACACGGTTATTGTAGTATCTCACGACAGACACTTTTTGGATACAGTTTGTACAAATATTTGTGATATTGATTATTCCAAAATCAACCTATTTACGGGAAACTATACTTTCTGGTACCAATCTTCTCAATTGGCTGCACGTCAAAGAGCGGATAAAAACAAGAAAGCCGAAGACAAGAAAAAAGAATTACAAGACTTTATCTCTCGATTCTCGGCCAATGCTTCGAAATCGAAACAAGCTACTTCGAGACGGAAGATGTTGGATAAATTGGATTTGGAAGAAATACAACCTTCATCAAGAAGATATCCTGGAATCAATTTCAATTTGGAGCGTAAACCTGGAGATCAAATTTTGATTGTTGAGAATTTGTCTGCTTCACATGAGGGAGAAAAATTGTTTACTGATTTGAATTTCACAATGAATACGGATGACAAAATTGCTATCATCTCTAAAAATTCAGTTGCCATCACAGCATTGTTTGAAATCTTAAATGGCAATAGAAAACCAGATACAGGTTCATTTACTTTTGGAACAACCATAACGACATCTTATTTGCCCAATGAGAACCACAGTTTCTTCGATGGGCACAAAGAACCCTTAATTGATTGGTTGCGTCAATATGCGCAAACAGATGAAGAAAGAGAAGAAGTTGCTTTGCGCGGGTTCTTGGGTAGAATGTTATTCTCAGGGGAAGAAGCGTTGAAAAGTGCTGAAGTACTCTCAGGAGGTGAAAAAATGCGGTGCATGATGTCGAGAATGATGTTAGCAAAAGCAAATTTCATCATGATGGACGAGCCGACGAATCACTTGGATTTGGAATCGATTACTGCATTGAATCAGGGAATGGTAGAATTTGCTGGTAATATGATTTTTACATCCCATGACCACTCTTTGACAAATACGGTTGCCAATCGAATTATCGAAATAACGCCAAACGGGTTTATGGATAAGATGATGACCTATGATGATTACTTGGTAGATGAGAAAATTGCGCAACAGCAAGAAGTTCTTTATGCTTAAATTCGCTTCGTGAAAAAATCGAAGTCGACATACCGCAGTTATATCTGGCAACATCGACTTATTGGTTTTTTTCGTAACATCGACCTCCCTGGATTTCGAAAACTCTCTTTATTATTACCCAAATGGCTGTTGCCAAAGACTTCCAAAGTAGGTGAACATATTTTGAAAATCCCTTCTGGATTAAAACTTTGGATTGACCCTTCGAAAGACCAAGGTGTGGAGCGTAGTTTATTTGAAACGGGAACCTACGAGCGTGGAACACTGGATTTCATGACGAAATATCTAAAATCGGGCGATACGTTTGTCGATATTGGAGCCAACATTGGCCTGATGTCTCTAACGGCAAAGAAGTCTGTCGGTTCGAATGGAAATGTTTGGTCATTTGAGGCAAATCCAAAAACCTACGCTATTTTGGAGAAAAATATCGAACTAAATGAAATGCTGGGAATTCGCGCTTTTGAGTGCGGTCTTGGAGCAGAAAAAGAAACCTTAAACTTGTTTGACAATTGGTCTATCAATAGAGGTGCTGCTTCGACTGTGGTGCGAGGTGAAAATGCTAGTTCGACTGAAATATCAATCTTGCCTTTAGATCAAATCGTTGCGGGACAAAGCATATCCGTTGACATGATTAAAATCGATGTAGAGGGAATGGAAATCGATGTCCTAAATGGAGCAGAAAAAACCATATTGGAAAATCGTCCCCTTCTTATCGTTGAATTTTCAGCAGAAAGAAAAGAGGGAGGACGTTCTGAATTATATACTAAACTGATTAATTTCGAAAATTACGATTTGTTCAAACTATCAGGAAGCAAAGAACGCTCATCGAAACTGATGGCAATTTCACGATTAGCTAATTGTCCAACTGATGATAATGTTTTCTGTATTCCAAGTGAAAAATTGAAGACTTCGTAATACCAAAACCAAAGAAAAAATGACTGTAAACTATAAACTTTCAGGCGAAAATCCTCACCAACAATATATCCACATTGAAGCGGAAATTCCAGTTTCTGAAGATATCACAACACTGCATTTACCGACGTGGCGTCCGGGTAGATATGAATTGGGGAACTTTGCGAAAAATGTTAAGAATTTTCAAGTTTTTGGCGCCTCGAACAAAACTTTACCTTTCAAGAAATCGCACAAATCAGTTTGGGAAATCGAAACAAAAGGAGAGAAGTCAATTGTGGTGTCCTATCACTATTATTCAACAGACTTGAATGCGGGTAGTACCTTTTTGTCGAAGGAACAGATGTATGTCAATCCGGTCAATTGTTTTGTCTATACAGACAACACGAAGGATTTGCCGTGTGAAGTGGAATTGAATGTTCCCAGTCACTATGAGATAGCTTGTAACTTGAAACAAAATGGATTTATACTTACATCACCTAATTTCGAAACGCTAGTTGATTCACCGTTCATTGCTTCACCAAGCCTGAAGCATGACAGTTACGAAGTGGGCGGAAATACCTTTCATCTTTGGTTTCAAGGGTTGGACGAAGTAGATTTTGACCGTTTGAAAAAAGATTTCAGTGCTTTTACAGAAAAGCAGCTGGAGAAATTCACTGAATTTCCGGTGAAGGATTATCATTTTATTTTCCAGATTACTCCTTATCGTGCATATCACGGTGTGGAACATCATGCTTCAACAGTCATTCTATTAGGACCAAGCCATGCAATTTTCAAAAAAGCATATGTCGATTTATTGGGTGTTTCTTCTCATGAGCTTTACCATACGTGGAATGTGAAGGCCATCCGTCCGATAGAAATGTTTCCCTACAATTTTAAAGAAGAGAATTTTTCTGAATTGGGATACATCTGTGAAGGAGTTACAACCTATATGGGTGATTTGTTTTTGATGAAGTCAGGGGTATTCGATATGGCAGCCTACAAATTGGAGTTCAACCAGCAATTGCAGAAACACTTTGATAATCAAGGCAGATTCAACTATTCCGTAGCCGAATCATCATTCGACACATGGTTGGATGGATATTTACCTGGAGCACCTGGACGAAAAGTTTCCATATATACGGAAGGTTGTTTGCTGGCATTTGTAACCGATATTCGAATTCGTCGAGCGACGGCAAATAAGAGAGGACTTGACGATGTTATGCGACGTTTGTATTTCGATTTTGCCTTGCAAGGAAAAGGTGTTTCTGAAGCCGATTACAAAGGTGTGATTGAAAATATAACAGGAGAAGATTGGACACTGCTTTTCAAAGATTATTTCCATGGAACCAAAGCGTATGAAATCATTTTGGCCGACGCACTGGACTATATTGGAATGGAACTCATTCATGTACCTTCGCCGAAATATAGCGAAGCGAAATTAGGAATTAAAACGATTCCAAATGGTCAGAATTTCACGGTAAAATCCATATTTACGGGTGGGACAGCCGATATGGGCGGAGTTATGCTGGAGGATGAAATTATCGCTGTAAATGACTTTGCTTGTCAAGGCGAATTGGATCAATGGTTGGAAATGGTGGATGATCAAGAAAAAGCATTGTTGATCCAAAGGAAAGGAAAGATGATGACAATAATCTTACCTGAAGTTCAACGTAATTTTTACAATATCTATTCCATTGGCGAGGTGCAAAATCCTACCAAAGCCCAAACTAGTGCTCTCGAAAGTTGGAAAAATTAGACGAACAAAAAAAGCCTGACTAGAAAGCCAGGCTAATATATTGGGCAGATTCTAACTTAATTAATTTTCTGATCGAACGACAACATTCTTTACGTTATAATCTGTCATAGGTTCTGGATTATCCATATTTGTGAATTTGCTGAAAATACGTAAACGAAGATCATTTTTATCGCCGCAAACTCCTTCTATTGAAGAATTGGGTTGTAACTTAATTGTTTGTGTCATTTCTTGATTCTCTCCATCACAGTTATAACATTTATCGCCATACGTTACATCGTAAGACCATTCAACATAAACTACTTGATCTGTCGTATTTGTGAATTTCAAATAAACTTCCTCAGTATATGAAGCCACTTTTGGCTGGTTGCAATCTCCTTTTCTAGAAAAGATTGTAATTCCATCAACGGATTGTATTTGTTTCCATTGCTTTATGTCTGATGTCTCCTGTCCAAAGGAAAAACCAGCGATTAGCAAAAATGATAAAGCGAAAAATAAACGATTCATGCGCATAATTGGCAAAGGTTTTAAATGTAAAAAGTATTCAACTCTACTGCAAAATTAGCGTTTTCAACGGATTGAAATGCTAACAATGTGTTAAGTTGTTCTCTTTAAATACGGATTAGACAAGAATTGGTTGCCTTCGATTAAAACTTATAGCTCAATCCAAGACTCGGAAGGATTGGAAATTGATAGATCGTTTCTTGTGACAAACGGTTCACGTAGAAAATGTTTCTTCTGTCATACAAGTTCGTAACGCTCCCAATTAACTCCAATACATCCTCGTTTTTAAATATAAACTGTTTTTTTACTGTAATGTCTAGACGATGGTAATAAGGCAGGCGTTCTGAATTTAGATCCCCTAATTGCGTAGAAATGGTTGAAGGATTATTATTTATATAGTCTGTACCTACACCTTCCGAGAACGTTTCACCTTGGTAATTCGAAGCAGTTGGTGTGAACGGTAAACCTGATCCCAAATTCCAACGAACGCTCAATTCAAGGTCTTTTTTCTTACCGAACAAATACGTACCAACTAAGTTAACATTATGGCGTCTGTCAAAAACAGGAAAATAATATTCAAATCCATTCCATCTTTCGGATTTACCGTAAGAATAAACTCCCCAAAGGAAAAGTCGTTCAACACTATATTTTAACAAGAAATCAACTCCATAGCTGTAACCCGATTCAATCAAGAAGTCTTTTTTGAACTCATCTGGTTGACTGCTGAATTGTGCTTCATCTGGATATAACTTGTTGATGTTAATGTTACTCAACTGCGGGAAATATTTGTAATATCCTTCAATATTTAAAGACCACTTTTTTGTTAAATCAATTTCGCCACCCACAATTGCATGCCAGCTGTATTGAATCCCGTTATCAGGATTTACTTCCTTGGCAGAAGGCGTAATGAATGTTTCTTGTACATTCTCAGGTGCGGATAGCAAACCATTGAACAAGTTAACAACATCTTTATCAGAAGAGGCTGAAGTGAAGTTCTGCGAGTAACGCCCTCCTGATAATTTCAACCTGAATTTCTCATTTACATTGTACTTCGCTCCAAATCGAGGTTCAAAGGAAATTGTTCCTAAACTCGCATAAACTTGCGCTCTAAAACTAGGTTGCACAACCCATCTGTTGCGAACTAATTTATAATTTGTGTACAAACCAATTTCAGTGGTAAACCCTTGCAAACGGATTTCTTGGCCAATCTCATTCGATGTTTGGAAATCTGTTGTAAATCCACCAATATTAATTCCATAGTTGAATTCACCTTCTTTTCGTAAGAAATATGTAAAATCAAACCCTAAGTCAAATCCACCAATTGAACTTGTTCTCGCTTCAGCATTGGTTTCTTTAAATGTAGTTGTGTAATTGGATCCGTTTACGTGTCCGCGAATGAAAACTGGCGAACTACTTGGAACCAAAATGAAATTTACACCTCCACCAGAAGATCTCCAGTCGATATCTGCAATTCCGAAGTTAACGCTATCTCTATTATGGAATCCGAAAACACTAACCTTCGAACCTCCGTCTGAATTGACAGTTACTTTCCCATATACATCTGTAAAATTAAAAGGCATTCCGCCACCATCGTTGATGTTTGGATACAAATCACGTGATGTATAATCGATTAAACTATGCTTTGCACTAAATATGTACGAAGCGTTGCTCGGAGAGCCATCTTCTTTCTGTGAGAAAGGTCCTTCAATTACGGCTTTCGCTAAGAAGGGTGAAACGGATACTTTTCCACCAAAGTTCTTGCGGTTTCCATCTCGATAGGAAATATCCATTACGGAGGAAATACGACCACCAAATCTCGCGTCGAAACCTCCTGTGTATACGTCGGCACTTTTTACCAATTCCGTTTCAAACACAGAAAAGAATCCAATGGAGTGAAATGGACTGTATATTGTCATTCCGTCCAGTAATATTTTATTTTGAATGGGTGTTCCACCACGCACATACAGCTGACCACCTTGATCTCCTGTTGTAATTACTCCTGGCGTAACACTCAATGCTCCAACGATATCATTTTCACCACCTACACTAGGAATTCGTTCGAGCCCTTTTTTATCCAGTTTCAAAGTAGATATTTGAACTTCCGTTTTCTTCAATTTGGCTTCAGCGCTTATGATGACATCACCTAAATCTTTAATTTTTTCATCTTCTTCTAATTCTAGCTTCACCGTAATGATTCCAGATACTTTATCAACGGTAATTTTTTGCTCTAATGTTGCATATTCGAAAGTAGGAACTGATAGTATATACTCGCCTTGTCGAACTTTTGGGATACTGAAAAAACCATTGACATCTGTTGAAGCACCTGAGACAACAGTTTTGTCGCTTGCTTTCATCAATTTGACTTTTTGATAGGGAACAGGTTCACCTGTCTTTTTCAAATAAATAAATCCTCTAATGTTTACGTCTTGGGCATTTAGCTGTAATCCACAGAAAAGGACGAGTAGGGTGATTATGATTCTCATTTCGTGTTAAAGTCTTTGAGTTGCGAATATACAGAATCCTAGGTGTTTTATCATTCAAATGAAGAGAAAACCTAGCCTAAGGTAGGACTCCTTGATTAAACGGTTTTGTGCTACTTTAATTGCTTGTATTTCGCAATTCTAATTTGGCTTTGTCCCAATATACATCAAGTTTCTCTAGTCCTAATTCATTGATTTTAAGTCCGTCATCCTGAATATGCTGCTCCATTAGTTGAAACCGTTTTTTGAATTTGTTGTTTGTTTTCCCCAGTGCATTTTCTGGATTGATATCCACGAAACGCGAATAATTTATCAGTGAAAACAATAAATCACCAAATTCTTCTTCCATATTGTCGGAGTTTTTCTCTGCCTCAACTTCAAATTCATTCAACTCTTCTTTGACTTTATCCCAAACATCTTTCTTGTCGGACCATTCAAAACCAATTCCTTTTGCTTTTTCCTGAATACGAATGGCTTTTACCATAGCTGGAAGGGAATTGGGGACACCTTCAAGTACCGACTTCTTGCCTTCTTTTAATTTTAGTTTTTCCCAGTTTTTCTTTACTTCTTCTTCGTCTTGAACTTCAACGTCCCCGTAAATATGCGGGTGACGATGCACCAATTTGTCGCAAATCTGATCTAGAACCGAAGTAATATCGAATAAACCTTTTTCACTGCCAATTTTTGAATAAAAAACTAGGTGTAACATCAAATCGCCTATTTCACCTTCAAGTGATTTCCAATCTTCTTCCAATATGGCATCGGTCAATTCATAGCTTTCCTCGATAGTCAAATGACGCAAGGTTTGAAAAGTTTGTTTTTTATCCCATGGACATTTTTCACGAAGATCATCCATGATATTCAACAGTCGTTCAAAGGCTACAAGTCTTTTGTCCATGCGTTTTTTTGGTAAAATTAGAATTTTAATAAGAAAGTAGGACGATTGAGTCGATCAATAATGGGGATAGTGAAAAGAATACTCTAAATTTGTCGCCAAATGAAATTAAACGGCTTAATTCTAGTCCTTTGTGTGTGGGTAAATTACAGCCATTCTCAGAACTCGTGGGGACTGGAAGGTAAGTTACACAATGGTTTTTTAGCCGTTCACCGACCAACCATTTCACACCTACCCCAAGAACCTATTTTCGCCGGAGAATTAACCTATTTTCTTGATTTGAATGAATTAGATTCATGGGCCACAGCTTATGAAAAACCTAGAATTGGTCTTTCTGCATTTTTCTCACAAACAGGCAATCAAGAAATTTTGGGCAATCTATTTGGCGCATTTGCTTATGGTGATTTGCCCTTTTATCGAAACGAGAAGCGGTCATTTTCGGCAAGGGTTGGCTCGGGATTGGCATTTGCAACGAAAATTTATGATCCTATTGAGAATCCAAAAAATAATGCGGTTTCTTCAACCATGAATGTGATTGTTCAAATGTCACTCAATTACCGAAGATACTTTGAAAAATCGGAGGTTGGAATAGGAATAGGACTGAATCATTTTTCCAATGGAGCGAATAAAATGCCGAACCTTGGTTTGAATTACCCAACATTAACGCTGAGTTATGGTAGGCAATACGGTGTGCGTCAAAAGAAAAAGTTTCAGACTACTTTAGAGCGCGTTCCTGTATCATGGCAATATGGTTTCAATGCAATATTATCGGCAAAAGAGGTCTTTCCAACTGCGGGTAGGAAATATCCGGTTTATGCCTTAAATGGAATCGCTCGACGCGTATTTTCACCCAAACTAGGAGTTGAAATTGCCATCGATGGAATCTACAAAACGGCTGTCATGGATTATCTGCCCGAATATGAAAAGCAGCCAATTGATATCTTTCAATTTGGAGTTTTTGTTGGGCATGTTTTATCTTTTGACAGGTTTTCAACCCTTCTAGGAATGGGAGGCTATTTTCGAGATAGATATTTGCCAGAAGGTAGATTGTATCACAGAATAGGCATGCGTTATGGTTTTTATAACGGTGTGCAATTGGGGGTTACGCTTAAATCCAATTGGGGAAAAGCGGATTATGTAGAATGGAGTGTTGGGTATATTTTTAATCGTAAGAAATCATGAGGGTTTTTTTGTTTCTGTTCTTAGTTTTATTTGCGTGCAAAAAAGCAGAAGATCGTTCGTGTGTCAAATTTACCGGCGATTCGACAGAGAAAATCATTCCGCTCGATTATTTCTATCGCCTCCATGTCGGTCCTTATTTGGATTATGTTTTAGTGCAGGATACAGTCAGCTTTGTTAAGTTGATAGGTGGCGAAAATGTTCTCAATTTAATTGATATTGCGCACAGTCCCGAAGAGAAGCAAGTTGTCATTCTCAATAAAAACAAATGTCGTTTTCTGCGCAGCAAAAAAAAGAAAATAACGGCTGAAATTCATTTTAGCCATTTGGAAGAAATTCTATTTGAAGGTTCAGGTAGGATGACCAATGTTGGGAAAATAAATGTCCCCTACATGGTTTTGGTTTTAAATGAAGGTTCGGGAACTGTAGACTTGAATTTGGAATCGAAGATTCTGCGCGTTTCAGCAGAACCATCATGGGCAAACTTCAAATTGAAGGGGCATACCGAGAATTTGGATATGGCTGTAAAGGGAAATGCATATGGTGACACCCGAGGACTTGCGGTGGATTCATTGTTTACATTAAAAGCCAGAAGTTCGGCGGATACATATGTGAATGTGGATGGAACAGCTTTTTTTCGATGTGAAACGTGGGGCAATGGTAACATTTACTACACGGGCGCCCCTTTGTTTCAAGAATGGAACAATTATGGAGAAGGTCAATTGTTGAAAATCGATTGAATTCTCTTAACTTTGTCTAAAAATAATTCAAGATGAAACTTATTCTCCTCAGTGTTGGTTTATTGGCTCTTTGTTTTGCGGGTATAGCCATTAAAATATGGTCGCAGAAAGATGGAAAGTTTGCTGGTACATGTGCAAGCAACAACCCACTCGTGCAAGAAGAAGGTGCTTCATGTGGATTGTGCGGAGCGACTCCAGAAGAGAAGTGCAAGGCTTAATTATAGCGTTTCAAATTCATTAAAATCTTAAAGGCAATATCGATTTCTGATTGTCGGACTACAATTGTAAATTCATTCGAAGTAGAAACGACTTGCACGATATTGATTCCTTCCCAGGCCAATTGCTTTAGAATATAATAGTAAACACCATAAATTTCTGTGTTCACAGTGGGCAATTTAACCGTTACGGATGCTAAAGCTTCATTGTGCGCTTTTAGTTTTTCCTTTTTAAAGAATTCCTTCACAATTTCATTCTGACTGGCCGAAACAATAAATGTCGTTTCAGACAATCCTTGAGAGATGGTATAAAAATTGTCATTTTCTTTGCGTAACAATTGAATGAAATCGGTTTGGGCGTTTTTTAAGGATTCAGAGTTTTCGTAGGTAAAATCCGAAAGGTTACTTCGCACCAAAAAATCACCGAGTTCGGACATCATGTTTGTAATCTTGATGTTTAACCTGTGGTACAAGCCTGGAGACATTCGCTTGATAGTCATGACGATAGCACCTTCTTTGACTGTCTTGCCCATCTTACTTTCAATCTCAGGTTTCAATTTTCGAGCAAGTGCAGAAATGTTGATGAGATTGTCGGTGATTGCTTCCCTGAGAAAGGGACTCCGGTTGATTAAATCTTCGGTTATTTTACCAATTGATTCCATGGAAATATTTATAGTGTACGATGTTGTCGCACCAATTTTTTGCTTAATAAATGCCGCAGGTAAGTTGTGAAATTCTTAAACAATACTGTAAGAATTCATACAAATATAAAATTATTCCGCTAAAATTTCACGAATTCTATCAAAAACCATATTTAATTGTTCGTTCTTTGACAATCTCGAATTGTCCAGTACCCATGCATCTTCCGTTTGGATTAGCGGACTTTCAGCTCTCGAACTATCAATTCTGTCTCGTTCAAGTAAGTTTTCTTTGATTTCTTCAATGCTGACTTGAGTACCCGTAGCTTTCAATTCATCGTATCTTCGAATTGCTCTAACTTCGGGAAGTGCGGTTAAAAATATTTTCAGTTCTGCATTTGGAAACACCACAGAACCTATATCGCGTCCATCCATAATTACTCCGCCAAGTTGACCCATTTCACGTTGTTCTTCCACTAACTTCTGACGTACTTCTTTGATAGTAGCAACAGGAGAGACAACATTCGAAACTTCCATACTACGGATTTGTCTTTCTACGTTTTCGCCATTTAGCGAAAGTTGTGGTTTTTCCATTCCCGGCTCTAGAACAAATCGTAGTTCAATTTCAGAAAGATGAGCTATTATTTTTTCTTTGTCCAAATGTTCTTTGGAAACCCAATCGCGTCGCAAACAATATAAAGCAACCCCTCTGTACATAGCACCTGAATCAATATAGATATAACCAATTTTTTGGGCCAATTCTTTCGCCAGGGTGCTTTTCCCACAGGAGGAATGTCCGTCAATGGCAATGGTTATTTTACGCGAAGAAGATGTGTTGTTCATGAGCGGCGAAGATAATCAAAAATCCGCCTTATTTTCGCCACAAGCTTAGGTCGGTTGATAAGGATATCATGTGTTGAAATCCTGCTCTGGAGACAATACCGAAACCGTAATCCACGGTAAATTTCTTGAAGTAAAGACCCAGACCGAATGAGAAACCACTAGCACCTGGACGATTTTCCAATTTTAACTCTTGTCGTTTCTGTAAATCAAAAGCCGCACGAAAATGAATGTTTTTTGAAATAAGAACTTCGGTTTGGAACGTGAAATGACGCCCAATTTTATCAATTAAACTCGCTGTTGGAACAGGTATGGTATCTCCCGTCAAAGCGTCAATCGTTGGTTGTGCATTTGGATCCACATAACTCAAATCCCAACGGTTTAAACTGTGCATTAAAACAGAGAAACGAAAAGGTGCATGCGCTAGTTTCTTGGAAACGCCCAATTGCAAATCAACGGGCAAAGGATCATGTTTTTGTTTCGTGTATCCTTTGAATTTGTAGCCTGCATTTTTAACAAGTTGGGTAACTAAAAATTCTTTTTCTTCATTGTAGTAATTCCCCGCAAAATCAATAGAAGCTCCAAGCGACGAATACGACGCTAGATTCGAATAAATCAAATTCAAGGAAGCACCAACACTTAAACGAGGCGAAAAGGGTTTAGCGACGCTTGCCCCAAGTATTACATCCATAGGTTTGAAAACACCTTGTTCATTTCCGTATTCATCGCGACGGGTCATTTTGCCGTAATCAACAAAGCGAATATGACCAACACCTGTGAAATCATTTTTGAGTGTCCGAGCATAACTAGCCATTCCAAAATTAATACCACCTGGAACCAAGGCTTGGCTGAAAGATGCACGTTTGTTCATTTGTGGATTGATCAAAGATGGATTGGAAACTCCAAGATTCAAATCTTGATCTTTTACGGTAATAAAGTCCGTTCCTAGTCCCAATGACCTAGCGTTGAAGGGCAAGTCCAAAAAGGCAAAACTGTTCGTTCCTCCTGTTTGTGCATGACCTGTGAGGCAAATGAACAGTGCAACAAGGCTGATTGTTAATTTCATCTGGGGAAATAACGCAAAGGTTTTTAAAAAATTATAAATTGTGCTCATCCTTTTTAAACTCTTTTTCCTAATTCTATGACTTCCATGTTTTCAATTTTTCCATTGTCGATAGAAAAGCGCAGCAGCGTCCGAACAGAATGAAAACCTTTTATTCCACATGCACCGGGATTTAACCACAAGGTGTTGAATCGTTTATCATGTTGAACCAATAAAATGTGAGAGTGTCCACAAACAAAAATATCGGGTTTTTCTTGGGTCAATAATTCAGGTATTCCTTTTGCATATCGACCAGATCGACCAGCAATATGTGTCATGACAATTTTCTTTTTTTCGACTTCGAATATTTCCGTTTCCACGGTTTCATTCTGAATGCTCTTTTCATCGATGTTGCCAAATACAATTCGTAGAGGTTTAAACTTTCTTAGTTGGTCCAAAACATCCAAATCACCAATATCGCCTGCATGCCAGACTTCGTCCACATCTTTAAAGTGTACCAAGATTTTAGGGTCGAGGTAACTGTGGGTGTCGGAAAGAAGTCCAATTTTGGTCATGAATGCTAAGATATTTAAATTCTTAATGTACAATCCATGTTATTCCTCATAAAGTTCCTACTTTCGAAGTAATGAACGAAAAGCACAAATCGGATTGGGTTCAAAAAAGGAAAGCGCGGAAGGAAAATCTGACGGCTGAACATCTTTTTACGGAATTGAAATCTGGAAATCGAACGGCTTTGAGTTCTGCGATAACGCTACTTGAAAGTACTTTGGATAATGATCAAGAAAAAGCGAAATCCTTGATAAAAAAATGTCTTCCTTTGGCGGGAAACTCGATTCGTGTTGGGATCACAGGTGTACCGGGTGTTGGAAAAAGTACCTTCATCGAAGCGTTTGGTCAATATTTGCTGTCGATTGGGAAGAAATTAGCCGTTTTGGCCATAGATCCAACAAGCGAATCTGGTGAAGGAAGCATACTCGGTGATAAAACCAGAATGTACAAACTGAGTCAGGCAGAGAATGCTTTTATTCGTCCGTCACCGTCTGGAAAAAGTTTGGGAGGCGTCAC
>CBFIBY010000028.1:0-20052 GCA_965660955.1 Crocinitomicaceae bacterium | reverse complement strand
GCGGAGGTTTCGAAAATGCACAATCTAAAAACACTGAATTTATCCTTCAATCAAATAGCTGAAATTGGTGACAGGTTGAATCGAAATGAGGAATTACAATTTCTTAATTTGTCAGGTAACATTGGTTTAAGCACAATTTCGGCCGCAGATTCTTTTTATCTATTACCAAATCTTATCGAAATCGATTTGTCAAATAATGGAGCGAAACATATGAGTTCAAAAATCGGTGAAATGAAAAGTTTACAAAAATTGAATTTGGCCAATAACTCTCTATCAGATATTCCTCAAACACTTTCTGATTTGCCAAATCTGACTTATTTGAATATTTCAAACAATGGAATGGAGAATGTATTTATGTCTTTCGCCGATTTGTGGAAATTGACCTACCTTGATATTACGGGGAATTTTAAAATGAATCAGCATGAAATATTTCAAAATCTTCAATTCAAGCAAAACCTGAAAACACTCCGATGCAACATTAATACCTTGAGCAAAACGATGGCCTACTGTCTCAATAGCACAGGAATTGAAGAGCTAATAATCGTAGATTCAGAAGTAGAAAAAATTCATGGTTCGATTGCAAAAAACCGAACTTTGCGCACAGTGACTTTCGAAAATTCGAACGTTCTAAAACCAAATGCTGCATATCGAAATTTAAATTCCATTCGAAATTTAAATGAGTTGTCTTTTGTCCAAACAGCCATTCATCCTTCTATCAAAGAAATGACAAAATTAAAGTCATTGAAGATTGAGAATTCGCAAGTCTCAACGGAAGCACTTTCCAAGAACAAATCGTTGAGCAGTGTTTCATGGACAGATGATCAACAAGATGTAACTCCATTAATAGCTGTCATTGCTGGTCAAAAGAAAGACTTTATAGGGGAAGCGAATGCCATTCAAGTGAGTTCAGATATGGCGAAAAACAAAGTTAAGCCAATAGTTGAAGTGAAACCAACGGTTAAAAAGATATCAACGAATGAGGATATCGTTCTCGAATTTGTGGATACTGAATGTGCCATTAAAAAAGAAACCTTTTTAGATAACAATGGTGAAGTGTACAAAGGAAAAGTAACAATTGAACTAACCGAATATTTCGACCCAATTACAAGTGCGTTGGCCGGTGCTCCCATGACGGCACAAAATGAAAATGGAGGCGATGAAATTTTTGCTTCAAATGGAATGATCAATTTTTCAGCTAAAGATGAAAATGGACAAGAATTGAAAATTGACCCAGAAAAACCAGTTGAGATTCGATTGCGCGACGTTCAGCCGAATGTTCAAGGTAATTTATTCTCGTTTAACACAAGTACAAATACATGGCAGAATGTTGGAACAGCACAAACCTCAAGTCTCGATAGTTTAACCAAAGTTATTTATGACTCATTGTCTCTTTTGGACGACAATCTTTTCGCTTCTTTCACAACAATTCAACCTAAATTTACATTAGGTGTTGATCGAAAAAGAAATGATGCTTATGCATTAAGAATGAATACACCCGCTATTAATATCAAAGCCAAACATAAACTATCCAAAAATAATATGATGCTCTTCACTCGTCGCGATGACATGAAATGGTTGGCCAAGAAAACGTGGTATTTGGATACAACTGTAAGTAAAGAAATGGATTCCATGTGCAAAAGCATTCGTCGTGCTGAACGCTCGTATGAAAGAACTATTTTTAATTTCTACTCGTCCCCACGACTTCTGGGGGATGCGCAAATAGTTCCAGATGTTAATCGGGATAACTACAGAATGAATTTTGTCTATATGGGTACGGCCTATTCTTGGCCTGTATATTTTAAAGAGAACGGCAACCTTAAGAGAGAAATCGCCGAGCAAAGAAGATTTTATAACAGATATTCTCAGAAAAGAAGAAGTTATGACAACTTTCTTACTGCTACGAGTGAAAAACGTGCGAAAGCTTTAAAATCTGCAGCTGAAGCGAATCGACGGTTGATGGCTTCGTCTCTTGCTACGGCCCGTATTTATGGAGGTGCAAGAAATGCTTTTGAAGCCAGGCAATATGAAACTTTGCGCTTTGGGATAATGGCAACGGGTATGTACAACTGTGATTACTTCTCAAGAGTACGACCATCTACGTATACATCTTTACCCGCTTCCGTAAAAGATCAAAACGGTGAACGAATAGAAACTCCGCGACAAGTACGTTTCATTATGCTCGAAGATAATGCCTATTTCGAGTTGTCGAAAGAAAGAATTCCGATTTTTAAGAATAAAAGAAGTCTTGTAATTATGGTCATAAGTGCAGTAGAAATTGCCGTTATTACTTCTTGGGAATTCATTTCGGGAAAATTCGTTCCAATTGTGAAGCGGATAAACGTTGAAGGAAAAGAGCCGGGTGAAGTTCGTAAAGAAATATTTCAGGATTAAATGCGACTACTGTTTCTTTTATTATTGTTGATTTCCTTTCTCAGTCAAGGGCAAACAGCACGTTTTCGAAATGAATTGAAACGTGTGCTCTTGCTGGAGGATTCAGTTTGGGCGATGGATCCGCAATTGGAAACAGGAACGGATGAAATTTCATTCACCACTGCAGTTGATCTTGTTCGTGAGAATGTGCTAGCAATTTGTCAAGATAAATCAAACAAAACCCAAATTGACGAAAGTTATACCTTGAAACGAATGGCGCATACATGTGGAAAGTTTTTTCGAACGAAAAAGTTCTCGAAGAAGGATAAAATGTTTCGGTTGAATCGAGAAGTGCGACGATTAAAACGAACGATAATAACGCGATATGGAATCGTTGAGGTGTTTTCTTTTACTATTCCGATTTACGATAAAAATAGAGGCAGATATTTTTACGATAGGAAAGGTCCCGAAGGAGATCCTAATTTATACAAAGGGAATAAAAAACGTCTGAAACGCCAATTGGAAGAGGACGAAGAATTGGAATACGAGCATATCGACGGTTTGACCTTTGAAAAGATAAATGAAGAAATAGAACGGCAACTCACACGCAAACGGATTTTAAGCAATCTGAAAAAAGGGTACTATTCTTTTGTAGGGATTGATGCCCAAATCAACAAACGAACTAACCGCAAACAATTACCCGAAGTCCGAGTCGTTCTTTTCTTTGGTGCTAGAAGATTACACCACGTAAAAACATCCTCAACATCTTAGTTTTTTTTGTCACTTATTTTAAGGTGCAACGACGTAAATTCCATAGTTTTGTGCTCCAAAGGTTTTTGAAATGACAATACGTTTTCTTTTCAGTTGGCTGTTTATTTTCTTTTGTTTCCAATCGTTTGGTCAGAAGGATTCTACCAAAGTTGAAAAGGTAAGTTTGAGTGGATACTTAACTTCAGCAATAGATGGTGAAGCTATAATTGGAGCCAAAGCGTATATCCCAAGTTTAAAAATAGGAGCGATTACCAACAACTATGGATTTTATTCTCTCAACGTACCCAAAGGAAAATATACAATTGAATTTCGGGCAACAGGACTAGAAACAAGAACAATGGAAGTTGAGTTATTTGAGGATAAGCAACTTGACGTCGAAATCGGAGACATAACCAAGGATTTTCAGGAAGTAGAAATTAGCGCCAAAAAAGGGGAGAACGTTGAATCTACTAGTATGGGGACAATCGAATTGGAGGTCGAAAAAATAAAAACGCTTCCCGCTTTCTTTGGCGAAGTGGATGTTATAAAAACCATACAATTACTTCCCGGCGTGAACAGCGCAACAGAAGGTGGTCAAGGCTTTTATGTTCGTGGTGGAGGGCCGGATCAAAATTTAGTTTTGTTAGACGAAGCCGTGGTTTACAATGCGGCCCATTTATTTGGATTCTTTTCCGTTTTCAATGTAGATGCCATAAAATCGGTTAACCTCACCAAAGGTGGAATGCCCGCCAATTTTGGTGGTCGAATGTCTTCTGTTTTGGAAGTGACGATGAATGAAGGGAACAGCAAACGCTTTGGTGTAAAAGGAGGATTGGGCTTGATTTCTTCCCGTTTAACGGTCGAAGGTCCATTAAAGAAAGACAAAGGTTCATTCATCGCTTCTGCACGTCGAACCTACATTGACGTAATTATGAAAGCGGCTATTCCAGATGATTCGCCATTCGCCGGTTCGAGTTATTTCTTTTATGATTTCAACTTCAAAGCCAACTATCGCCTTAGCGCCAAGGATAAAATCTTCTTGGCAGGATATTACGGAAAAGACAAGTTTATTTTTGGGAACAAAGACGATGATTTTACCGTTCGGATGCCTTGGGGAAATGGAATTGCTTCTTTGCGTTGGAATCATTTGTTCTCGAGTAAATTATTCATGAACGTGACGGGAACATTTACCGACTACCTTTTCGCATTTGGATCGGAACAGGATGAGTTTTCCTTTGAACTGGAATCTGGAATTCGCGATGTAGGTGGAAAAGTAGATTTCTCGTATTTCCCGAATTCGAGACATGCGATAAAATGGGGATTGGATTATATCAACCATACTTTTGTCCCGTCCAGCGTAACAGCGCAGCAAGAAGATGTAGTTTTCGATACAGGTTTGGCGCAAAAACTAAAAAGTCATGAATCAGCGATCTATCTTTTGGATGAGTTTTCGGTGAATGAAAAATTGAAAATAAATGCTGGAATTCGCTGGAGTATGTATCAATTTACTGGTCCCTTCACACGCTACATTAATGATGATATTTCGAATCCGGATTCAACAATTGTTTATGAAAAAGGGGATATCATTCAATCGTACAATGGACCAGAACCGCGATTCGGATTCCGTTACTTGTTGAACAAAACATCGTCCATCAAAGGTGCGTATACCTATCATTACCAGTATGTTCATTTGACTTCTTTGAGCGCAGTTTCACTGCCAACCGACATCTGGTTCCCAACGACGGATATTGCCAAACCGCAACAAGGGTATCAAGCGACATTAGGATATTTCAAGAATTTCAAAAATGATAAATGGGTCACTTCTGTTGAAGTTTATTATAAAGGCTTAAATAACCTCATTGAATACAAAGATGGCGCGCAACCCAGCGATAATGTGAGCGACAATACGGATAACTTATTGACATTCGGAATAGGCAGAAGTTATGGAGTCGAATTATTTATTCAACGAAATTTTGGAAAATTGACGGGTTGGATTGGGTACACTTTGGCGAAAACAGAACGCAAATTTGATGAAATTAATGACGGCAATTATTTCCCTTCAAAATATGACCGACGTCACGATTTATCTGTGGTAGGAAGCTATAAACTCAACGATAGATGGACTTTGGGCGCTGCTTTCATTTATGCTACGGGAAGTACATTGACTTTGCCTGAAAGTTACTATGTCCAAAATCAAGATTTGCTTTTCAAGTATGGAAATCGAAATTCTACGCGAATGGCACCTTATCACCGATTGGATATTTCAGCAACGCTCTACGACAAACCAACGAAAACGATTATCAATGAAGAGGGCGAGTCTGAAGAAGTGAAGAAACGATTCCGCAATAATTGGTCATTTTCAGTTTACAATGTATACAATCGAGCGAATCCATTTTTCTTGTATGTAGACAACGATGGAAGTGTTTTTGAAGGCGATTTTCAAGTGAAAGTTAAACAAGTCACGCTCTTTCCAATTATACCAAGTGTGACATGGAATTTTGAATTTTAAGATGATGGAAAAGATAATTTTTTATTTCTTGTTGTTAGCCTTTTCGATTTCTTCGTGCACAAAGGAAGTTGTGATAGATATTCCAGGGTATGAAGAGCAAATTGTGATTGATGGAAGGATTGAGCAAAACGCTCCGCCATTTGTATTGTTATCAAAATCAAGCGATATCTATGCACCAACTGATTTGGATGCCTACTTGTCGACTTTTGTGAAAGGTGCAGTCGTTACAGTTTCAAATGGAACGACAACAGTTCAATTAGATGAGGTGTGTAGCAATAATTTGCCGCCAGCAACCTTAGAGCTATTGGAGGACTTTTTTGGAATTGCTGCCGAAGATTTAGCGAATGTCAATTTTTGTGCATATACAACCACTAACACAGCAATTTGGGGAGAAATAGGGAAGACCTATACTTTAAAAGTAGAAATAGAAGACCAAGTTTTTGATGCAACTACAGAGCTCGTTCCAGTGGTTGATTTGAACGAGTTATTTTGGAAAGGCGACAATGGACTCACAGAATATGGATTTGGTTGGGCAAATTTGACCGATCCACCCGTTGAGTTCAATGGCTATTTCATGGAAGTAAAGCGCATCAATATCGTCAATGGAGAAGAAAAAGATGATTTGTACGAACCCATTTTCAATCCGGCCAACAACGACGAATTCTTTGACGGTACCACTTTCGATTTTGGTTATACCAATCCACAAAGTTTTTCCGATGAAACCGTTCCTCAAGAATACAGGGGTTATTACAAAATAGGGGATACCGTTGCTGTTCGTTTCTCAAGTTTAGATAGAAATGCACATCGCTTTTTATATGATAAATACATTCAATTGGCCAACGGAGGAAATCCATTTGCCGTACCAACGAATGTAAAGACGAATATCAAGGGTGGAGCACTAGGGGCTTGGTTGGGTTATTCGGTAAGTTGGGATACGTTGATTTGTCAACCTTAGTAATTGTAAATACCCTCCCCTTCATCAAAATTCTTAATTTTGGATGTACCTATTAATGGCTCAATATTTGCTCTCTCAGAGAAAAATAAAACAAATGAAAAATCTTATTTTAACCTTCATTCTACTTTTCAGTGTTGCTTCGAGCGCAATGGCAATAGATCATTCAGCATGGGATGCATTATTGAAAAAGAACGTAACTAAAAAAGGAAAAGTAAATTACCGTGGATTTCGTACAGATGAAGAAAAATTAGATGCGTATTTGAAGGAGCTAGAAAACAATGCACCAACTTCAGCTACAAGCAAAACTGAAGCTTTAGCTTTTTGGATTAACACGTACAACGCTTTTACGGTTAAATTGATTGTCGATAATTACCCCGTGAGAAGCATCAACAACATTAAACCGGGTGGAACAACACCTTGGTTGCACAAATGGATAAAAATTGGTGACGAAACACTTTCACTGAATGAAATTGAGAACAACAAGTTAAGAAAGCCATACAAAGATGCTAGAATTCATTTCGTGATTAATTGTGCTTCTTTTTCTTGTCCGATTTTGTTGAACCAAGCCTTAACTGCTGATAACGTAGAATCCGTTTTAGTTATGCAAACTAAGCAGTTTATCAACGACCAAGCGAGGAATCAAATCACATCAAAATCTGCGAGAATTTCGAGTATTTTCGATTGGTATAAAAGTGACTTCGGGGATGTGCGAGAATTCATCAACAAATACAGTAAAACCAAGATTTCTTCCAAAGCCAAAATTACGTATATGGCGTATAGTTGGGCTTTGAATGAATGATTCAAATAATCAGTTTTGAATCTTCAAGGCTATTAAGTCGAATAGTGAAAAAAAGAATTAGTTACTAAAGATGAATTATTATGCTCATCACGCCTCACGCCTCACGCCTCACTCAAAACTCTCTTTCCGCTAAGCGGTGTATCTTTAAATAAAATCTAACTTTGCAGCCATGGAACAACCCCAATTTTTAGAGCAACACGTTTTCAATGGTTTGACGAACGTAAACGATTCAAAAACTGAAGACGCGATATCTCATTTTTCGGAAAAAGATTTTGAGGAAATCTTGAATCGTTGCGAATACTTTGGGATTGGGATTTATACAATAGAATCGTTCAAAGACGGTGAATCGTATGGTGCTTCACTTCACGAAGATTTCCGCAAGAAAGCGACGGATGCTGCATGGTATCGAAAAGCTTTTAAAACCTTCAGACTTTCTAAAACTGAAATGACATACGCAGGGACTTTCAAGGTTTCTTTGAAGTTATTAGCCAGGTATTAGATTCATTTCATAACAATCTCATAACCCATAATCTCCATTTCATCGGGGCTCGTTTTCTATTTTTGCAGCATCCCAAAACAACAAATTTTGAGCGAAGCAAATACAGAAGTAAATATAGAGAAGAATCCCACTGAAAAACCTTCTTTCAAAGAAGCCTTTTGGTTCTGGTTGAAGCTCGGTTTCATTAGTTTTGGTGGCCCGGCTGGACAAATCGCCATCATGCATGAGTTTTTGGTAGACAAAAAGAAGTGGATTTCAGACAGTCGCTTCTTGCATGCGTTGAACTATACAATGATTCTACCTGGTCCTGAGGCACAGCAATTGGCAACCTACACAGGTTGGTTAATTCACGGAACCAAAGGCGGATTGGTAGCGGGAATCTTTTTCATTTTACCTTCTATGTTTATTCTGATGGGGCTATCTGCTTTGTACGTGACATTCGGAAATATTCCTTGGGTGTATGCCATGTTCAATGGCTTAAAACCAGCCGTCATCGCAATTGTTATTTTGGCCCTTATAAAAATAGGGAAGAAATCTCTGCATACTGTATTTCATTTCATGATCGCTATTTTGGGTTTCATTGGGATGTTCTTTTTAAATATTCCTTTTCCTTACATCATTATCGGATCACTTCTTTTAGCTTTTCTTGCCCGAAAGTTCGCACCACAATTGTTTAAGCAAAATGCCTTAGCCAAAGAACAAATGGCAAAGGACGAAAATCAATATTTCATCAATGAAAACTCGGTAATGGCGGGTGCTGGTTTCAAATGGGGACGACTCATCAAACAAGTATTGATTGCGTTTTGCATTTGGGTATTGCCTTTTTTCATCTTTTACTTTTTGACCAGCGATTTCCAATTCTGGAAAGACTTGACTTTGTTTTTCACGAAAGCAGCTTTTGTTACGTTTGGTGGAGCCTATGCGGTATTGCCTTATGTCGCCCAAGTGAGTGTTGAGCAATTAGGATGGATATCCGAATTACAAATGATTGATGGTTTAGCTCTAGGCGAAACGACTCCAGGACCTTTGGTTATGGTGCTGGTCTTCGTTGGGTTTATGGCCGGATATAATTACTCAGGAGGTTCATTAATAATGGGCTCCATGGGATTAATGGTAACGACATTGTACACATTTGTACCTTGTTTCCTTTTCATTTTTGTGGGCGCTCCAATCATTGAACGGACAAGAGACAATGAAACGATAAAACAAGCTTTAAGTATTGTTACAGCAGCAGTCGTTGGTGTGATTTTGAACCTTACTATTTATCTAGGTAAAGCCGTTCTCTTCCCGAAGGAATTAGCTTGGGCGCAAATGGATTTTGTGACCTTGGGCTGGATAGTTGTTTCCTTCGTAGCCATGTATCGATTCAAAGTAAACATGATGGTTTGGATAGGAATCAGTGCCTTATTCGGTTTAGTGTATCATTTACTCGGATAAAAAATTATTCACGGCTCAGTGTCCTCCGCGAAACTCTCCGTGCCTTTGCGGTAAACGAAATCAGGGTACAGTTTAATAATACTCCCCTGTCACCAAATAATTCTTCACGTAATCTTCAACGCCTTGCTCCAAGGTATGAAATCCTTTATCATATCCGCGGCGCAATAATTTCCGCATTTTTGCTTCCGTGAAATATTGGTATTTATCGCGAATATCTTCTGGGGTGTCCACAAAAGAAATCTTCGGTTCAAGATCTAGCGCTTTGAATGTATTGTTGGCTAAGGCTAGGAAGGTACGAGCTTTCCCAGTTCCAAGGTTGTAGATACCGTTTTTCGGTTCATCTTGCATTAAGAACAAACATACTTCCACAACATCTTTTACGTAAACGAAATCGCGTAATTGCTCACCATCCTTGAATTTTGGGTTGTGGGAACGGAAGAGTTTCATTTCTCCCTTTTCTTGAATTTGTTTGTAGGTATGGAAAATCACACTGGCCATTCGACCTTTGTGGTACTCGTTGGGACCGTAAACGTTAAAGAATTTCAATCCTGCCCAGAAGGGAGGCGTTTCTTTTTGGTTCAATACCCATTTGTCAAAATTGTTTTTAGAATCTCCATACGGATTCAAAGGTTTCAATTTATTGACCAATTTGTGACTGTCTTTGTAGCCGTGTTCGCCCAATCCATATGTCGCTCCAGAAGAAGCGTAAACTAAACCAATGTTGTATTTCACGCAAACATTCCACATATCCTGGGAATATTTTTCATTTAATTCATCGAAAATGCTTTTGTCGAATTCGGTTGTATCCGTTCGAGCACCAATGTGATATATGAAATTTACGCTCTCACCGAACTCTTTTATCCAGTCAAAAAATACAGATCGTTCTACTTTCGCTTCGAATTTCTTTCCTTTGAGATTGGCGTCTTTTTCTGTTTTCGAAAAATCATCAACGAGGATAATATTGGTATATCCCGCTTTATTCAAACGCGAAACCAGACAGCTTCCGATAAATCCTGCTGCTCCTGTAACTACAATCATGTCTTGTTGTTAATTAGAATAATCCGTTGATTTCTCCATCAATTGAATTGATGATCTTCCCTAAATCTTCTTGATCTTCCGGGAAGCGGTTGTTGTCGATGTCAATAATCAACAATTTACCTTTGTCGTACGTTGAAATCCAAGCTTCGTATCGTTCGTTCAATCGTTTCAAGTAATCCAAACGAATGCTTTCTTCATAATCACGCCCACGCTGTTGAATGTGATTGACCAAAGTGGGAACACTTGCTCTCAAATAAATCAATAAATCGGGTGGTGAAACGAAAGTATCCATCAAGTTGAACAAAGAGAAATAGTTTTCAAAATCCCTTGTGGTCATCAATCCCATCGAATGAAGATTCGGTGCAAATATAAATGCATCTTCATATATCGTTCGATCTTGAATCACATTTGCGCCTTGTTCTTTTATTTCTTGCACTTGCGTGAAGCGACTATTGAGATAATAAATTTGAAGATTAAACGACCATCTTTGCATGTCGTCATAAAAGTCATTCAAGTACGGATTTTGCTCCACATCCTCAAAGTGAGTTTCCCAATTGTAATGTTTTGCTAATAAGTTGGTAAGTGTTGTTTTTCCACTTCCTATATTGCCAGCTATCGCTACGTGCATTTCGTTTTCAATTTTGACTGACTAAATTACAACAAATGCCAAAATAGGCAAGGCAATTGTTTATAACTTGACGAGGTATTTTAACAAATACGGCATAGTTAAGGTGAATGTATCAACTTCACCCTGTGGAGGGGGATAAAACTAACTATCTATTTCTGATTTGAACTAACTTGTTTTCCGACCGAACAAAAAACGTATAATTTGTCCATTGGAAATCGTGGATATCTGAAATAGGTAATTCTACATTCTCGAAAGTCTTATCTTCTTGTCGGTAACGGGATAGACTGTCATTTTGCAGAACGAATATTTCAGAACGAAAGACTTCTATTTTACTTGCCTTGGGAAACTCAATGGATTGAATCAGAGAACCATAAAGGTCAAAAACGAATAATTTGTGGTCGCTATCGAACATGTATAACTTGTTGTTATCTTCCTTCATCCAAAGAACATCTGTTGCATTTAAAATACCCCTTACGTTCTCAATTTCTTGTTGTTGATTTGTCCTACTTAAGTCCAGAAGCACTAATTTCGCTTCAGATTGGTCATATATCCAAAACTTATTGGGTTGAGAAGAAACGGCAACATGCGTCACAAAGCCAAATTCAAATTCACTGAGATCATAGGTTTTAGTCGCTTCCGAAAGCGTATTGTCTGTTAAAGTAATCGTCTGTTGCTCCTCGGAAAAAAGAATGATTCGCATTGTGTTGATGCTACTGATGGCTTTTATTCTTCCTTTGGATTTGATGCTTTGCGAATATTGTTGCTGTCCAGTGGTATCATATTTAATCAATAGATCTTTGTCTGCAACGTATAAGTTGCCCAATAAATCGGCGTGCCAGACACTTTCCTCGTTTATTGCGAATTCTCGTGTGACATTCTTGTTTTTTTTCTCTTGACCGAAACTTTGCGTGGCTAAGAAAAGCAAGAAAAAGGGGATTACATACTTCATGTTACTAATGCTCCTTGCAGAATTTGTTCCAAAATTTCACGATTGTTGCTTAAACGCGGAATTTTATTCTGACCACCCAACTTTCCTTTCGATTTCAGCCATTGATCAAAAGTGCCTTTTGGTAGAATTTCTCCCTTCGGGAACACCATCGCTAAGTCTTTCGTTCGCTTGGCATCATAATCAGAATTGATTTCACGCAATTTTTGGTCCAAGTGATACAAAAAGCTCTGGAAATCGGCTGGTTCTTTCGTGAATTCGAACAACCATTCATGACCACCTCTGTCTGTATTTTCCATGTAAACTGGACAGGCTGTATAGTCACGAACTTGCGCTCCGGTTTGGGAACTTGCATATCGAACGGCTGCTTCGGCATTTTCTACAATCACTTCTTCTCCGAAAGTATTAATGAATGATTTTGTTCTTCCAGTAACGCGGAAACGGAAGGGATATTTCTCAGTAAATGAAATTGTGTCGCCAACAATGTACCGCCAAAGACCACCGTTCGTGGAAATAACGATTGCGTATTGATTGTTCAATTCAACTTCATCCAAAGTCACCGTAACAGGTGAGAGTGTCCCCGCATATTGTTCCATTGGAATAAATTCATAGAAGATTCCGTAGTCCAACATGAGCAATAACTCGTTCGCATTGTCTTGATCTTGAATCCCGAAAAACCCTTCGGATGCATTGTACGATTCGACATAATTCATTCCGGATTCGGGCACTAGTTTTTTAAATTCTTCTTGATAGGGCTCGAAGCTCACACCACCGTGCATAAAACACTCAAGATTGGGCCAAACTTCTTTCAAGTTTGATTTTCCCGTAATTTCCAATATTCGGTTCGCGATAACCATTGTCCAAGAAGGAACGCCAACCAATAATCCAATGTCTTCTTCCATAGAAGCACGTGCCATTTTTTCGATTTTCTCTTCCCATTCGTTCATCAGAGCAATCTCACGAGAAGGTGTTCGACGTATTTCAGCCCACCACGGTAGATTTTTCATGATTATGGCTGATAAATCACCGGTATATGAATCTTCGCTTAATGAGTTAGTCTCAGCGCTGCCGCCAATAACCATGTGCTTGTGGCTGTATAATTTCCCGTACGGGTGATTTTCATAGTAAAGCGCTAAGAGGTCTTTTCCTCCTTTTTGATGACACTCTTCCAGTGAATCGCGCGTTACGGGAATCAATTTACTTCTATCTGAAGTTGTACCAGAAGACTTTGCAAACCACTTGGTTTCCGTTGGCCACAAAAGTCCTTGCTCACCTTTCATGGTTCTTTCTATCCAAGGTTTGTGACTATCGTAATCTTGTAAGGGAACTTGATTTTGAAACTGCTGGATGTTTTCAATATTCTTGAAACCAAATTTCTTCCCAAATTCAGTGTGTTTGCCACTGTTTACGAGCTTCTCAAAGAGTTCGTTTTGCACTTCAATAGGATACTTGCGAAATAAATCAATTTGATGAATTCGCTTCTTCATGATCCAACCAAAAAGGGCATTGAATGGCATGGCAATGGGTTTTCCTTAAAGATAAGAGAAATAATTACGAATTACGAAATATTTGAATTGAGAATTGGCGAAAAAGTTCATTTGAAGCTAATCATCAATCTCCTCAATTTCTTCCTTAACGGGCAACACCTCTGGGGCTGGAGGTGCATCAACGTCATCAATAACTTCTATTTTTTGTGGAGAATCAGTATCGTACTCATCTTCTATATCTTCCTTCTCTGGCCAGTATTTTTCAGACAGTATATCTGTATCATACTGAAAACGCTGCGTTTTCATAGCGTATCGTGTGCGAGTCGTTTCACCTTTTGAAATTTCATATTTACTGAATTCCAAAAAACGCTTCTCAAGTAAATCATCAGAATAATGGTTGTCAAACTTGAAAATACTTTCAACTATATAGGTGCTTTCGTTCTGCCTTTCCAGTGAAGCGTCAACGTCATCCTTAAAAGAAGTTTGCCATTCCCTAATTTTCAGAAAAGTAAGATTTCCTTGCGCATCATAATTTCCTTCAAGTGACTCAATCGTATCTCCATCCATGTTTATTCGACAATGAAAAAGAAGCACATTTTTATCAATTAAAACGATCGTTTTACTTTGTTGAATTAAGGTGTCACCTCTATAACGAAGCCAAGTTCTTGTTTTAAAATTCCCCTTTATTTTTTGATTTAATTTGATAACACTTTTTTCAAAATGGTATTCCGTTATTGTGCCTTGACTATCGAATTTAACTTGGGGTTGTTCAGCTCTATTCCAGATATTTTTCTCGGTAACTTTCACATCAATTACTGAGTCACCTTCCCACGTGTAATCATATTCATTGACTTGGTAGTGACCAAAAGAATTTGTCCGTTTTAGGATTTGTCCTTTTTCGTTGTAGGTGTCTTCGTAGCAGGTTTCGTCTTCTACTCCGGCATGACATTCTTTGCTTATTCGATGTCCTTTGTCGTATTCATATTTCCGATAATACGTTTTGGCATATCCTAGCGCATCTCGCACAGGTTTGAATTCAGAATTCCGTTTGTAGACCACTTGACCAAACTCATTAAATTCAAATTCGGCTGTTTTTTTAACATCAATGCGAGGTTCTTTTGATCTTTTTTGACTCATCCGTTCGGAGTAGATATGGGCAGATTTTATTTTCTTTTGGACAAACTGCGCGGAATCGAAGTAAATATCGTGTAAGATGAAGTTTTTCAAATCTTGTCCATACGACTCCATTGAAGCGAAAAAAATGACGAGTAAAAAAAACGAAAACTTCAAAATAAGTCAGTATTGAATAAATTTCTTTAAACCTTAAAACTAACGATAAAAAGTCCTTTCAGTAGAAACGAATTGCGGTTTTTAGTACTTGGGGAGTAATCCTCTGGAGAAAAAAACGCGTTGATGATCAGCTAATAAAACAATTTTCGGATACCAATAAATACAAAAACCATAATAGTATACGCGACGAAAAAGGGTAGAATAAAATTCTTTAATCCCAATACGAGCATGGTAGCTATGAGCAGCAATTGAAAACCCAATCCAAAAGTGGAGATACTCGTCATCAGCCATTTTGGGAATATTTTGCCTTCATTCGCATTTTGGTCAAGTGTATAAATAGTTTTGTCGAAAGCACCATAAAGTAGTTTGTATAATCGAAAAAGAATGTTCACTTGTCTTTGCGTTTCCCCTTCGAGTGCTGTCGGTGTTTTGTTTTCAAAGACTCGACTAGTTGTATCTCCGTTAAACTTGTTTCTTAGTATCACGTAGTAATAATTGTAAAGGGTGCCTTGCAATTGCAAACCTAGAAATGCAACAATGCAGATCCAAACCGGCGTATTCGAAATATAGGCAATTGACCCAACAAACAGTGCATTCAAGAGAATGTCTGCAACGGAATCTAAGTAACGACCCGTGTAAGAAGGCTGCTTTTTAATGCGGGCGAGTTCACCATCTGCTGCATCCAAAATAGACTTGAAAATTAAAAAGAATGCGGCCAGCCAATAATCGCCTTGAATAATGTAATACGTGGCAAAAAGTCCCGATATGATAAACCCAATAGTAACATGAATGGGCGTGAAAGCTGTGGTCTTTAATGAGTTGGCGATTATTCGAGCTATTGGTCTACCGTAATCCGAAAAATCAACAAACTTATGCTCTTTTGGTAATTTGGACATTGAATGTCATAGAAAAATGTATTGAGGAATATACCAAGCTTTGTTCTTGTAAAAGTACGGATAAATGATTTTATATTACAACGAAACCATCACATAATAACCGTCCAAATCGAGCAAACTAAATTGTCGTTTTCCAGAGTTTGGATTGAGTTGAGGTGGTTCTTCAATTCGTGCGTTCAATTCTTCGGCGTTTTGCCACGCTTTGTCTAAATCTTCAACACGCAAATAGAGAATGAGTCCATTTCCAGATTGAATTTTTGGGCTTGACAGGGTAGGATGATCATGTTCACCCCATTTGTGTAAACAAAGAAAAACATCTCCTTTTTCATCCGCCAACATTTCGAATTCACTGCCGCCATGATTGCTTTTACAACCCAATAATTTCTGGTACCATGCAGAACTTTTTTCTACATCCTGCACGCCAATTATGGGTTCGTGTTTTATCATCAGGAAATTATTTCCCGAATTTTTCTTTGTAGTCTACGATGCTTTTTTGGATCACTTCCATTGCAGTTTCTTTATTTTGAAACTCTTCAACAACGACAGTTTTGTTCTCCAATTTTTTGTAGTCTTCGAAGAAACTTCTCAATTCTTTAATCCAATGAAGAGGCAGTTCTTCTATATCTTCAATGTGATTAACGCTCATGTCGTTGTTCGCTACGGCAATAATTTTATCATCCATTTCTCCACCGTCCATCATACGCATTACACCAATAACTTTGGCTTCAACCAAACACATAGGTACGATTTCGATTTGTGATAGGACCAAAATATCCAATGGATCATCATCATCACAATATGTCTGTGGAATGAAACCGTAATTTGCGGGATAGTTGATAGATGAATAGAGCACTCTATCAAGAATCAACATCCCCGAGTCTTTATCTAATTCATATTTTGCGCGACTGTTTTTCGGAATTTCAATAATTCCAGTCACCAATTCAGGAGATTTTTCGCCTATTGAGACGTCGTGCCACGGGTGTGCGTTCATGTTCGTATGTTTATCAATTAAAAAACCCTTCCAGAGTTATATCAGGAAGGGTTGAATGTTATTTTTCATGAGTCTAACCCCAAATCAGGATTGCTGTCAATAGACCAAGTGCTACAATTGTAAAAATGGTTCCTACTGCTGCTGTTGACTCTTCAAAGAAATTATCTGGCATGGTTTGTTTTTTTTACAAAGTTAAAAATATCTCTTAATCTCGTCCTCCTGTCAGTCGTAAAAGTGACATGAACAAGTTGATAAATAAAATATACAATTGCAATCCACCGACTAAGGCCAATTTACTTCTGTCCAATCCAGAAAGCTCTTGATTTTTAGAAATTCCTTTTAGCTGTTGCATGTAATATGCAGTCAGTCCTGTGAATACAACCACTCCGATTAAAGATATGATCCATCCCATGAAACTACTTTGCACCCACATGTTTACAATACCCGCAATGAAAATCCCAATGAATCCCATGTACAAAAGACTTCCCATTTTAGTTAAGTCTGTTTTTGTGGTGTAACCTAGAACTGCCATCCCAGCAAACGCACCAGCGCTAATGAAAAACGTTGTTGCAATCGTTGCTCCTGCATAGACCATGAAGATCGTACTTAAGGAAACACCCATTAAAAGAGCGTAGACAACGAATAGTGCCATTAACAATCCCAAGGATAGACGGCGATAGGCCATTTGTATTCCAAGTCCAAGTACAACTGGAGCGAACATAACGACATAAAATAGAGGTGAAAGTCCTCCACTTGCCGAAATGAAATATTTCAAGAAAAATTCAGGAAGCATAGAACCATCGGCCATTTGCACCATGTTACTCGTGCCCAACCAGTAGGCAATAATGCCTGAAAGTGCTAATGCGCCGAACATATATCCGTAAACACTTCTAAAAAACTCATTCGAGATTTCTTTCGAGAAACCTTCGTGCTGATGTATTTGATTACCCATTTAAATTTATTTTAATTGGATATAAAGATATTGAAAAACTAGCTGTGAAAGCAGTTTTTGACATTATTTAGTAATTTGAATGAGCCTTAGTGTAGACGAGCTTGAATCAGGTTGATAAACTCCTTGCGCGTAGAATCGTTTGACAAAAATAACCCTGTGAACGCACTCGACGTTGTAGTTGAGTTTTGTTTTTGAACTCCGCGCATTTGCATACACATGTGCGAGCACTCCAATACGACAGCTACACCTTTTGGCTGCAATACCCTTTGAATGGCATCTCTAATCTCAATCGTCAATCGCTCCTGAACCTGCAAGCGTCTTGCAAATGCATCCACAACACGCGGTATTTTACTCAAACCAACAATAGTAGAATTTGGAATGTAAGCAACGTGTGCTTTTCCGAAGAAGGGTAACATATGGTGTTCACACATAGAATACACCTCAATGTCCTTGACGATGACCATTTCAGAATAATCTTCATGAAACAAAGCTTTTTTCAGAATCGCATCAGGATCTTGATCATACCCTTGTGTCAGGAATTGCATAGCTTTCGCAACGCGTTCCGGAGTTTTTTCCAATCCTTCACGACTTGGATCTTCGCCTATCTCAGCTAAAATTTCTTTGTAATGGCCAGATAAGCTTTCGGTAATCTTGTCGTTGTATTCGATGGATTGTTTCAAAATGAGTTCGTTTTGTTGTGTCTAAGTTATATAAACGAAGTAGTACTAAAAAGGTTCAGCGCCACCAAAGTATTCAACAAAGTTATTTTCCGTTTCAACCAGCTTTATTTTCGCCAATTCTCCACCTGCTCCGCGAATAGGTTGGATAAGTCTATCCCAAATTGCGATGACCATGTTTTCAGTTGATGGAAGAACACCTTCTAAATATGGAACATCTAAATTCAAATTTTTATGGTCCAAGGACTCAACAACTTCGGTTTTTATGATTTTACTCAAGTCTTTTAAGTTGATGACGAAACCAGTGTCTTCGTGCGGTAAACCTTTCACAGTAACGTATAAAGTGAAATTATGTCCGTGCCAGTTGAGGTTCGCACATCGACCAAAAACTTCTTCGTTTTTTTCGGCTGTCCATTTCTCATTCCACAACTTGTGTGCTGCATTGAATGTCTCTCTTCGGGTAATGTATACTGTTTTCAAATCCTCTGTTATTCATTTGACCTCTTGTAAGGCGGTGCAAAGTTAGGCAAAATAGAAACTTCTCCATAGGATTACCCGAACTAAATCTATGTGTATCTTTGTGCTATGGAAGAAAGGCTGGACAAAGTGTTATTGCAAAGAGGATTAGTTTCTACGCGCACAAGAGCGGAAGAAATTATACGAAAACATGGTGTGATGGTCAATGGAAAAATGCTCAATAAAACAGGGAAGAAGATTCCCGTTGATGCAAAAATTGAACTTTTAGCCGAAGAAATTCCATACGTTTCTAGGGGAGCTTTGAAGTTGAAGCATGCTTTGGAACATTTCAAAGTGAGTATGAAAAACAAGAAGGTCTTAGATATTGGCGCTTCTACAGGTGGATTCACGGAAGTGGCGCTTGAAAATGGTGCTTCGAAAGTGTATTGTGTGGATGTTGGGCAAAATCAGCTTCATCCTAAAATCGCGGCAAACGACAAAGTCGTTAATCTTGAAAAAACCCATGTTCGCGAACTAAATAGTCGATTAATTCCCGAACTATGTGATCTAGTCGTCATAGATGTATCCTTCATTTCATTGGAAAAAGTGCTGCCCTTTCTTCATCCCTTATTAACCAAAAATGCAGAATGTATAGCTTTGGTAAAACCTCAATTTGAAGTGGGAAAAAAGAATATTGGAAAGGGTGGAATTGTAAAAAATAAGCGTTTGTATCCTGAAGTAATTGAAAAGATCAAAGAAGTCGGGAAATTGAACCATTTGAACTATGTTACGCATATCGATTCACCCATTCTTGGTGGAGATGGAAATCAGGAATTTTTGATGCATCTCAAGAGCTTTTGGACGTACACGTTTGAAGGGGTGAAAATATGAATACACTTAACGTTCTTTGCTTCTTAGGGAAATAAAACTTAATATAAATTCATCTTTTAGATATCTTATTGCCTGAAATCGTTCTTTGCATAGAACATTTAAATCGATTGATATCTCGATTTCTCTTCTGTAAATGCTTTTGACTCACACCAGAATTGACCCGTTTTCGCCAAAGATTGAAGCTCGATCGTTTTAAAGTGGATCGCATCAATGCGATCACATCGGACTCTGAAAAGCCAAATTGAAACTCGATAGCTTCGAAAGGGGTTCTGTCTTCCCAGGCCATTTCAATTATGCGGTTGTGATCGCGTTCTGATAATTCAGACGTTTGCTTTTTCATAAGACTATTTCTCCATTAAAGCCGCAATTTTGTCCTGAATGTCGTTGGCTTCTTTGACTTTTGCATCGCTAGCCGAACGATTGCTCGTGCTTAGTTTGTGTGCTTCGGCCATCAACTTTTCGTATTGCGCTTGCAATTTGT
>CBFIBY010000027.1:0-21173 GCA_965660955.1 Crocinitomicaceae bacterium | reverse complement strand
CGATTTTGAACGCGGCATACTAAATTCCCACCCGATAATATGAAAAAGGCCTTTCCGTCTGAATCAAATGAAAACGTCCCGCCCTCATAAAACCAAGTATAATTCGATTGTTCGGTAAGAATTTTTTCTGAGAAAAAAGTAGATGATAAATTGATAAATCCTTTAAACTTTTTGGGATTTCTGGCATCCAACAATTTATCTACCGTAGCGTGCCAGGCATCAATACTTTCGGTGTTTTGATTAGATTGCACCAAGGTATACATTGAAAAAACATAATCATACAATTCTGGGTAAGGCTTCAAACGCTTTTCGAGAATAAGATTGGATGTGGTCACCATTCTTTTGAACAGAATCTCTGGAAAATCACGACCATCCACCAACATAGCTGGCAGTTGTTTTTTTGAAAATTCGTTATAATCTCCTTTTCCATAATCAGATAAGGTCTTGTGGAATTCCTTGACAAATTTTTCTCTATCTTCCGAAAAACCCTGTCCTAATGAGGTCCCCAGAAAAAAGAGAAGCAAAAATGAAGTCAAAATATATTTCATCATGTCTCTTTTCGTTTTAGTTGTAACGCCGCCCAAGTTTCTTTATTCCATTGTTTTTCGACCTCAAAATTGAAATTACGTGCGAAAGATGTCATATCGTCTACGTCTGTTTCGAAAAAACCGCTTATTACAATTCTCCCGTCTTCATCAAGGGATTGATCGTACATTTGAAATTGTGCTTTTAGTACATTCTTGTTGATATTGGCAAGAATCAATCCAAATTTTTGATTTTCGATAAGGTCAATGTCTCCATGAAAAGTTTTGATCTTTTCACATGCATTCCGAACAGCGTTTTCTCTTGTGTTTTCCGCCGACCATTCTTCGATATCGATTGCAACAATTTCTTGTGCTCCCAATTTCTCCGAAGCTATTGCTAAAATACCGGTTCCTGTTCCCATATCCAAAACTCTCTCAGGTAAGTCGCCATATTCAAACAAAGCTTTACTCATCATCCATGTTGTTTGGTGATGCCCCGTCCCAAAAGACATTTGAGGCTGAATTTCAATGATCATTCCCTTGCGATCCTTCTTTTCATGAAACGGAGCGAGAATAGTCAGGTAATGCTCAACTTCAACTGGTTGAAAATCAGCTTCCCACAGTGCATTCCAGTTCTTATGAGGAACCACCTCTACCCGTACATTCAATTGAATATCCTTCTCTTTTGCCCAATCTCTAATCTTACTTTCAATTGTTTTTTCGTCAAGTTCATCCGCTTGTCCGTAAGCGGTTAATCCCTCCTTGGTCTCTTCGAAAGCATTACAACCCTGCTCAGATAACCATGAAATCAAGATTTCTCTCCAAGGTTGGAGCGGTAAAAGTTCGATATGTAGAACAATTGTATCCATCTATAATTCTTCTGCGATTTTAATAAATGAATCGGCTTTTAAGGATGCTCCGCCAATTAGTCCGCCATCTACATTGGGACACGCGAATAATTCTTTAGCGTTATCCGGAGAACAACTTCCTCCATACAAGATTGATATTTTGTTTGCGGTATCTATTCCAAACTGTCCAGCTAACCAACCTCTGATTGACATATGCATGTCTTCAGCTTGTTGAGTGGTTGCTGTTTTTCCCGTTCCGATCGCCCAAACAGGTTCATACGCTATAACGGCCGAAAGAATTTGGGTATTGTCTAGGTGAAAAAGGCTGTCTTCAAGTTGTTTCTTAACGAATTCTTTTTCTTTACCACTCTCACGAATATCTAACGGTTCTCCACAGCAAAATATGAAAGGACTACTCACATGAACAGCCGCATCAACTTTTTCTTTTAGAAATGCTTCGTGCTCACCAAAATAAGCTCTTCGTTCAGAGTGACCGATTAATAAATAGTCTGCACCACAAGCTTTTGCCTGCGAGACAGAAATTTCTCCAGTAAATGCTCCACTTTCTTTCGGATAAAAATTTTGTGCTCCGAGTAATACGTGTTGATCACGTAAATCGTTGAAATGGCTGAGGTAAATGGAAGGCGGGAATACCATTACCTGAATGTGCGAAGGCCAATCATTTTTAATAATCAATTGATTGAACAAACTGTTTGCCTCTTCAGGCAATAGATTCATTTTCCAATTTCCTGCAACTATTCTTTTTCTCATATTATTTTAAATCATTTTTCTTTAACCAACTGTAATCGGGCATTGCTCTGTGTGGATATTTCCCAACCACTTTTCCATTTTTAAGAATCATAAGCGATGGATTAGACCGGGCAATTGCCTTAAGTTCTGTTTCGTCATTCATGAAAGTTGGAATAGGAAAGTTGTTTTCCACGCGAAATGTATTGATCTCAAGCCGATTCGAACTCACCAACATAATCATCGGTACTCCCTCTTTCTTGGCACTTTCGAAAATAGCTTTGTACCCCTCTACTTTCGACCAATTCGCGTCCATTAAATTGCGTACGGTCAAAACAATGATTTTCGGCTCCGTCAACAAGTCATCTGTTATAAAGACTTCTGTGAACTCTTTATTCTCAACAACAACGGTGTCTTGAATGGTAAAATTATCTTCAGGAAATGCTTCAAGCGTGAAATCGCTTTCAAAAACAGGTAACAAAGAATCATTTTCTTTATCATAAATATGGAAAGTCGTTCGTTTCGCATTCGACATTTGGTTTTCCACAAAAGAAAGACTCAATTCTGCTTCTTGAACTTCTTTTACGACTACGAAAGGATTGAACTGCTCCGTAATGGAAGCTAATTTCATAGGAACAATTTCTTTTGTGGTCATTTCAAGGTACTTCCAACTTTTATCTTCCCATATTTTGGAGTCAAGATATTCCGATGAAGCAGCATCATATTCTTTGATTTTGCCAGAGTTCACATTTTTGTATACCAACAAATTCTGATATTGTCCGTCTTGTCCGTCTGTCATTTTTAATTTCAAATCACTACCGACGGCGTATGGACGATAATCTTTCATTGGCTCGTACATCAACACATATCCTATAACCAAACCAGAAATGATTGTTACAAAAACGATAACTTTCCAATACGTGTTTCGTTTCTCTCGCTCTTTTCTCAACAGCCAAATACTTCCTAAGAAAAGTATAACGCTAAAGAGTAATGGAAATATCCACCCAAATACCCAACTCAAAAAGGCAATAAAAACTAAGCTGGTCATCCAAAATGGTGCTCGATTTTCCTCTTCAACTTTGTGTATTTTAAATGACCCGGCAAGCAGCCATATCGAAAAGTAAAGCAATACCAAGTCTTTCCAAAGAGATTCGCTCGGTGTTAGTGAGCGACCAACTGATCCTTTTAACGCATCACCAAAACAACCGCAATCATTCACACATTGCGGCAACTTTTGCTCATCAATTACAATTTCTGTGTCTTTTGATACGACTTTTATGTCAGCATTTGTTTTGGCTTGATCAAGCTTACTTTTTCCAACAGGATCACTAAACGAATAGCGATCTCTGTCTGTAAACTTTTCGTCACCGTTGCAATTCGCTGTGTGCCATGTGAGAAAGGTAAAAAAGAGCATCATTGCTACAACCAATACACCTACGACTTTCATTTTCTGTTTGAAAATGACCATCACACCTAAAACTATTTCTAGAACACAAATGAATACAGACAAACCAAGAGCTATTTCTCCCAACCATTCAAGACTAAATTCTGGAGCACCCAACCATTCCTTGATGCGATATGCCAGTGCCCCATCTTCAAAATACTCCTGTAGCTTATAGGAAAATCCAATTGGATCGTTCGCTTTGATAAGTCCAGAAACGATAAATAACCCACCAACGATGACCCGCGCCACATTGCTGAGCATTATCCTTCCTTTGAAGAGTAAAATTCCGCCAATTGAGAAAGCCAGAATAGAGAATCCAAGAATTAGTAAAAGAGTGGAATTCCCTTCAAAATGAGGGTGAAATCCCATGACTAGCAATGCGACGGCTGCAACATTTAGCCCCACAAAAACCAGGTTAAAAACGAAAGATCTACCAGCCACAGTGGCTTTTGGTTGCATCGTTTTTAATTTAGCCATTTTGCAAATGGATTAATGAAAAAACTGAATAGTTAAGCATATCATAATAATTCGCATCTATTCCTTCACTCATAATGGTGTTCCCATCGTTATTTTCAATTTGCTTGACACGAAGAATTTTCATTAGGATCAAGTCAGTCAATGAACTCACGCGCATGTCGCGCCATGCTTCTCCGTAATCATGATTCTTTTTCATCATTAAATCGTGTGCAATTTCCGAGTACTTGTTAAATAGCAATAAAGCATCCTCCTCGGAAAGCTCCATTTCGGTTAAATCTTCTTCCACCAATTGAATGATGGCCATTATGCAGTAATTAATTATAGCGACAAATTCACCCTCAACGCTTTCACCCACCTCATTTTTACCCGTTTCCTGAATGGTACGAATGCGCTGTGCTTTTATGAAAATCTGATCGGTCAATGAACTAGGGCGTAAAATGCGCCAAGCCGTGCCATAATCTTTCGTTTTCTTCACGAAAACATCTCTGCATTGATTTATTATTTTTGTGTATTCCTTTGAGGTATTATTCATCTCGAGTTTTAAGCAAAAATCAAGGGATGAAGATATATAAATAGACCAACATGCAGATGGTAATTCAACAGAAGTTATTAGAATTTACTGACAATTTAGTCATGGGAATTTTAAATGTGACACCCGATTCGTTCTATTCTGAAAGTCGAGCGTCAACAAACAAAGAAATTCTACTGAAAGCGGAAAAAATGCTAAGTGAAGGTGCCGACATTTTGGATATTGGTGGCTACTCTAGTCGCCCAGGAGCTGCAGACTTACCTATTGAAGAAGAAATCAATAGAATTGAAGCATCCGTTCTTCTCATTAAAAAAGAATATCCAAATGCCCTCGTTTCATTGGACACTTTTCGTTCGGAAGTTGCCAAAGTTGGAATAGAATCTGGAGCAGATATTATAAATGATATAAGTGCAGGAAACATAGATAGTAAATTACCTGATATTGTTGCTCATTACAAGGTTCCGTATATCATCATGCACATGCGCGGAACACCTCAAACAATGCAGTCAGATACTACGTATGAAAACTTGATGCAAGAATTGATTACCTATTTTGATAAAAAAATTAAATCTTTTCAAAAAATGGGTATTCATGACCTCATTATTGACCCTGGCTTTGGTTTTTCTAAAACGGTTGAACAGAATTTTGACATCATTAAAAACTTTGAACTCTTGCAAATGTTCAATATCCCCATCCTTGCGGGTATTTCACGTAAATCGTTCATTCAAAAGACCTTAAACGTAAATGCGGACGACACATTGTTCGGGACAACTGCCCTTCATGCGGTGCTATTACAGAAAGGGGTAAATATACTTCGGACACACGATGTTAAGGAAGCAAAAGAAACTGTTCAACTCCAAAAAGCACTCTCTTAATTCAAATGGATTACCTTTCAACGAAAAAAAAATAGACCAAAAGGACTTTTTTCTTTACTTTCGTACACGTATATATATTTGTTATATGAAATTAATACTTGCATTCTTCACCCTCCTACTGATTCCGTTTATCAATTATTCACAGATTCAGGCAGGGTTTTCTTTCAATGATTCAATTTGTCAAGGCGATTGCATCACATTTACAGACACTTCATCCGGTACCATAGATACTTGGGTTTGGAGTTTTGGCGGCCTGAATGGCGGTATTCCCTCAACAGCTAACACACAAGATCCTGGTGTAATTTGTTTTGATTCAACAGGCACTTTCACAATTGACCTTGGTGTATCTGGTCCAGGTGGTGTGAGTAATTTCTCCGCGACAATTTTTGTAGGTTCCTATCCAGACTCCATTGATGTTTCAGGAGACACTTTAATTGACATGGGCGGATCTGCTTACATTGCAGCAAATGGCTATCCAGCTGGAGGAACGTATAATTGGATCCCCAATGATATCATGGAATGTCCAGATTGCGCCGAAACGGTGAGCTCGCCTCTTGTACCAACTGATGCTATTATAGAGTACATTTCGCCTGACGGATGTGCCCTTCGTGACACGGTAACGATCGGAATTAATTTCTTAGATGTTATTGCTGTACCGAATAGCTTCTCACCTGATGACAACGGTGTAAACGATGTGTTGTATGTAAAAGGTCCAGGTATTGTAACGATGACCTTCCGTGTATTCGACCGATATGGTAGAAAACTGTATGAAACATCTTCACAAGACGAAGGCTGGGATGGTACATTCAACGGACGTAAACTTCCTCCTGCTACATTTATGTGGACAGTAGAGTATTCATTAATTGGTGGTCTGACGAATGTAAAGTCTGGAACCGTTACCCTTGTTAAATAATTTATTAGAAATGAAAAAAACGCTCATTCTTCTATCAATACTTTTTTCCGTGCAATCAAATGCACAACAAGATCCTCATTACAGTATGTGGTATGCATCTACGGCAACGTTAAATCCTTCCGCTACAGCAACGATGGAGCAGGACTTTTCCTTTTTCACCAATTATCGAGGACAATGGCTGACTGCTGTTCCAACACCTTTCCGAACGAACTCTTTCATGGGTGAGTTTAAATTGGGGCAAGATAAAATTCAAAATGGTTGGTTTGGCCTAGGCACGCAATATACAAATGATGTAACTGGAGACGCCAAAGTTGTCTCTCATATGGTTTCAATTCCATTTAACTATGTTTGGGAAGGATATGAGAAATCTTTTTTCTCCTTGGGAATCAAACCGGGAATTATCAATCGTTCATTGAACCAAGATTTCGAAACGTGGGACAATCAATGGAACGGAATTGCATTTGACAATACGATTCTATCAACAGAAGCAGGAGTTGACAAGACAACTCAATTTGACATCGGTGCGGGTATTTACTACAAAAAAGTATGGCAAAGTCGCGCGAAATTTGACATTGGATTTGCTGCCAATCATTTGAACGCACCAGAGCAAGGATTTAGAACCCTTTCTTTCCAAACTTTTCGACAGTATATATTCCATACGAGTGCCAGCTTTAAATTGGAACGGTACAAATTTTTGCTTTCTCCTCAATTGATTACAATGTTTCAAGGTCCACATAGAGACTTAATTATTGGGACCTCGTTTGATGTTTTGTTGGATGAAGGATCGAGAAGAACAACTTTCAATCCCCAGAAATCAGTTGGATTTGGTTTGAACTACCGTTTGAATGATGCGATTATTGCTTCTTTTATGATGCGATTTAATGGATTCGAATTTGGCGTTTCATATGATGCGGCGTTAAATATTAATCGAATTCCAACAAACACTGTTGGTGCGGTTGAACTCTTCGTGAAATACGCATTCTACAAGAATCACGGAAGACGTTGGATTCGATAAGAAAATAAAAAATAGTTAAGCCTCCTCCACTTGGAAGGAGGCTTTTTTTTACTCAGACCTTTCCGGCAATCAGCCCTCCAGTATGTAAGAAAACTACTTTTTGGTCCTGAAGGTCATTGTTTCTGTAGTAATCGATCATCGCATAAAAGGCTTTAGCTGTATATATTTTATCCAATGGAAGTTTGTGCGTTTTCCATACTTCTCCTATGAATGTTTTCAATTCCTCCGTAATCTTACCATATCCGCCAAAATGATATTCCGGATGAAATTGCATTTGCTCAAGAACGTCTGAAATGGAACTACCATTCATTCCCTGCCGCTTCATAAGCGTTTCTATTTCCAATGCGGCATCATATCCTTTTAACGCGGGGACACCGTGTATGCTTTGGTGTGCTTTACAAGACATAGCCAAACCAATACTTGTTGTGCATGTGCCCTGTGCGGTCCATAAGGCGTCAAAATCAGTGTCAATTTCTTTGATTATTTCTTGACAACCTACCATTCCAAAAAAATTCTTACCACCTTCCGGAACTATGTAATAGTCTCTGAACTCACTTTTCAATTCATTTAGGTATTCAAAATCATCTTTTAGATTGTATTCTTCTCGAGTTATGAATCGAAACTGCATTCCCCATTCGTTGCATTGCCTTAAAATATCATTACTTGACTCACTTAGTTCGTCACCACGAATGACTGCCATGGATTTTAAACCCTGCGACCAGCACGCATGTGCTGTTGCTAGAATATGATTAGAAAAAGCACCTCCAAAGGTTAGTATTCCTTTTTTTTGAAGATGCGAAGCCTGCAGCAAATTGAACTTTAACTTCCTCCATTTGTTACCTGATACAGCATCATGTATTAAGTCATCTCTTTTTGCGAAAAAGGTAAGATTTCTATCTTTTGCCCAAGCAAACGAAAGTTTTTGTAAAGGAGATGGGGTTTGATATTTTGCTTCGAATGACATGTGTTTAAATAAATGTACTTTTGCCTTATGACCGATGATTTTTCATCTTTTTCTAAACGTGGGAAATTGCTCCCAGAAGATTTTTACACCACCGAAGAAGGTTACATCGTTTTCACTGAAACGTACCACCGAAAACGCGGTTATTGCTGTAAAAGTGGCTGCAAACATTGTCCGTACGGCTACAATAAAAAAACAGGTCGAATAGAAAAGTCTTAACGAATTCCATTTTCAGGAAAACGACCTTTGTATTGACTTAGTATCTTTTTAATTGCCAAAATGTCTTTGTCAACATCACCTGTGGGCTTGAATTCACCAGCAAAACCTCCAATTTTCTTTTCATAGTCCATATAGCCAATATAAATGGGCACTTCAGCTCGTTGTGCAATGTAATAAAACCCTTTTTTCCAATTTGGGCTATAACTTCTCGTTCCTTCTGGGGTGAATACCATAAACATTTCGTCATTTTCCTTGAAATATTTAACTGCCTGATCTGTCACATTTGTTCCCTTAGACCGATCGACCGGAATCCCCCCCATTGCCTTAAGTATCAATCCAAAAGGGAAAAAGAAAAGTTCCTTTTTTATTAAGAATTTTGCATTCACATTGTATTTAGCGAATGTCATTCTTCCGATGATAAAATCCCAATTGGAAGTATGTGGCCCCATAACCACGACACATTTCTTCACATTTGGTGTGTGTGGATCTATTTTCCAACCGAAAAGTTTTAAAATCCAAAACAATATTTTTCCCATGTCGCAAAGATAGTATTTCATCAATTATCGTAATTTTGATCAAGCCAATCTGTTATGCAATTAAAAAAACTTCTTGTTTCTCTATTTTTCCTTGTGGCAGTTTGGGTTCTTTTCCTTTTCGGTCGATTTTTTCTCGTTGAAAAACCTATTGAAAATCTAACACACATTCCCGAAAATGCAATTTTCGCCATGAGATTGGATGGCTCGAGTGCCTTAAAGAGCACTTTGTTTTCGATATTATTGGAAGCCAATGACCCAGAAGTTATTGAGGTAATCAACAAGCAAATCGAAAAGAAATGGAAACGAAAAGGAGTTAGCAAAAAACTGGGCATTGATTTCCTTTCTGATATTGTCGTATATGTTTTTCCTTTTGAAGGAGAACAAATTTTAGGAATGTCCTACAACTTGGAACGCCCAGAATTAATGCGAAAAAACGCTATGGCTGCTCTGGATTCTACGCAATGCTATGCGATCAATGAAAACATAGGGATTGTGCTTCGATATTTAGGTAAAAACGGTCCCACAATTGAACAACGAAACAAGATGATTGAATTGGCGAAGCAAATTGCCCTTCACCCCAATCCGAGTGACTTGAGTAAAAAAATTGCAATTAAGGAGACGGATAAATTCGCCCAATTAACCAGTCGAGGACTTCTTTACGGGACAAGTACATTATTTACCCGTACCGACATGGACTTAATGCTAGAAGATCATTCACTTGTTCTTGAAGGTCAATTGATAAAAAATGCCCGAACCAAAGATGTGTTCAACAATTCAAACTTTACGCTCAAACCATCTGGTATACATCTATATACCAATTTGATTCCGAAAAAAGTTCAAGATTCCCTGCACAAAATAATTTCTAAAGTTGGATTGGACATTCCCAACATAAGAGCCTTTGCTATTAATTATCGAGGAATTCAAATAAACAATCCGGAAGGTATATTAATAAATAGTCCAGACATGGATTTGATATTGAATTTTGAGGACACTGTCGACCTAGCGGCAGCTCTAAAGAAAAGTACTTTTTTAGCCGAATTGAATTTCAAGTTCAAAAATGAATCAACAATTACAAATGGCATTCAGAATTATTACTTGACGAAAATTGATTCTCGCACTTATTCATTTAGCTCTAAAAAGAAAATCGACCTCAAACGCAATCCTAAAGAATGTTTATTTTGTATGGAAGGCGAACTAACGAATTTAACAGATATTTCTGGTGATAAATGGGTGATGTTGTTTTTGAACAACTTACCTTTTTATTACAACAGTCAGAGTTTTTTATCCAAAACAAAAGGGGTGAAAATAATGGTAACAAATACGGGGTTGACCAAAGCCAAATTTGATGGTAGTTTAGATTTCAAGAAGGAATACTATCCCATGAATGAATTTTTCAAATATGCCATTCAAAACAACTTTATTCGATTGAAGTAATCAGCTCACTGAAATAACCTGGCGCCTTTAACAAGCGCGAACCGTACCACGAAAACATCTCACCATCAACGAATAAAATCTGTGCATTTGGATATCGCTTCTGAAGCTCTATTTTATCCTTTTCTTTGAAGGGAAAGGGTTCTGAACTTAGTAAAATCAAGTCTACATCCTTTGTATCACTCTCCTCCAGCAACGGATATCGATCTTCAATCGCCAGGTTTTGGAAACCGCACAAGCTCATCATATGCGAAATGAAGGTATCCTTTCCGGCAAGCATCCATGGGTCTTTCCAAATAAAATACAGTCCTTTTTTGGCTGGTATTATCTTCGTCAGGCTTTTGAAGGCCTGCTTGATTTCTTCAACTATTCCCTTTGCTTGGGTCTCTCGGTTGGTCAATTGACCAACTGTCAACATCATATCAAAGGCATCATCAAGACTTTTAATGTCGCTCATCCAAACTGGAGCAATACTCGATAAATCTGATATGTTTTTTTGGTCGTTTTCCTCTTTGTTGCCAATAATCAAATCTGGAACAAGTTCAATAACTCGCTCGATATTAGCATTTTTCGTTCCGCCGACTCTTTTCTTACCTCTCCACCACTCGCTGGGATGAACACAAAATTTCGTGATTCCAACAACTTCGTTTTCCAATCCTAACGCGTGAAGAAATTCAGTTTGTGATGGGACCAATGACACAATTCGACGAGCTGGGAATTCCAACTCAATGTTTTGTCCCATTTGGTCAACGTAAGTCATTTTAGGCTAAAGATGAAATGATATCGTATTTGGTGACAATATGGTACTTCCCGTCTTCCATTTCAACGAGCGCAGCTGGAGTTTGCTTATTAATTACGCGAGAAACATCTTCAACACTTGCACTTGATTTAAGCACTGGGAAAGGATCTTGCATAATCGAGGATATCGGTGCATCAATCACGCTTGGATTTTCAACAAGTAAATGATACACATGATTATCATCAATTGACCCTACAAATTTTCCATCCTTCATGACTGGAATTTGAGAAATTCCGAATTTGCGCATTTTGGCTACGGCGTGCGAAACCAATTCTTCGGCAAATAAAGTCACTAATGGTTGATCTTCGTGTCCACTAATCAATTCTAAAGCCGTCTTATGCTCTTCATCTAAAAATCCACGTTCGCGCATCCAGTCGTCGTTAAACATTTTTCCGACATAACGACTTCCGTGATCATGAAACAAAATAACTACAACGCTATTTTCATCAAACATATGCTCCATTTGTAGCACACCTTTAACTGCTGCTCCGGCGGAATTACCAACGAAAATCCCTTCTTCTTTTGCTAATCGACGTGTATAAACCGCCGCATCTTTATCGGTTACCTTTTCAAAGTGGTCAATAATATCGAAATCGACATTTTTTGGAAGGATATCCTCACCAATTCCTTCTGTGATATACGGGTAGATTTCATTTTCGTCAAAAATTCCCGTCTCTTTGTATTTCTTGAAAACTGAACCATAGGTATCAATTCCTAAAATTTTTACATTTGGATTTTTCTCCTTCAGGTATTTCCCAACACCAGAGATTGTTCCTCCTGTGCCAACTCCTACAACGAAGTGCGTAATTTTACCATCGGTTTGTTCCCAAATTTCTGGTCCCGTTTGCTCGTAATGCGCTAATCTATTCGATAAATTATCATATTGGTTCACGTACCAAGAATTAGGTGTTTCGCTCGCCAATCTTTTGGAAACGCTATAATAAGAGCGTGGATCATCAGGATCGACTGCCGTTGGACAAACAACAACTTCTGCTCCAACTGCGCGCAGAATGTCCATCTTTTCTTTGGACTGTTTATCGTTTAGAACACAAATTAACTTGTAGCCTTTAATGATTGCCGCAAGCGCTAATCCCATTCCTGTATTCCCTGAAGTTCCTTCAATGATAGTTCCGCCCGGCTTCAATCGACCGTCTGCCTCTGCATCGTCAATCATCTTTAAGGCCATTCTATCTTTCACAGAATTCCCAGGATTGGTCGTTTCAATTTTGGCGATGATATCACCTTTGAGGTTATTGGTTAGTTTATTCAAGCGAACCATTGGTGTATTCCCAATCGTTTCTAATATATCATTATAAATCTTCATGCAATTTTCTTTGGGCGCAAAGGTAATTGTTTAATGAACAATTGACAACGGATATTGTGCAATTAAAAATGCAGGGTTAATTGAGTTTCCACTTTTTTTGGCGGTTCTTCTTGTTTATCAAAGCTACTCAGAGAATAGCCAATCAAGCGAACTGGACTTTCAAGTGGTAATATCTCGTTGTATAACTCAACTGCAATATCCAACAGGACTTTTTCCGATTCAATTTCTTGATCAACTGTTTTGCTTCTTGTTAAGGTTCTAAAATCGGAAAAGCGAATTTTTAGACTTAAGGTTCTCCCTCGTTTATCCGCCTTTCCCTGCCTTTCCCAAAGTGTTGAAAGCAAGCGTTTTGCTTCTTCCCACAACAACCTTTCATCGCTAAAGTTCTGTTTAAATGTATTTTCAATCCCTACCGATTTTCGTTCTCTTTCGGCATGAACTTCTCTGTTATCAATGCCTCGAGCGATGTCAAAGAAAAAAGCACCTGATTTCCCAAAATATCTCGTCAACTCCTCTAATGAGTACGCAAGAATATCCTTTCCCTTGAAAATATTCAATTCTTTCATGCGCTCAGCCGTGGCTTTTCCAACCCCGTAGAATTTTCGAATTGGTAATTGCTCAATAAATCCTTTACCTTGATCTGGAGTGATGGTAAAAAGTCCATTGGGTTTATCTTCATCTGAAGCAATCTTGGCTAAAAACTTATTGTAAGAAACCCCAGCTGATGCGACCAATTTGGTTTCGTTAAAGATTTCTGTTTTAATGGATTGCGCTAAAAAAGTCGCAGAGGACATGCGCATTTTATTTTCCGTTATATCCAAATAAGCTTCGTCTAAAGATAAAGGCTCTATACTATCTGTATATCGCTCGAACACGGCGCGAATCTGTTCTGAGACTTTTTTATACTCATTGAATCTAGGGCGAACAAAAATTAAATCTGGACAAAGCTCCTTCGCTCGTTTTCCATTCATTGCTGATCGAACACCAAACTTTCTAGCTTCATAACTCGCCGCAGCAACCACACCTCGTTCACCACCACCTCCAACAGCGACAGGCAAACCTATTAAATTAGGATTATCGCGTTGCTCAACAGATGCATAAAATGCGTCCATGTCGATATGTATTATTTTACGCAAAAGAGGTGATTTAAGTCGATTCGTGTCTTGCTTTGTATACCGAAAACAGAACCCCAGAAACTAAAAATCCTAGAATAGCAAAAAGACTGATACTCGTTGGAATATGAACAAATTGGACAATTAACATTTTAATCCCAACAAACAACAAGACAGCTATCAGAGCATATTTCATATAATGGAATTTGTCCATCATTCCTGCCAAAAAGAAGTATAAATTACGTAAACCTAGAATTGCGAATATATTAGACGTAAAGACTATAAAAGGATCTGTAGTAATGGAGAAAATTGCTGGAATGGAATCCACGGCAAAAATGATATCTGAAAACTCAACCACAATTAACGCAGCAAAAAAACCCGTTGCAACACGCTTTCCATTTTTCCGAATAAAATATCGTCCATCCTTTATTGTCCAATCAATCTTGATGAATTTTGTAAGAATACGAATCGCGAAATTTTCTTTAAAATCTTCGGCCTCTTCCTTCTCGAAAATCATTTTTAACGCTGAGTAGACCAAAATTCCGCCAAAAATATAAGTTGCCCATTCGAAATTCCGGACAAATGCGGCTCCAATCAGAATCATGATTAACCGAAAGACGACTGCGCCAATGATACCCCAGAAAAGGATATTGTGTTGAAACTTCGGTTCTATCTTGAAAAACTTAAAAACTAAAGCTATGACAAAAATATTGTCCAAGCTCAAAGATTCTTCAATTAAATAGCCTGTGTAATAATCCAACATGGCTTTGCCGGGAGCAGTACCAAGTTTATTGATATCGAACCAATTGACTTCATAAATCCAATAAACCGCTAAACCGAAAAGCAAGGCTAAGGAAACCCAAACTGAAGTCCACTTTAAAGACTCTTTCATGGATACTTTATGGTTTTCCTTGTGAAAGACACCAAGATCAAGAGCCAAAAGACCAAAGACCAGAACGATAAAAATACCCCAAACCATAAAAAACGGACTGATTTTTATTTATTCCTCCAAAGATAATTAATCTTTAACCTTACGAGAATAAACCTTCGTATTTCTTATTTTTGTATCAAAATACAACCCATGGAATTCCAATTAAAATCAGACTTTGAACCGACTGGAGATCAGCCAGAAGCGATAAAAAGTTTGGTTCAAGGAATTAATGACGGGCTATTTGCTCAGACATTAATGGGTGTAACGGGAAGTGGAAAAACCTTCACCATGGCGAATGTGATACAAGAAGTTGGTAAACCGACTTTGGTTCTAAGTCACAACAAAACTTTAGCGGCTCAACTGTACGGTGAATTCAAGCAATTTTTTCCAGATAATTCAGTCGAATATTTCGTTTCTTACTATGATTATTATCAACCAGAAGCTTATCTGCCGGTAACTGGAACCTATATTGAAAAAGACTTACAGATAAATGATGAACTAGAAAAACTAAGATTATCTGCAACTTCTGCCTTACTTTCCGGTCGAAAAGATGTTATTGTCGTTTCTTCCGTTTCTTGTATTTACGGTATTGGAAATCCAAATGAATTTGCCAAAAGTGTAATGCCCATTCATGTTGGAATGACGGTTGCCCGAAATAAATTTCTCTTACGCCTAGTGGAAAACCTATACTCTCGTTCCGTAAATGATTTTTCCAGAGGTCAATTTCGTGTAAAAGGTGATACTGTAGATATTTTTCTCGCCTACACAGATTATGCACTTCGCGTAGAATTTTGGGGAGACGATATTGAGAAAATTTCGACTATTGATCCGATCAATAATAGCACCATTGAAGTGTTGCAAGACATTAACATTTATCCAGCCAATATTTTTGTTAGTAGTCCTGAAACGACCCGAAACGCTATCGACCAAATTACCATTGACCTTGGACTTCAATATGAGGCGTTCATGGCGGAAGGAAAACAGGAAGAAGCTAATCGACTCAAAGAGCGAACGGAATATGATTTAGAAATGATGCGTGAGTTGGGGTATTGCTCAGGAATTGAGAATTATTCCCGCTATTTTGATCAACGCGAACCCGGCACACGCCCATTCTGCTTATTGGATTACTTTCCAGATGATTATCTTATGGTTGTAGATGAAAGTCACGTAACATTGCCGCAAATACGTGCAATGTATGGTGGTGACCGTTCTCGGAAATTGAATCTAGTCGATTATGGCTTCCGAATTCAAGCTGCGATGGACAATCGGCCTTTGAAATTTGATGAATATGAGTCACTCTTGAATCAAATCGTTTATGTATCGGCTACTCCTGCTGACTATGAAATTGAGCGTTCCGAAGGTTTTGTTGTGGAACAAGTTATTCGTCCGACTGGTCTGCTCGACCCTATCATTGAAGTTCGACCAAGTTTGAATCAAATCGATGATTTAATTCATGAGATTCAAGAACGGGTTAAAAAGGAAGAAAGAACTTTAGTAACCACGCTGACCAAACGAATGGCAGAGGAATTACAGAAATATCTGGATAAACTTGGGATTTTATGCCGTTACATTCACAGCGATATTGATACAATCGAACGGGTGGAAATACTCCGTCAACTTCGACTGGGAACTTTCGATGTACTCATTGGCGTGAACTTGTTACGAGAAGGTTTAGATTTACCTGAAGTTTCCCTTGTGGCTATAATTGACGCTGACAAAGAAGGTTTTTTAAGAAGTACGCGCTCTTTGGTCCAAACTGTTGGTAGAGCTGCCAGAAATGTGGACGGCCGTGTGATAATGTATGCGGATAAAATAACCGATTCCATGAAGCAAACGATGGATGAAACTGAGCGTAGGCGGAAAATTCAACACGAATATAATCTTGAAAACAATCAAGTTCCGCAAGCGCTCAACAAATCCAAAGCTCGAATAATGGAATCAACGAAAGTCGCAGATGGAGATTCAGCCACTCGAATTTTGAAAAGAGAATACGATCAGCAAGAAGAAAATCTTCAATTGGCGGCTGAGCACCAAGGTGATTATAATGATCAGGACAAATTGCTTAAAATGATAAAAGCGACTAAAAAGGCAATGGAAACTTCAGCGAAAGAACTAGACTTTATTGAAGCCGCGCGACTACGAGACGAATTGTTTGAACTTCAAAAACATGTAATTAAATGAAATTTAAAAGCTTACTAGACCAATTCAGAACCATTGCAATTCTGGAGGGAATTTCATATCTTTTGTTAGCCGTTACCATGTTGTTGAAATACCAAGCCGACATGCCTTTGCCGAATAAAATAGTCGGATATGCCCATGGTGTCTTGTTTATCGCATATATGGTATGGTTATACTTGAACTACATCAATCGAAAGTGGAATTTGGGAAAAGTTGCCCTATTGTTCTTGGCTTCTCTCATTCCTTTCGGAACATTTTGGGCAGATAAGAATGTTCTGGCCAAAGAAAGCGTCAAAGGGATAAACGATTAATTATATCTTTGCCCATAATGGAAGACAGAAAACACATTGAAGTTTGCTTCACACCCGGAGAATACAATTATTACAAAGATGAATATGAAATAGTTGTTGTAATAGACGTACTTCGAGCTACTTCGGCTATATGTGCGGCTTTTGCGAATGGAATAAAATCTATTATTCCTGTTGCAACCATTGAAGAAGCTAGGGAATATCAGAAAAAAGGATTTTTAGTGGGTGCTGAACGTAAAGGACAAATTGTTGAAGGATTTGACTTCGGAAATTCGCCTTATTCGTACATGAATGAAGAACTTCGCGGGAAAGAAGTGGTGTTATCCACAACAAATGGAACAAAAGCTTTAGATATTGCCAAAGATGCAGATGTTGTGGTTGTCGGCTCTTTGTTAAACCTTGATGCATTGAGCAAATGGCTGGAAAAACAAGACAAAAATGTGTTATGTCTTTGTTCCGGATGGCAAGATAAATTCAATCTTGAAGATACGATTTGTGCTGGTGCGCTTTGCGAATATTTGGTTGGAACAGGTAAATTCTTAAGCGACGAGGATTCATCAATTGCTGCTAAATACCTGTACCTTAGTGCAAAAGACAACTATTTCGGATATTTAAAATCTAGTTCACACAGAAGAAGATTAAAAAACTTAAATTTGAATGAGGATATCAAGTATTGTTTGACTCCCAATCAACACGATGTTATTCCAATCTTGAAAGATGGCAAATTGGTTCAAATCTAAATTTATTCTAATTCTGCTTGTTCCCTTCGGAATAAGCATGATACCAACCAACAACACCATTCAGAAAAAATGGGGTTTTTTCGCACACAAGCGCATAAACCGTTTGGCAATTTTCACGTTACCGCCTTAAATGTTTGGGTTTTACAAAGAACACATCGAATACCTTACCGAGCATGCCGTGGACCCCGATAAACGACGGTACGCAATGGAAGGCGAAGCACAAAGACATTATATAGATATTGACCATTACGCCAAAGAGGGTGAAAATCCTTTTGACATTGTTCCGCGTCGATGGACGGATGCAGTTGAAAAATTCTCCGAAGACACGTTACAAGCGTATGGCATTGTTCCTTGGTATTTGCAAGTCATGAAATACAAACTTCAACGCGCATTTGAGCAAAAAAATGTAGACATGATTCTCAAATACTCTGCTGATATTGGGCACTACATCGGTGATGCGCATGTTCCGCTGCATACAACGGAAAATTACAATGGACAAATGACGGGTCAGCGCGGTATACATGGTTTGTGGGAAAGCCGCTTGGTGGAAATCAATGCCGAAGATTACGATTATTTTGTTGGTAAGGCGAAACACATCTCAAATCTTACGGACTTCTTTTGGAACATTGTAGAAACTTCTCATTTTGCAGTGGATTCGGTCCTTTCCTTTGAAAAAAAGCTCACCGAAACCTTTCCTAAAGACAAAAAATATAGTTTTGAGCAACGAGGTCAAGCTACTGTTAAAACCTATTCTTACGAGTTTTCCCAAGCTTATCATGCAATGATGGGCAATATGGTTGAACGTCGGTTGCGGTCTTCAGTTATCTCCGTTGGCATGATATGGTATACGGCATGGATTGATGCCGGTCAACCTGACCTTGGAATTCTGCAAAATACGCCTCCCTCCGATGAGTTTATTGAAGAGCTAAAGCAGCTAGAGGAAGACTATCACAACGGCGCCCACAAGGGACGTATTTGTGATTAGGATTACTTTATTTCAACATTCTTGACTAATTTCCCAAGAACCAAATTCTGTTAAAATACCATCACCAATGCTCACTCCAACAAGGTCGACGTCAGAATAATGCTATTTTTGACTTCAAACTATTAGTCCATGATAAAAGTCGAAAACCTGTACAAGGAATTCAAATTAGGCAAGTCACAGCAAAAGGAGTTGGACACTAAAGCGAAGAAAGCAATTGCAGTGGATCATATTTCTTTTGAATGTCAACCTGGGAGAATCTTCTCTCTGCTCGGTCCAAATGGAGCTGGAAAAACGACGACTATGCGCATGCTCTCAACCATTTTCCAACCCACAAGTGGAAGCATAGAAATAGCAGGAATTGATGCAGTAGCTCAACCCAGAGAGGCACGTAAAAAGATTGGATTTTTAACAGGGTCAACAGGACTTTACGCAAGACTAACCCCCAATGAATTAGTTAAATATTTTGCTGATTTATACAATGTTAGCTCAACTGACTTCAAGCAAAGAAAAGAAAAGCTTTTCGATCTATTGGACATGAATGAATTCCAAAACAAACGCATAGGGAAGCTCTCCACAGGGATGAAACAGAAAGTGTCGATTTGCCGAACGATGATTCATGATCCTGAGGTAATCGTCTTCGATGAACCTACTAGCGGATTGGATGTAATCACCGCCGAAAATATCATCTCCCTAATCCGAGACTGCAAGAACGAAGGTAAAACAGTTATCTTTTCTAGTCACATCATGAGCGAAGTGGATTTGCTGTGCGACGATATGGCTATTGTGCACAAAGGAAAACTTCTCTACAATGGCACGATGGAAGATTACCGAGCAAATCAGCAAGCAAAAACATTGACTGGAGAATTCATCCGAATTATCAACGAAGCAAACGCAACGACTGTATGATTACCAAGATATTTTTAAAAGAATTGAAAGATACGCTACGTGATAAACGAACGCTTATCATGATGATTGTTATTCCAGTTTTAATCTTTCCGGTTATACTTAATGTGACGGTTGGAATCAGCAGTAGTTTTGAAAAAGATGCTGCTTCAAAGAACATCAAGATCGGCTTCGTTGGAGACGCAGAAAGCTCTGTAATTCAGGAATTTATGAATATGCCGCAAGACGTCGGTACGTTTGATTTAGTTCCCTACGAAAATCGTAAGGAAATGGAAAAAGACGTTAAGTCCGACTCTATTCAAATGGGTGTTCTAGTTCCCAACGACTACTTGAAAAGTGAGCGCAATATGCAACCTGTCAATTGCACAGTTTTGTTTAATGCAACTGATTTAGGCATTTCAGACCGCGCCAAAAAATATATGGCGATTGTCGAGAAAAACGCAGAGACGAAACGATATAAATCATTAAACCTGAAGGAAGAAAAACTTCAACCAATAATTACAGAGTATGTAAATATCGCATCTAGTAAAGAAATGATTGGCAAACTGGCTGGCGGAATTCTACCTTATGTCTTTATTGCTTTTGGATTTATTGGATGTATGTATCCCGCGATAGACCTATTTACAGGAGAAAAAGAAAGAGGAACGATTGAAACACTCTTAACGACTCCTGTATCGCGTATTCAGATTTTAGTTGGAAAAATGGCTGTTGTAGTACTTTCAGGCTTGTTAGCAGCTTCTTTTGCCCTAATAGGACTATTCATTGCCATAAAAATAATGAACTTCGAAGGGAATCAGCAAATATTACAGATTGTGCAAAGCATTCTAACACCTGGATTTATTTTGATGTTATTCTTCCTTCTCTTCCCATTGACAGTGTTTTTCGCTGGTGTCATGATACCAATTGCTGTTTACGCGAAAAGCTTTAAAGAAGCGCAAAGCATCATCACTCCCTTGAACATCTTAATGGTTCTTCCCGCCATGGTTGGACTCTTCCCAGGAATTGAACTCAACCTTGTGACGGCATGTATTCCAGTTATCAATGTTGTACTTGCAACAAAGGAATTAATTGCAGGAACGTTAGACCCAGGATTACTCATGCTTAGCTTCGGCATCATGCTTGCGCTTGCAGCTATAGCGGTTTTCGTTTCTTATAAACACTTTGACAAGGAAACAAATGTGGTGTTATAGGGATGATTTTAAGCTATTTGACTTAAATTTATATCCTTAACGAAACTAGCTAGTCATGATTTTAAGAAACCTACTTCTTTTTGTTGCACTTTGGAATTTCTCATTCTTATCGCAATCACAATTGTATTTCCCGCCTAATTCAGGGACTTGGGAGACACTTTCTCCAGATAGCTTGCAATGGTGC
>CBFIBY010000026.1:17826-21268 GCA_965660955.1 Crocinitomicaceae bacterium | reverse complement strand
CAGGAGAGATTGTGTGGGTGTATATTAATCCGGATGGGAATGCACTCAATTCACAGTATAGCAGTTCAACTGCCGTTGAAAATTTCATTTTCAGAGCAGAAAAATATCCGGTTGATTTTATCGGTTTTGCAGGAAAGAACCTATCCCCTCAAGGTATAATCGAGAATACTAACCCTATTTCAGATACCTGTGCTGCTCTGAGTTCATTGAATGATTTGGCAAATAGTGACTTTTCGTTTATTCACCCTTCGATTGACGGTAATATTCACTTTTTTGATAATCAGAAATTTGATGAAATACAACTTGTTGATTTTGCCGGAAGATTAATCTACCAAGAAGAAGATTTTAATGGGAGTATTATTTTATCCGATTTAAAATCAGGAATCTACTTTCTCAATGTAAAGAAAAACGGAAGCCGAATATCGGTAAAAGTTGTTGTCAAGTAGTAGCAAGCAGAAACATTTCGAGCATTCCATGTGGAGTTTCAAGATTATTCTTCCATTGACATGTGTTTGAGGTGCATCAATTCCTTTATTTTATTTATTTTCGCACTCTTTTAAATTAAGAAAATATAATGTCGTATTTGTTTACATCAGAGTCCGTTTCAGAAGGACATCCAGATAAAGTAGCCGATCAGATTTCGGATGCATTAATCGATAATTTCATGGCTTTTGATCCATCGTCAAAAGTGGCTTGCGAGACGTTGGTGACTACAGGACAAGTTGTTTTGGCCGGAGAAGTGAATACCAATACATACTTGGATGTTCAATCGATTGCGAGAGAAACGATTCAGAAAATTGGCTACACGAAGTCGGAATATATGTTTGATGCAAATTCATGCGGTATTCTTTCTGCCATTCATGAACAATCTCAAGATATCAATCAAGGGGTTGACCGTTCTAGTCCAGAAGAGCAGGGAGCAGGTGACCAAGGGATGATGTTTGGGTATGCGACGAAAGAAACAGAAAATTACATGCCATTGGCTTTGGATCTTTCACATAAGATATTGCAAGAAATGGCGGATATTCGTCACAACGAGGCAAATGTCATCGCTTATTTACGTCCAGATGCTAAGTCGCAAGTAACGATCGAATATTCTGATGACAATGTTCCTCAACGTATCGATACGATTGTTGTTTCAACACAACACGATGATTTCGCTTCGGAACCAGAAATGTTGGCGAAGATTAAAAAAGATATTATTGAAATCGTTATTCCTCGTGTAAAAGCGAAATTACCAGCTGAAATTCAGGCTTTGTTTACAAACGAAATTCAATACCACATCAACCCAACTGGGAAGTTCGTTATTGGTGGACCACATGGCGATTCTGGATTGACGGGACGTAAAATTATCGTTGATACCTATGGAGGAAAAGGAGCCCACGGTGGTGGTGCATTCTCTGGAAAGGACCCGTCGAAAGTTGACCGTTCAGGAGCTTATGCAACACGTCATATAGCAAAGAACATGGTAGCCGCTGGATTGTGTGATGAGGTTCTCGTTCAAGTTTCGTATGCCATTGGTGTAGCTGAACCTTGCGGAGTTTTTGTGAACACCTACGGAACATCTAAAATTGATATGACAGACGGAGATATTGCACGTAAAATTGAAAGTATTTTTGATATGCGTCCTTATTTCATCGAGCAACGATTGAAATTGAGAAATCCTATATATTCCGAAACGGCGGCTTATGGTCACATGGGAAGAAAGAACGAGGTCGTTTCCAAGACATTTACCTCACCTGACGGAACATCCGTGACGAAGGAAGTAGAATTGTTCACGTGGGAAAAATTAGACTTCGTAGACCAAATAAAAAGCGCTTTTGGATTGTAAGAGATTCAAATACTAAATAGTAAAAAAACGCTTTTCATTCCGAAAGGCGTTTTTTTTGTGTAAAACATTGATAAATATGAATTTTCAATCAAAACGACTTATTTTCCGAAGACTTAAAGAATCCGATCGTGAAGATTATTATGACATGATGCGCAATCCAAATGTGATGGATCCTGTTCCGAGACCTATTATGTCAAGAGCAACGAGCGACGAGAATTTTGAAAAGCACTCCACCTCTGATTTTGATAAAACGGATATAAAAGTTCTTGCCGTTGTTCGACATGACAGCAATGAGTTTATTGGCGTGGCTGCATTTTTAGTCAACTACGAAGGCGAACCAGAGATAGGGTATCGTTTGCGTGAAAAGCATTGGGGAATTGGTTTTGGAACGGAAGTTTGTCAGGCGTTGATTGACTTTGGATTCAATCAAATGGACTATGAGTTAATCACAGCAGACGTGAATACCAAAAATGAAAAATCGGTAAAAATATTAGACAAATTTCTAAACCGTGACAAGGAATTTCACAACACCGCAGACAATTGCTGGGATAGAAAATATGTACTTTTAAAATCGGACTGGATGAATAGAAATGCATAGGATCCATTATCCATTATCCATTATCCATTATCCATTATCCATTATTAGTTATCCCTGTCCTCGAAAGTTTGGTCATGCTTTTTATTATACGCACGAATGCCAAAATACACGATTAAGATCAAGGAAATCAAAAAGAATACACCTTCTAGGCTCATGATTATATGGGCAATCGAATCCATTATTTCAATTTGACGGCTGTTCCATACGCCATTACTTCTGAAGCACCTTGCGTAATCATACTTGTTGTAAAACGGATGTTCACCACAGCATCCGCACCAACGGATTCAGCATCTTTTTTCATACGTTCCAAAGCTTGTTCACGCGATTGCGCTTGTAATTTCGTATATTCTTCAATCTCACCGCCGACGATGTTTTTAAGACCCGCAAAAAAGTCACGACCGATGTTTCTAGCTCGTACCGTACTTCCGCGACAAATACCCAGTATGGATTCAATTTCACGTCCAGGAACAGTTTCTGTTGTTGTTACTATCATAGTTTGAATAAAAAAAGCCTCACAAGAACAATCCTGTGAGGCTTAAAGATATTGATTTTTTCATTTACTCTGCCACTTCAGCATAACTCTCAACGCTAGGGCAAGAACAAATCAAGTTTCTATCTCCGAAAGCATTGTCTACGCGACGAACAGGGACCCAATATTTCCAATCTTTCAAGTAATCCACTGGATAAGCAGCTTCTTGTGGAGAATAAGGGTAATTCCAATTTTGATTGATGATGCAATCTGCGTTGTGCGGCGCATTTTTCAATAGGTTATTTTCTTTATCGGCATGACCGTTTTCTATCTCACGAATTTCTGCGCGAATTTTAACCATGGCTTCAATAAAGCGATCTAACTCTTCTTTGTCCTCACTTTCTGTTGGTTCCACCATCAAGGTTCCTGCCACTGGGAAGGAGACTGTTGGGGCGTGAAAACCATAGTCGATTAAACGTTTCGCGATATCTGCTACTTCAATGTCGGCCGTTTTCTTGAAATCACGACAATCCAAAATCATTTC
>CBFIBY010000026.1:0-17816 GCA_965660955.1 Crocinitomicaceae bacterium | reverse complement strand
TCGTGGGCAACTGTACCGTTCTGACCAGCATATAAAATGTCATAGTGACCTTTCAACTCAGCCGCAATGTAGTTGGCATTTAAAATGGCAATTTCTGTCGACTCACGAAGTCCTTGAGCACCTAACATTTTAATGTAAGCGTATGATATCAAAAGTATCAATGAGCTTCCGTATGGCGCAGCCGAAATGGCATCAATGGCATGATCGCCACCAGATGGAATAATTGGATTTCCAGGAAGGAAAGGAACCAAATGCTTTGCAACTCCAATTGGGCCCATACCTGGTCCACCACCGCCGTGAGGAATCGCAAATGTTTTGTGCAAGTTTAAGTGACAAACATCTGCTCCGATATTTCCAGGGTTCGTTAGTCCAACTTGAGCGTTCATGTTAGCACCGTCCATGTACACTTGACCACCATTATCGTGAATGATGGAAGTAATTTCTTTGATACCCTCCTCGTAAACACCGTGTGTTGAAGGGTAGGTAACCATAATACCAGCTAAATTTTCACCAATTTCATTGGCTGCTATTCGCAATTGCTCGATGTCGATGTTTCCGTTTTCATCACAACCCGTTACTACAACTTCAAAACCAGCCATAACAGCCGACGCTGGGTTTGTACCATGTGCTGATGAAGGAATTATAATTTTTGTTCGCTGATCATCTCCGTTAGAAAGATGGAAAGCTTTGATAACCATCAATCCTGCATATTCTCCTTGTGCACCAGAATTGGGTTGCAAAGAAACACCATCGAAACCAGTACATTCAGCTAAGTCCTTTTCCAATTGACGGAACATCTCAAAATATCCTTCCGCTTGATGAACAGGGGCAAAAGGATGAAGATTGGCAAACTGAGGATTGGTGATCGGCATCAACTCAGATGCAGCGTTCAATTTCATTGTACATGATCCCAATGGAATCATGGAATGTACCAATGATAAATCTTTGTTTTCTAATCGTTTTAAGTAGCGCATCATTTTAGATTCGCTGTGGTATTGGTTGAATGTTGGATGAGTAAGAATATCATCGTTGCGCAGCACATTCGGTGCTAAGCTAACCAAATTGGTTTCATTTACTTGGATGACTTCATTTCCCGTACTTTTCCCAAGAATATCTAGGATTGTTTGAACGTCTTCTAAAGTATGTGGCTCTCCGAATGAGATACTTAATTCGCTTTTATTGATATAGCGAAAATTCATACCTGCTGCCTCAGCTGCTGATTGAATTTCAAAACAAGGCACACCCTTAATCCAGATGGTATCAAAGAAAGAATCTCCGCCTACTTCAATGCCCATCTTTTTCAAACAAATGGCTGTTTTACTTGCTAGTCCATGCACATGTGCAGCTATTTCTTTCACTCCATCAGGACCGTGATAAACGGCATACATACTCGCCATAACGGCTAACAAAGCCTGTGCAGTACAAATATTTGAAGTCGCTTTTCCTCTTTTAATGTGTTGCTCCCGTGTTTGCAATGCCATTCTCAAGGCAACATTTTCATCTATATCTTTTGATACACCTATGATACGTCCTGGAATATTTCTTTTGTATTCTTCTTTTGTCGCAAAAAAGGCTGCATGAGGACCACCGTAACCCATGGGTACCCCAAAACGTTGAGAGGAACCAAATACTACATCAGCTCCCATGTTTCCTGGTGCTTCTAACATTGTCAAAGCAAGTAGATCAGAGGCAACTGCAACTCGAACTCCATGGTCTTTAATCTGTTTCACAACACGACCAATATCTTTAACTCGTCCGAATGTATCTGGATATTGTACCAAGGCTCCGAAGAACGTAGCGTCAATTTCAAATGTTTCAGGATTTTCAACGATAAGATCAATTCCAAGATTTTTTGCTCTTCCACGCACAACTTCAATTGTTTGAGGGAAGGCAAATTCAGAGATGAAAAATTTGTTTTTCTCTTCTTTTACTTCTGCTCTTGAGCGAGAATTCCAAAACATCAGCATCGCTTCAGCTCCCGCAGTTGATTCATCCAAAAGTGAAGCATTTGCGATTTCCATTCCTGTTAAATCCAGAACCATCGTCTGGAAATTCAACAAAGCTTCTAAACGACCTTGAGAAATTTCTGCTTGATACGGAGTATAGGCTGTGTACCATCCTGGATTTTCAAGCACATTTCGCAAAATAACTGGTGGAACTATCGTTTCCGAATATCCTAAACCAATAAATGATTTTTGAACGGTATTCATATTTCCAAATGCAGTGATGTGATTCAGATACTCCTGTTCAGTCATTGCATTATCTACCTTAAGTTCACGTCCAAGGCGGATGTGTGCTGGGATAGTTTTATCAATTAGTTCAGCAATGCTTGAAGAACCAATTTTGTCCAACATAGCTGTCTTTTCAGCTTCATTTGGACCAATGTGTCGTTTGGAAAAAATGCTCATTTTACTTCCGTATTTTTTAGGTTGCAAATATACGTCAAATTCTATTTTCATTGAACACTCAAGTCCACGAAATGTTTGGAAGCTGACTATAGAATTATTTCGCTTGCCTTCGACTTAGCCTAGACAGCGAAGTAAGCAAATAAAAGAGGACAAAGTTGGTTCAGTGAGGCCGGATCTTACTCCACGTAACTTAACTTTAGCATATTCGATTTACCACTATCTTCTAAGGGAATGGAAGCGATATTGATAACCAAATCACCCAGTTTCAAATAACCTTGTTTCTTCATCATGTATTTGATGTCAGCGATAGTGTGATCTGTTGAAACCGTTTTGTCGTAAAAGAACGCTTGAACACCCCAAATTAAGTTCAATTGAGTTAAAATATCTTTGTTACTCGTAAAAACAAAAACGGGGGCATGGGGACGTTGAGATGCAATCTTATATGCCGTATAACCAGAAAATGACATGGTAATTATTGCATTCGTATCTGTTCGTTGGGCCAATCGCACAGCATTGAAACAGATTGAATCCGTAATGAAACGATCTTGGTTTTTCTCCGGAAGTTCTTCTTTGTTGTAAATCTCCTCGGAAGTTTCCATTTCACGAACAATGTTTGACATTGTTTTAATGACTTCAACAGGGTGTTTTCCAACGGATGTTTCACCAGAGAGCATCACTGCATCTGCACCATCTAACACAGCATTGGCGACATCATTTACCTCTGCTCGGGAAGGAGTAATGTTTTCTATCATGCTTTCCATCATTTGCGTAGCAACGATAACTGGCTTAGCATTTAATCTGCATTTGTTGATGAGCATTTTCTGAATCAAAGGAACATTCTGATATGGGATTTCAACGCCAAGATCACCACGGGCTACCATAACAGCATCACTTTCGGCAATGATATCATCAATATCGTTTAACGCTTCTGGTTTTTCGATTTTAGAAATAACTTTCGTTTTCACCTTCTTATTTGAAATCAAATGCTTCAATTCGATAATATCGCGAGCTGAACGCACAAATGAAAGTGCAATCCAATCCATATCATGTTCAATAGCAAATTTCAAGTCCTCTTTATCCTTAGCCGTCATGGAGGGCATGGAGATTTTCGTATTCGGCAAATTCACCCCTTTTTTCGAAGATAGAATTCCTCCATTTTTAACACGAGCTTTCACTTCTTTGCCATCGGTTGATAACACTTCCATGATGATTTTACCATCATCGAATAAAATGATTTCTCCGGCTTTCACATCTTTCGGAAGGCGATCGTAATTAATTGAAAACTTCTCCTTTGTACCAAGAATTTCTTCCGTAACGATAAACACTTCATCTCCCTTTTTCAAGTCCACACCGTTATCTTCCATCTGATGGGTACGAATTTTAGGACCTTGAAGATCACCCAAAATCGCAACATTTAATCCCGTTTCATCATTAATTTGACGAATCAACTTGATGTTTTGTAAATGGTCTTCGTGAGTTCCATGAGAGAAATTCAATCGACAGACATTCACACCCTGTTTGAACATTTGTTTCAACACCTTGGGTGAATTACTTGCTGGACCTAGAGTGGCTACTATTTTTGTTTTTTTACTGGACATGTTTTTTGTCTCCTATAAAGTTATTGTTTGCATCGATTCCAATTCCTCTGGATCGAAGGCATACGCAGCTAAAACACTTTGTACGCTATTTAGTTTTTTTATCCATTCTTTCGTGTCGATGGCAACAGGGCTTCTGACGAAAAGAAAATAATCAATTTTTGGTTGTTCAGCGATCAAATATTTTCCTGCTGAAGCGTTTTTTATTAAGAAGTACTCGCAAATATTTGCTTCATCGATATAATCATAGAAACTGTGCGTCGTACTCTTGTGTTTTTTGTTTTGATCTGTACAAAAATCTTCATCTGCTTTTTTCAAGTGAAGTCCGAGTACATCGTTTATTCCCCAAGCCAATCTATAATCACTATGATGCGAACAAATACCAATCATGTCGAAATCAAATTCGGGTTCAAGACTGAGCAGATGTTTTTTCTTTTTTGGCATTGGAGTGCAAATTTAAACTTTCTAGATTGATAGTGATTCAGATAACGTTTATTTAATGTTTGAGAGTATTTATCGCAGAAAACGAAGAGATTCTAGCATAGAAAATGAGGTCTCAGGGTTGTAAACAAAACTCTATGCGTTCTTTGCGGTTTTCTATCTACTTTTACCGCTATGAAAATCGAAACCAAAAGCTGGTTGCTGTTAATATTATTGGCGATAGTTTGGGGGGCTTCATTTATCCTCATGAAACGGGGCATGCATACCGTATCGGGAGAGGCTATTTTCGATGACAAACAAGTTGCTGCATTACGTTTAGTATTTGCAGGCGGAGTTTTACTTCCAATTGCATTTCGAACTTTCAGAAAGCTAAATTTTAAGAAAGACTTTCTCTTTATGTGCCTTGTTGGTTTCGGAGGAAACTTTATTCCCGCTTTTTTGTTTACTTATGCTGAAACTGCTCTTTCTTCGGGTTATGCTGGAATGTTAAATAGTTTTACGCCTATTTTTACCGTCTTTATTGGATTTGTCGTTTTTAGAATACGTTTGTCGACGATTCAAATCATCGGATTAGTTATTGGGACGGTCGGTATGTTTTTGTTAATGCTTGCCGGAAAATTTGAACCCAATCATGGTGAGCTTTCACATGTTGTTGCTATTGTTTTTGCGACATTTCTTTATGCTACAAGTTTGAATACGATTAAGCATAAATTACAGCATTACAAATCGTATGAAATAACGGCTCTATCACTCTCTTTTGTATTACCCGTTGCAATTTTCTTGAATTGGAAATTTGATTCTATGGAAGTGATAACGAATAATCCACATGCAACGGAAGGACTTGTTTACATTGGGATATTGGGTGTTTTTGGAACAGCAATGGCCGTAGTTTTATTCAATCGACTGATCTCAATGCGTGATGCTCTTTTTGCGAGCAGCGTGACTTATTTTATGCCGATTGTATCTATTGGGTTAGGTTTTATGTTTCACGAAGTACTTACGCTTGCCCAAATTGCCTCTGTTATTATCGTTTTACTTGGAGTTTTCTTTATGAATTACTATCCTGCATGGCAGAAACGACGCAGCGAAAAAAGAAAAATGCGTTAGTGCTCGGACGGATTTATTATGTTTAGTTTCATTCTAAATTAGCCGTTGAAAGGTTTATAAATAGACAAAATCCGTATTTTCAATATCCAATTCTCATCAATTCGTAAATCTGTTGGATAGAAAATGGCGTTTAATAGCATAGATCATTCCATACTCGGTAAAATTCGACCACGCTTCTTTTTAAAGTCTGATGTGACAATAGAGGAATTACGTGAAGCAGTTTTGGTGGGAATTGAAAAAGATCCAACGGTGCATGGACAAACCTCCAAAGATCTCATTTTACTTCAAATTCCTGAACAAGATCAACACTATTGGTCCCCTGAATTAAGTGTGCGAATTACGACGAATGAATTCATTGATTACACGCGCATCAGTTGTTTAACAGGGCCAAAACAATCGGTTTGGTTAATGTTTACCTTTTTCTATGCGTTTATTGGTATTTTGACTGCTTTTGCAGGCATGTTTGCCATGGTGAAATATTCTACCAGCGGCACAACGGGTTGGCTGTGGACTATGCCGATCGGCTTAGTCTTGCTTTCTTCCATTTTTGGTGCCGCTAAGTTTGGACAGAAAAAGGGCAGAGATCAAACCTTGCATTTGGTCAGTTTCTTGTATCACTCCTTGGCTGAGAAAGGTGAAGTAGAAAGGGTAGAGAGAAGATAAAACGGTCACAGACAATTAATACCAGATGAAATTATGACATATAATTTAACCGCATTTTCCTCTCCATCAGAAGAGGGTAGAGTAGAAAACGGAACCAACAAACTTCACTTTGGTGTGACCAAAGGAAGCAATTTGTCTTCCCCAGCTGAACTTTTGATTTCTGCTTTTGCGGCTTGTTGTCTAAAGAATGTTGAACGATTTTCTGAATACATGAAGTTTAACTATACCTCGTCTCAAATAGAAGTAAGTAGTTCGAGACAAGAAAAACCACCCATGATTTCTGAAATAAATTTCAATTTGACCGTATATTCAAGTAGTACTGAAATCAATACGGATTTATTGTTGCGGAATCTTCAAAAATTTGGAACGATTTACAATACACTGAACGAGGTGTGTGAAATTGACGGTAAGATTAGCGTACAGAATAAACCCCAATAAACTTCAAATTAGTTTTTAAAAATCTGGTGTTAACGCAAATGTTATTTTCATGGAATTCAGAGCGTAATTCTAGGTAATTTGGTCTGTCAATAAGTTAGAATTAATGTATTTGCTAATCTCCAATGAAAGAACAGGCTAAGTCCGCTTTTACACTAGCAGATTTTATCAATTTTCCAGAGAAAAACATCATGGAAAGGGCAAATGAATTTGTCCAGTTTTCTGAATACATTGATGCTTACCAGCATAATACAGTAAACCGTGTGGCCTTTTCGTCCTCTTCACCAATACGGACGGTAAAGGATAATTACACCGGTGAAATGCGGGAAATGATTTACTTGGCGGGAAACGATTATTTAAATCTTTCGACACATCCAAAGGTAAAAAAAGCGGGTATTGATGCGATTCGTAAATATGGAACGGGTGCGAGTAGCGCCCCGCTGATTGGTGGAACTACGGATTGTCATGTTCAATTGGAACAGAAGATAGCTGCGTTCAAAGGTTGTGAAAGCGCACTTGTGTATTCCTCAGGGTATGGATCGAACATAAGCACCTTACTCTCTTTATTAGACAAATCTGATATTGCAGTAGTTGATGTTTTAGCGCATGCCAGCTTGATAGACGGTTGTAAAAGCACCAACCTTAAATTTTTCAAGCACAACAATACCCAATATTTGGAAGATGTTTTAAGAAGATACAGCACGGGTTATCGTACGAAACTCATTATTGTTGATGGTGTTTATTCGATGGATGGTGATATCGCCAAATTAGACGAAATCGTTTCACTTGCAAAAAAATACGGCTTTTTTGTTATGCTTGATGAGGCACATGCAACGGGTGTTGTTGGTGAAAATGGTGGAGGAACGACGGAACTTTATAACTTAAAAGGGAAAGTCGATATTGTCTGTGGTACTTTTTCAAAATCCCTTGGAGCAGTTGGCGGATTCGTTGCCTCCAATGCTGAATTGATTAAATTATTACGATTTTACTCTAGAGGATATATGTTCTCAACTTCGATGCCTCCCTCAACCGCTGCTTCCATTTCTGCCGCTATTGATGTTATCAATGAAGAGCCTGAAATTCGAGAGAGGTTATGGCGAAACATTAAGTATTTTAAGAAAAAGTTGTTGAAATTGGGATTCAACATTGGGAATAGTGAAACAACGATTTTTCCGATCATTATAGGCGATGACTTCATAGTAAAGGAAATGTGTAAGGATTTAAATGACATGAACATATATGTCAATCCTGTCATTTATCCAGCGGTATCGCGCAAAACTTCACGGTTAAGAATTAGTTTGATGGCGGATCATACCTTTGAAATTTTGGATAAAGTGGTTGATGCACTGGAGTTGCTGGGGAGGAAATACAATGTGATTGGTGCTAATTCTGAAAATATTACTCCAATTATAAAAACAAGCAACGGCAAAGTGACCTATCTCGAGAAAAGGGGTTACACAAAAATCCGTACCCGCGACAGGCATTTTTCTGGACGTATTTAAAACGCAAGAATTTATTAAACGAAAAAACCCCAACCATAAGGTCAGGGTTTTTCTCACATGTGTTCTCGAGGCGGTCCCGATAGTTATCGGGATGAACCCGCACGACCCGAAGGTCACAGGATTTTAAGTCCGGCGTGTCTACCTCCCGATAGCTATCGGGACCACCACTCGAGATTAAATTGTTGAATATTTTTCTATCAGTTTTGTAGAGATTTGTGGGTATAATATTAGGTTTTCTAAATATTGTCGACTCTTCATTTTTTTAATGTGATTTTCAATTTTTAACGCAAGATATAATTCTACGTTTTCAATCAAATAATGAATTTCCCAATCATTTGTTTTCCTTGTAAAGGAATTTGAGTATTTGCCCGTATTGTGCTCCAGCAGACGCTTCGAAATATCCAAACAACAACCTATATAAAAAGAATCAATTCTTTTTGAATGAATTATGTAAACAATTGCCATTCTAATTAAGATACGAAAAAACCCCATCACGGCTAACCGAAATGGGGTTTTTCTCACAAATGTACTCGAGGCGGGACTTGAACCCGCACGACCCGAAGGTCACAGGATTTTAAGTCCGGCGTGTCTACCAATTCCACCACTCGAGCCTGTCTGCTTCAGCAGGCCTGTCTGCTTCAGCAGGCGGACTTTAATCCTAAATAAAATGCCGATAAACTATCGGCATTGAGCGGGAGACGAGATTCGAACTCGCGACCCCAACCTTGGCAAGGTTGTGCTCTACCAACTGAGCTACTCTCGCTTATATTCTTTGCTATTTCAATAACCGTATATCGTTCAATACGGGCGACAAATATAGGAAGATTTTTAATTATTCTACTTGCCGAAAACTAATATTTTAACCTCCCGTCAATTTTTTAATGTCGTTCAGTTTCATGAGTGCCTCAACGGGTGTAAGTACATTGATGTCAATCGACACCAATTCTTCTCTAATCTGTTCGAGCACAGGGTCGTTCAATTGGAAAAAGGAAAGCTGCATGTCTTTTTCATTCATCACTTCTTTGAGATCATCTTTCTTCATGACCTTCTTTCCCTCTCCATCCATTTTCTGGCTTTCTTCCAGTTTTTCTAAAATTTTGGAAGCACGTTGAACAACAGTTGATGGCATTCCTGCCAATTGAGCAACGTGAATACCAAAGGAATGTTCACTTCCTCCTTCAACCAATTTTCGCAAGAAAAGAATTTTTTGTCCGATTTCTTTTACTTGAACATTGAAGTTTTTAATTCGATTAAATTGATTGCTCATCTCATTCAATTCATGATAATGCGTGGCAAACAAAGTTTTTGCTTTCGCTTTTGGGTGTTCATGAAGAAATTCGGCAATCGCCCAAGCAATAGAAATTACATAATACGTGCTTGTTCAGCGGCCAATTTCATCCAATAAAATTAAACTACGATCCGAAAGATTGTTCAAAATGCTTGACGTTTCATTCATTTCTACCATGAAAGTCGATTCGCCTGACGAAATGTTATCCGAAGCACCAACACGAGTAAATATCTTGTCTAGAACACCCAATTCTGCAGCTTCTGCCGGAACAAAGGAACCTATTTGTGCCATCAAACAAATCAACGCAGTTTGACGCAAGATTGCACTTTTACCAGACATATTTGGACCGGTGATCATGATGATTTGCTGTTCTTTCTCATCCAAATAAACGTCGTTTGGAATAAACTGTTCCCCTTTTTTCAACTGTTTCTCAATAACAGGGTGACGTCCATTTTTTATGTCGATAGCCAATCCTTCGTTCATTTTTGGTTGAACATAATTATTTCGATTCGCTACCGTTGCGAAGGACAATAGACAATCCAATTGTCCTAACAAATTGGAATTCATTTGAATGTCCATAGTGAAATCAGACATAAATAGAATCAATTCTTGGTAGATTTTACTTTCGAGTACATGAATTTTATCTTCTGCACCCAAAATCTTACTCTCGTACTCTTTTAATTCTTCAGTAATGTACCTTTCAGCTGAAACCAAGGTTTGTTTTCGAATCCAATGCTCAGGAACTTTGTCTTTGTGTGTGTTTCTAACTTCAATGTAATATCCGAAAACATTATTAAAGTTTATTTTTAGACTAGTGATTCCTGTAGCTTCACTTTCACGTATTTGCATTGCATCAAGATAATCTTTACCAGAATAGGCAATTGCTCTTAGTTCGTCTAATTCTGTGTTGTATCCATCGGCAATAACTTTGCCTTTCCCAATTTGAACGGCGGGATCGTCGTGCAGCACCAATTCTAGTCGGTCTATCAGCTCTTGACATCCGTTTAGCTTCTTTGCGAAGTGTTGGATTAAATTGGATTTCCCAAATTTCAAATCTGTTTTTATAGGATCAATTTGCTTTAACGTCCGCAACAATTGCATTGCCTCTTTCGGATTGATTTTTCCAACAGCTGTTTTTGAAATCAAGCGTTCTAAGTCCCCAACCATTTTGAGCTTGTCGAGTATATTTTGACTTACTTCGTGATTTTTATGAAATTCCGCAACAGCGTTCAATCGATCATTGATTGGTTTTAGGTCTTTTAAAGGAAGCACCATCCAACGTTTCATCATTCGTCCACCCATTGGGGTTTGTGTTTGGTCGAGAATATCGATGAGTGTTGTAGCGTTTTCGTGCTGCGAACTAACCAATTCCAAATTTCGAATCGTGAAACGGTCAAGCCACATGTATTTTTCTTCCTCCACACGACCTACTTGTGTGATGTGCGCCAATTTATCGTGATGCGTTTCACTCAAATAATGCAAAATTGCACCTGCCGCTATCACACCTTGCGTCAATTCTTCCACTCCGAAACCTTTTAAAGACTTCGTTTGGAAATGTTTGTTGAGGGTTTCATAGGCAAAATCTTCAGTAAAAACCCAATCTTCCAGCCGGAATGTATGCAAGTTATTTCTACCCAATTCATCAAAATCTTTTTGTGATTTTTTCTGATAGATGACCTCTGTAGGCTGAAATCCTTGAATCAACTTATCAAGATAGAGCGTATTTCCTTCCGCTAAGAAAAATTCTCCTGTGGATATGTCTAAAAATGCAATTCCATGTTGGTCCTTATTGAAATGAACAGAACAGAGGAAATTATTCTTCTTCTGCTCGAGCACATTGTCATTAAAAGAAACTCCAGGTGTTACCAATTCTGTCACACCCCTTTTGACAATTTTCTTTGTCATTTTAGGATCTTCCAATTGGTCGCAAATGGCAACTCGTTTTCCAGCACGCACCAATTTCGGCAAATACGTTTCTAAGGAGTGATGCGGAAATCCGGCCAGTTCAATGTTGGATGCGCCATTTCTACGACTTGTAAGGACAATGCCTAAAACTCGTGCTGTTTCAATGGCGTCTTCTCCAAAAGTTTCGTAAAAATCACCAACACGAAAAAGTAGCAACGCTTGCGGATGTTTCGCTTTAATCGCATTGTATTGCTTCATCAAGGGTGTTTCCGAAGCCTCTTTTTTCTTACTTTTTATTGTTGCCAAAGCCTTAAAATTTGTGGAAGGTAAAGTTAACGGGCTTGCCTCGGAAAAGTCCATTTTTGATCCGCAGGTTATCAACAAAACAAGACGATTTATTCATGATTTAGGAATTAATTAGCTTTGCGACATGCAAGATGATGCGAAAAATCGAAAATTGAAGTTGTGGGAACTAGACAGGGTTTCACCTGAAGAGTTTTCTAATCAGCCCAAATTCCCCATTGTTGTGGTATTGGACAACATCCGCAGTTTGAATAACATCGGTTCGTTTTTTCGAACGTGTGACGCCTTCAATGTGGAGCGACTTATTCTGTGTGGCATCACCGCGCAACCCCCTCATAGAGACATTAATAAAACTGCGATTGGCGCAACTGAATCTGTCAACTGGTCGCACGCGGAAAACACATTTGAAGCAGTCGATAAATTGAAAAATGAAGGGTATACGATTTGCTCAATCGAACAGGCAGAAGAAACAAAATTGTTGCAAGACATTCCCAATTTGAAAGAGGAAAAATTTGCTTTGGTCTTTGGAAATGAAGTGGACGGGGTAGATCAAACTGTTATCGATACTAGCGATTTAGTCGTGGAAATTCCTCAATTTGGCACCAAGCATAGCCTGAATGTTTCCGTTTGCGCAGGTGTTGTCTTGTGGGAATTTTCGAAGCGGTTTATATCTTAATCGAACAAATTAGTACTCCGCTTCGTTTCTTAGGAATAATTGAAAAAAGTTCTGTACAAAATGAACAGAAGAATTGCCCTAAAATCCGTAAATTCGCGGCGCATTTAAGTCACAAATATGATTGAAACAGATATAATTATCATCGGTGCTGGTCCTGTAGGACTCTTTACAATTTTTGAAGCTGGATTGCTTAAGTTGAAGTGTCACTTAATTGATTCTTTACCTCAACCAGGAGGACAATGTTCAGAGATATATCCGAAGAAACCAATATACGATATACCTGGTTTTCCTTCGATTTTGGCTGGTGAATTAATTGATAATCTAATGGAACAAGCAGAACCATTTAAACCTGGTTTCACCTTAGGAGAAGCGGCAACTGATATTGATAAAACGGACGATGGACAATTCATTGTTACGACTATCCGTGGGACAAAACACAAAGCGCCAATTGTCATGATTGCGGGAGGTTTAGGTGTTTTTGAACCACGAAAACCGCCTATTGCCAATCTTGTTGATTTCGAAGACAAAGGAGTAGAGTATATCATTAAAGATCCAGAAATGTACCGTGGGAAACGTTGTGTTATTGCTGGAGGTGGAGATTCTGCCTTGGATTGGTCAATATTCTTAGCTGAAAAGAAAATAGCAAAAGAAGTTGTTTTGGTACACCGAAGCAGTTCATTTAGAGGACACTTAGATTCTGTTCAGCGCGTAATTGATATGGCCGATAAAGGTGAAATAAAATTGGTGACGGAAGCAGAAGTAACGGGTATCCATGGAAATGGAAAAGTTGATTCTGTTACGATTACCCACCAAAAAGACGGTGAAATGACGCAAGAAACAGATCATTTCATTCCTTTATTTGGTTTGAAACCAAGTTTAGGGCCTATTGGAAATTGGGGATTAGAAATTGAAAAGAATGCAATTAAAGTCGACACTTTGGATTATTCGACGAATATTCCAGGCATATATGCTATTGGCGATGTGAACACGTACACCAATAAATTGAAATTAATTTTATGTGGTTTTCATGAGGGAACACTAGCGGTTCAGTCGGCATTTGCAAGAATTTATCCAGACAAGAAGAACATTTTGAAGTATACGACTGTTAATGGTGTTCAGGGTTTTTAATTTATAGTTAAGTTTATGAATGAGTCGTGCTTCGAAAGGGGCGCGACTTTTTTGTTATGAAACAATTAACACGAGTAAACCTCGGAATAGATTAAATTTGTGTCATGTCGTCTTCAGACCAAAACAAACGTTACTCTCGTCAAATTCAACTCGACAATTTCGGGTTGGAAGCTCAAATAAAATTGAGTGCAGCAAAAGTGCTGGTTGTTGGTGCTGGAGCATTGGGCTGTCCGGTTCTACAATATTTAGCGGCTGCAGGGGTCGGAAGGATAGGGATTGTTGACAATGACAAAGTAGAATTAAGTAATCTACACAGGCAAGTTCTTTATTCAAATGAAGATATTGGTCAGGCGAAAGTTCATGTTGCCGAAAAGAAGCTTCGAGCGATGAACCCTGAAATTGAAATCGAAGTTTTTGAGACATATTTGACAAGGGAGAATGCCTTGGAGGTAACACGAGAATTTGATGTGATTGTTGACGGTACGGATAATTTCCCAACAAGGTACTTGGTAAATGACGTCTGTGTATTAAGCGATAAAATCAATGTCCACGGATCAATTTTACACTATTCGGGTCAGATTTCAGTTTTCAATTTCAAGGATAGCGAAGGCAATCGAGGACCAAATTACCGCGATTTATTTCCAGTTCCACCTAAACAGGAAGATGTAGTAAGTTGTGCTGAAGGTGGAGTTATCGGAGCATTGCCAGGAATTATTGGAAGCGCGATGGCAATGGAAACGATTAAAGTGATAACCGGAATTGGTAAAGTACAGGCAGGAAAGCTTCAGCAAATAAACACCTTGACAGGTGAATCTCAATTGCTTACTTTTATTGCCGACGAAGCGAATCCATTGACGGGAAAACAGCCGACTCAGTTTGAATTAATTGATTACGACCAGTTTTGTAATCCTAAAAAAGAAAAGCATATGAAAAGTGTTACCGTGAATGACTTGAAATCCATGATTGAAAGCAAGGAAGATTTTCAATTGATCGATGTTCGTGAAACGTTTGAGTTTGATCAGGCGAATATGGGTGGAGAATTAATTCCTTTAGGAGAAATACCAGCACGGTACGCAGAAATATCAAAAGACAAGAAAGTAGTCATTCATTGTAAAATGGGCGGGCGTAGTGCCAATGCTATTCAATTCTTAGAACAGAATTATGGTTATAACAACTTGTTTAATCTCGAAGGTGGTATAACGGCTTGGTCAAATGCACAATAAAAAGCAAAAATGAAAAGAAATAGTATCAATTACCTTATTATATTAGGCGTTTTATCGCTTTTGGTGATTGTTACCTTGCAAGTAATTTGGCTAAACAAAACGCTTGACATTCAAAAAACGAGTATTGAAATTCAGAACAAAGAGGACAGTCTTCGTTTGGTAAATTTTTCGGAAAAGACACATGCAGCGCTTCGTGATGTATTGACTGATATTGCTGATAGAAGAGGTGAAACCATTCAAAATTTTGATGCCGTGCGACAAGAGCGCACGAATTATTTTGTCGTGGATATCAACGATGAACTACATCCTTTTTACCTGCAGAATTTGTTGAACGAGAAGTTCTTCAAATACAACGTGAATCAAGATTTTCAATATGGGATTTATGACTGCTTTTCTGATTCGATTGTATACGGAAATTTAATTCGATACAATAAGAACGTCACCAATGCGGAAGGTGCGGATACATTAGTCTCGTCGCCTTCAGCGGGATTGTCATGGAAAAAAGATGGTCACTATTTCACCCTATATTTTCCCAATATTTCAACGAAAAAAGCGGAAGGAAATGTTCGGTTGTTTGCTCCATGGCTCTATATATTACTCATTGTGGTGTTGATTTTTGCTTTCTTCATTTTTGCCTTGTCCATTATTATTAAGCAAAGAAAACTTTCTGAAACCAGGAGTGATTTCATTAACAATATGACACATGAATTGAAAACACCGATTTCCACAATTGGTCTTTCAAGCGAGATGTTGTTGAAACATGATTTGTCAGGAGACCCAGAACGGATGAAACGGTATGCTGGTATAATCAACAAGGAAAACACACGACTCGAAAATCAAGTCGAACGTGTATTGAACGTAGCAAAATTGGATAAGGACAAAGTTGTACTGAAAAAGAGTACAATCCAGATTCATGAGTTATTAGAAGAAGTCAAAGAAAACTTTGAATTCAATCAAAGTGAAAAAGGCGGTGAAATAATTATGATGCTAAAAGCCGTCGATTGCGCCATACGTGCGGATGAAGTTCATATTTCGAATGTTCTGTACAACCTAATTGATAACGCAATAAAATATTGTCAAGTTGAGCCTAAAATTGAAATTAGAACGCGAAACGAGCAGAAGAATTTAGTTATTGAAATTTCGGATAACGGCATCGGTATTCCAAGAGAAGACATCAATAATATTTTCGAAAAATTCTTCCGTGTACATACCGGAAACCGCCATGATGTGAAAGGTTTCGGGTTAGGGTTGTATTACGTTAAACTGATTGTTGAGGCCCACAAAGGAACTGTTAATGTTAAAAGTTCCCTTGGAAAAGGAACTACTTTCATTATTAAACTACCTAAAGTAGCCTAGTTTCGAAAGAGTAAAGTGCTGGGTTGAGGGTATAAACCGTCTCTAGAAATTTTCTTTCCTTTCTTGTAAATTACAATTCGTTCGCCAACAAATTGATTTTCCATTGTTGCATCGAGAACATAGTATTCATCCGCTTCAAATAGTATTTCAAAGGTGCCATTTGTGACCAATTTCCCGATTTGAATCGTCAAATAACCTGAGTTTATTTCAATTTGAATCGGCACTTCATTGACCTCTACGAGAATATCGCCCGCATCGAACTTGTAAGCATTTATTTGCCCTTCGTATGTACCGTAATATTTGCGTTTGAGTTTGTTTTGAGCATCCGCGCTCGTTGCTACAAAACAGAGAAGAAGTACAATAAATATTCGATTAATCATGGTTTTTGTCGATTCTGATTCGAAAATAGATAAAATAATTGATTCCCATAAAAATTGGAGTTCAACTACGGCTAATCTGTGAATATCTTCTTCTGAAACTGAACAAATTCCCTTAGATAGAAAGCGGGGTTATTCGTAACTTCGAAATCTAAAATTCAGTCGACAATTATATGCAACAATATCACGACCTTTTAAATAGAATCCTTGACGAAGGCACTTTCAAGGGGGATAGAACAGGAACTGGGACAACTTCCATTTTTGGACATCAAATGCGATTTGATTTATCCAAAGGATTTCCGCTGGTTACCACCAAAAAAGTTCATTTACGTTCCATTATTATTGAATTGTTGTGGTTTTTGAATGGTGATTCAAATGTCAAATATTTAAAAGATAATGGTGTTTCCATTTGGGATGAATGGGCAGATGAAAACGGAGATTTAGGCCCTGTTTATGGACACCAATGGAGGAGTTGGCCAGGGAAAAACGGAGAAAAAATAGACCAAATTTCGAAATTAATTGATCAGATTAAAACGAACCCAAACAGTCGTCGATTGTTGGTTTCCGCGTGGAATGTTGCTGATGTTGACAATATGGCTTTGCCGCCGTGTCACACTATGTTTCAATTCTACGTAGCCGATGGCAAATTGAGCTGTCAATTGTATCAACGTTCAGCCGACACGTTTTTAGGCGTGCCGTTCAATATTGCTTCCTATGCACTGTTGACTATGATGGTCGCACAAGTTTGTGATTTAGAGGTTGGAGATTTTATTCACACCTTCGGTGATGCACATTTGTATAGCAATCACATGGAACAAACGCAGCTACAGTTATCGCGTGATATCCGCCCCTTGCCCACAATGAAAATAAACCCAGATGTAAAGGATATTTTCTCCTTCAAATATGAAGATTTCGAATTGTTGAATTACGACCCACATCCGCACATCAAAGGCGCTGTTGCAGTCTAAAAAGGTTTTATGAAAGTAGCACTAATTGTAGCCATGGATCTGGATCGGGGAATTGGAAAGAACAATGATTTGATGTGGCATTTGCCTGCTGACATGCGTTTTTTCAAAGAAACCACTTTGGGGCAAATCGTCGTGATGGGGCGAAAGAATTTCGAATCGATTCCAGAAAAGTACAGACCATTGCCGGGAAGAGAAAATGTTGTTTTGACTCGCAACAAGAGTTTTGAAGCTCCAAATAGTGTTGTCTTACACGATCTTGTTGAAGTTTGGGAAAAATATCAAGATGAAGAAGAAAGAACCATTTTCATTATCGGAGGTGGTGAGATATACAAACTCGCCTTAGAAAGTGATTTGGTGGAAGAAATGTACATCACGCATGTGAACGGAAATTTCAACGCCGACACCTTTTTCCCAGAATTCAACATGAACGACTGGACAGTC
>CBFIBY010000025.1:0-21436 GCA_965660955.1 Crocinitomicaceae bacterium | reverse complement strand
AACTTGACAAGGTGATTTTGCTCCGAGGATATTGATGCTAGTACATCAAAAGCTTTTGATTGATAGACGGAATCACCTCGGTACTCTCCAATCCACCATAAAAAAGGTGCGAAGGCATTTATGATAATCAAATCTTGAAAATTCTTAGTATAACTAACGGTAGGACTCTCTGCAAGAGTGAAAGAGCCTCGAAGGTATTTAACTAGTTCTTCTGGTGACAGGCTCAAAAAACCGAAATCAAAATTGAAGTGCGCGATGAATTCGGCGAATTGCTCCACCCGAATTTCCGGGGCGCCTTTTGGATGTAATCCTTTTTTCTTCCATTGGGATTTATGCATTGACCCTGTGGCATTAGAATCATCATCAAATACACCAGAAGCGAACATTAATGTTTTTGAGCGTTTCTTTTGATTCATTTTGAGAATTCGAACAATTGGAATTTCACGCGTGAGTTGCCAAAATGGATCGCGATTAATTTTCGCTCCGAAGGCTGTTGCAATCAACTCATACAACACCTGTGCAAAACTGATGTTTGATTCTTGTAGAAAACGTTCTGTTTTCCTTTTCATGCGGTGAACAATTGCTGATTCTTTCTCTTTTTCAATATATATTTCATCAACTTCATCTAATGCGTATTGACAAGGTAATGACGCTTGACTCTTGGAATTCATTTTATGGTTTTGCGAAAAATCATTTTGTATATATTTAGATAAACAAAGAACCGGTAACTTTCGTTCACCAATGTAGACAGGTTGGTCATTCTCCCAAACAACATGCAAAATTACGTTGTCGTATGCCGGATCGAACTGATGTTTGTGTTTGTACCAATCTGAACCTTTTAGATGAAACTCGATATGTCCAAAGAGCATTGTTCCGTTGAGAATAACTCTCGCGTGAAAAAAATCAGGACCACTTTCGTTTTTATTGTGTTCACCAAATTCAACAATTTCAATTTCAGAACCATCTTCCAACTTGAAATTTCGGGAGGGTAAAAAGCGCATGCGCCACAGGAAGTGTAAATAATCTTCTTTCATTTTATAAATCTTTCAATTCATGCTGGTATGACAAGAAGTACTATTAAGATACAAAAAAACCTCCTAACTTTCATTAGGAGGTTGATCACTTAATTTCTAATTCTCTTTAAGGAACGAAATCCATGCTAATAACTCGTGCCTCCGTTCTACGATTGAGCTGATGAAGCATATCAAATTTTGCTTTGTCAGTCGTCTTGAATTGGTTGATATATGCTTCCGTCAAAACAATCATTTCACCCGTTTCAGGGTTTTTCCATGTTGCCGGCTGACGTTCACCTTGACCTTTCGCTTTCAATCTTCTCGGATCAACTCCTTTTTCCTTCACTAAGAAATCAACACATGTTTTCGCACGTTTCTCGGAAAGAATTTGATTTGATCGATCTGTTCCTCGAGCATCTGTATGTGAACTCAGCTCTAGAATCAACCCTGGATATTCTTCTAACAATTCAAGAACAAAAAGCAATGAATCTTTTGAATTAATCGTTTCATCTACAAGTAAATTCCATCTTGACAATGGGTAACGAACTTCTGGTAAACGAATTGGTTTGATCGGTAATAATGCCATATCCATTAAAATGGTTCTTCCTTGCGGCTCTCCTACTGTCGTAAATCCTGCTGGAGGATTATCGTAGTAACCTTCTTTTGAAACAACAACTGTATAAGACGTTTCAATATTTACGTAACGGTCACCATTTGGTTTTTTATCCCAAGAAATAGTTCCATTTCTATTCGTATATCCTTCCCAAGTTGAACCGTCAGAACCTTTCGCTACAACTTTCGCTCCATCAATTTTATTTGACAAATCTCCTTTTTCAGCAACGTTTACACGTAAACCAAATAGATTTGGTGGTAACTCGTACTTGTAAATGTCTGGCTTGATATCACCGTTCTCACTTTTCCTTTCTGAAGTGAAATATCCTTCTGATGCATTCAATTCATACAACGCATAATCGGCAGATTCTGAATTAATCGGATACCCCATGTTTGAAGCATTCTCCCATTTGAATTCATCACCTACTTTCGTGGCTTTGAAAATATCTAAGTTTCCTAGTCCCGGATGCCCGTCAGACGAAAAGAACATATCTCCATTGGGCCCAAATGTAGGGAACAACTCATCTCCTGATGTATTGATCTCAGGTCCTAGGTTCTTTGGAGCTGTCCACGAATCTGTTTTACGAACGTATGTTGTAATCCATAAATCTCGCCCACCGTATCCACCTAGCATATCTGAGGCAAACACTAAAGTTTTTCCGTCATCAGAAACACAAGGGTGTCCAACAGAAATAGTATCGTTTGTTTTCAGTTCTAATTTTTTCGGTTCTTTCCATCCGTCTCGACCTTTTTTCAAAGACAACCAGATTTCACAACCTAAATTTTGCTTCTTAACATTCGGACATCGTGTGAAAAACATTCTTTTATTCCCACCATCGAAACAAACTGTTCCTTCATTGTCTTCGGTATTAATCCCTTCATCAGGCAGTAAGGTAGGTACACCCCAATTTCCTTTTTTATCCATTTGAGAATACCAAAGATCCATATAGTTCTCACACGAACGAGGATCTGTTCCTCCACCCATGCTTCCGGCACGACTTGATGAGAAATACAAACGAGATTCTTTTCTATCACCAAAAACCGGAGCCATATCAAATTCTGGCTTGTTGATGTTTCTTTGATTTTCTACTACATACTTCGTTTTGTTGGCGATAAAATCTTTTGCCGACTTACAAGATTGAATTCGAACGTCTGCAAGAACATCATTTGGAACAAGCTTTTTATATTCTTCCAAATCTTTAATTGCTTTTTCGAATTCACCCATTTGTTGAAGCATTTCTGCGTTGTGCAACAATACCTCTGGATCTTCTTTTTGATAATCGAGTAGCTTACATCTTTCGTACCACTCATTCGCATCTTTAAAACGCTCCGTCATTCTATAACACGTAGCCGTTTTATACGCCATATCTCCTTTTAATTTCTTCGCTTTGTCTCCTCTTCTTGTCAAAAGCTTGTATGCCGCTTCGCACTTATCAGCTCCTTCACAATAGTTTTCATTGTAATAAATCTTCAAAGCTTCTTTGTACAATCGCGAATTTTTTTGAGCGTTTAAACTGAAACTCAAAAAGATAAGTGAAAATATAGTAAGGTTTTTACTTAAGTTCATAGTCATATATGTTGAATATAATGTGTGTACTGCCTATTCAAAACAGAACCCGAATTTAATACGAAAATTTTAAATACCCATAGTTTGAGTGATAAAATCGACTTTTTTGCTTGGTTTCCTAATTATTTTAATAAATCCGTTAATTATTTAACAAAAAATCTACTTCAGCTCTTTCGTGTATGTTTCCCATTTTTCTAGAATTTTCGCAAATCCTTCAGGCAATTCAGAATCAAATCGCATATACTCTTTTGTAACCGGGTGCTCAAATCCTAATGTCTTGGCATGTAAGGCTTGACCATCGATTAAACTGAAACAATTGTCAATAAAACGAGAGTACTTTTGGTTTTTCATTCCTTTTAAAACGGCATCGCCGCCATATTCGAGATCATGAAACAAAGTGTGACCAATATATTTCATGTGCGCTCTTATCTGGTGCGTTCTACCTGTCTCTAATTTGCACTCAACTAATGTTACTAAACCGTAATTTCTTATGGGTTTATAATGGGTCACAGCGTGTTTACCATGATCTCCCTCGGGAAACACAGTCACCAACTTTCTGTTCTTTAAAGAACGTCCTAAATTGCCCGTTATTGTTCCCGCCTCGGCAACATCACCCCAAACCAAGGCCTGGTATCTTCTTTCTGTGCTGCGATCAAAAAATTGTTTCGCGAGATGTGTCAATGCGTGCTCTGTTTTCGCAATCACCATCAATCCAGTCGTATGTTTATCGAGTCGATGAACAAGTCCGGGCCGACCGAAAAATTCTTCGGACTTTTCGGGAAGATTATTAAAGTGGTGTATCAAGGCGTTGACTAACGTTCCAGAATAATTTCCATATCCAGGGTGAACTACCATACTGCTTGGTTTATTAACTACAGCTAGCGCATCATCTTCGTAGATTATCTCTATTGGAATATCCTCAGGCAGTAATTCAATTTCACGCATCGGATACGGGAGAACGATACTTATTTCGTCGTGTGGTTTTACTTTGTAATTCTGTTTTACTTTCACACCATTGACCAGAATATTGCCATTCTTGGCCGCATTTTGAAGGCGATTTCTTGTCGTATTTGGCATGCGATCCATCAAATACTTATCAATTCGTAACACAACCAAACCGGGCTCGGCCTTAAAACGGTAATGTTCAAATAACTCGTCCTCCTGTTCGACCGGGCTTTTATCTTCTGGTTCGCTCATTATTTTTTAATCAAGCGAAGTGTTTTGTCTGACCCAAGTGGTCTAACCAAATATACTCCAGCATTTAGGTAACTTACATCAGCCGTTTCAGAATCTGAGGTACCGACTAATCGTCCTTGTAAATTGAAAATCTCCAGCCCCGAAACGCTTCCCATATTCGCACTAACCGTGACTTGATTTGTTGCTGGGTTTGGATACAATAAATAAGTGATTTCCTCTTTCTCTATAACTGGGGTGTTCAATGAATTGACACTTGTTGAGAATATTGGGCGAATCATAACCGTTCCTTCGATTGAAGAATTTGTCCAACTTGCACCGCCGTTCAAGCTGTAAAATAATTTATCTGAATTATCATTGTTTTTATCCAATCCAACGTTCATGGTACTCGCATCAAATTGTCTCCAACCTATGTAAAATGGGCCATTCACAACAGCCGGACGTGTCAAATCAGAGAAATAATAGTTCTCAAATCGATTTGATCCGCTTAAATATTCCACTTGCTTAGGGAAGTTTAAATCATCTTGAAAAAGCGTATCCCCCGGAACACCGCCATTATCATCCCAAACAGTTAAAACGAACAAATCTCCCTCTGCATTGACAACGCTTGGTGTAAAATGAATACTTGCCCCTATCAAAGTATCGCCCTCATACGGCGTGAACTGCATGGCCAATCTGCCTTGAGATGGATTAAAACTGTAAGCTCTTTCCGGCGTTCCATCATCGTATGAATAATAGTCTGCGAAATACTGTTGCGTGTAGGTGGTATCGTTGACAGTTGAGTCGGTAAATTGTGCTGTAGCTGCTGTACGGATGTCAAACGTCTGTGTTTTACCCGGCTTTGAAACATCAAATTGATATCCTCCAGACAAATCGTGATAAGTAAAATATGTTGTTTTCGGGGCGTAATTAATTGAACCTCCTGATAAAGTTTGTGCGGGCAATGTGAAGTTCCCTTCAACGATTCCTCCATATGAAATCTCGATATCTCCGTCTTGATTGTTCTCAGGAAGGTTGCTTCCGTTTCGAACCACAACTTCCGTTGCATCATTCATTTTGCCTGAGGCGTTGTTCTTGTAATGATCCCAAGGAACAGATGTGTAATCCTTTAGTAAGGAGCCTGTTGGATATACAAAAGCAAAATCTTTAAAAACCGTGTCGTTCACATTTGAGAACTTACGGATGGCAACATAATCTACGTGAAAATGATCAAGACCTCCTGCAAGCGATCCATAGTTTCGGAAGCGAAATTGGAATCCATTTGCAAAGTAATTTGGATTGACGATAGGTAAATGAACCGATTCAAAATCGCTCACTGGTCCTCCATTAACACCCCAAACGCTGCTCCACAGATTAAGTGTAGGGTCGTAAATTTCTAAAGTCAAAGAATCATTGGATTCCGGCTCTTCCCCAAATCCCTGTTTCTGATACAAGAATGAAAAATAGATTGAATCGCTAATACTTTCCATTGACAAGTTAATGGGCTTTGAGGTTAATACATCTGCATAATCGGAACCGTTTGCACCAAAAGAATAGGGATATCCATTTTCATCCAATCCATCAAAGGTGGCCACACCAATAGTCCATGGATCAACTGCAAAGCGATAGTTATGATATGCCCGACTATCCAACCATAATTTTGAAGGATCTGTAATTGGTGAAAAGAACTGAGTTGCCGAATCTTGCTCAACAATGTCTATTGTAAGATAGATGGAGTCTATCGGGTTCGGATATTCGAGTGTATCAAAAATTATGTAAGGCGGATAAACAGGAGTTGAATTGTATGTCACAGGATACGTCGCCAATGAACCTATTTGAATATTGATAGAAGCAAAAAGCGTATCTACAAAAATGTTATTTGCTACGTCAGTGACTGTTCTTTTATATGTTGGTTGAAGAGAGTATTTCGCATTGGATGGAAGTGGAATACTACCTACATCCAGCAAGGCAAATTTTTGATCAAACGTTACACCTGGATCTCCGTAATTCGCATCGTAAGTCTGGAATTTATTTTTTGAAAAATCATCAAAAAAAGGCAACGTTAATGTATCCGTTGTATATATAAAAGTACTATCAAATGTTGCTCCAGCTCTATACACCAAAGGTTCATTGCCGTTTCTTATTAAAGACGGGTTTGTGGTTAAGGGAAGTTCTTTTTCAATTTGTCCGTAAGAAGAAGTGGAACAAAACAAAAAGAAGATTAGTACATGTTTCATCAAGAATTATAACTTATTCAGGGACTTCAACGTCCGGGTTATCACTATCCTCAGGTTTCTCCTTTTTCGGGCGATCGTCAACAAAATTTAATACGGCAGTAGCTGATACTGTCCCTACGGAGGGCATCAAAGCTTGTTCGCCTTCCAAGAAAAACTCCGGTGCTTGGGAAGTTATCCTTGCACGCAATGAATCTTCTCGAGTTACACATTCTTGACAAACAGGAAAAAAGTTAATTCCTGGGTACTCTGATAAACGTTCACGTGCCTCACTTATTGTTAGACCCCATAAATCGATGACTTTTATTGGTTCACCTCCTTCATAGCGACCGACGATAATTTGAACCATTGAACCAACTGGAATTTTTGTTCCTCGCTTAATGCTTCTTCCTTTGTAGCGTTGCTCCATGACAGCTCCACTTGATTCAGGTGTATTTTTATATGATATTTTATATCGCAAACCCCTGTTTTTCAATACTGTGGTAGCAAATCTCTCTGATTTATCAACTAGACCCGGCATTTCCACTAATGAAGTTCTTTTCGAAACCCGAATGCGAATTGTTCGCCCTGATTTAACATATACTTGAGAGATTTTTGTCTCTTTCGGGTCTTGGTCTATGATCGTTCCTTCCGCCAGTTTAGGATTGTAAACCCTATCTACTATTTCGAATTTGAGATTTTGCTCTTCAAGCAATGCGGCAACGTTACTGACATTGATCCCTTCCAAATTCGGGACTGAAATTTTTTCCCCGTGATTAGTGAAAGAACCCAAATAATAGATTGTCCCTCCTATCACAACAACATGGATAACGGCAATGATAGCGGCAACCTTCAGGAAATGCCACGTTAGAATATATCTTCCGAATTTTTTTAAAAACTCCATTATCGATTGATTTTCGAGGGACAAATATAGAAATTATGTAAACAGAACATATCTTCTATCGGTCAATTAAAAGTTTGGTTTTAAAGCGTGCGACTTGAAGAAATCTTCAATATACTGAACTGCCTCATCAGCGGTATCCACAATCGTATATAAATCCAAATCCTTTTCGCTAATATTTGCTTCTTTGGACAGCATTTGCTCTTCCACCCATTGCATTAGACCTGTCCAATAACTTTTGCCCATAAGAACAACGGGTCTACGGTTAATTTTCTTTGTTTGAATTAAGGTTAATGCTTCAAAAAGTTCATCCAAGGTTCCAAAACCTCCAGGCAGAACAACAAATCCTTGAGAATATTTTACAAAAACAACTTTTCTAACAAAGAAATAATCAAACTCAAGATTATGTTCTTGATCAATATATGGATTGTGATTTTGCTCAAAAGGAAGATCAATATTTAATCCAACGGATCTTCCGCCCCCTTCTTGCGCTCCTTTATTGGCGGCTTCCATAATTCCTGGACCTCCACCTGTAATAGTTCCATATCCCGCTTCTGCTAATTTGGCTGCAACTTCTGTTCCCAGTTTGTAGTATTCATTATCCGGTTTTGTGCGTGCAGAACCGAAAATAGAAATGCAAGGTCCTATACGTGCCATTCGCTCGTAGCCTTCCACAAATTCGGACATTATCTTGAAAATAGCCCAGCTATCATTTGTTTTAATTTCTGTCCAATCTTTTCGTATCGCGTTCATATGTCTAATTCAATTTTTAAAGATTCAAAAATAAGGTATTCTTTTGCCTGTTTTGAGTCCTATTCTAGATAGATGTTAACAATTTTCGTGCAAGTTTATTGTATTTTGGCCATATGAATCGATTGATTTCAATTCTTCTGTTTTTATTTATTTGTTCAAACGCTCTAAGTCAAAGATCATCTATCTGGGAGAAAAGCGATACACTCAACAATAAACGTGTAGCGTTTGCTAGTTCATTTATAGGCGCCACTTGGTTGACAGGAACAATTGGCTTATCGCAAATTTGGTATGACGAATTTCAAAAAACAAAGTTTCACACCTTTGACGATTGTTCAGATTGGCTCCAAATGGATAAGGTTGGACACATCTATACCACCGCTCATTTGAGTGAGGCAAATTACCGACTGTTTCGATGGAGTGGAATTTCTGACAAAAAAAGCGCTTGGATAGGAGCTGGTATAGGACTTGGATTTCAAACGACTTTGGAAGTATTGGATGGCCGAAATGCAGATTGGGGTTTTTCATGGTGCGATATGGCTGCGAATGGGATAGGTTCGGTTTTCTTTTTAAGTCAGCAATTGCTTTGGAATGAACAAAGAATGCTTTTGAAATTTTCATATCATCCAACAGACTATGCAGATTACCGACCCGAAGTGCTAGGAAGCAACTTTACGGAACGTTTATTGAAAGATTATAATGGTCAAAGTTATTGGCTCTCCTTTTCTCCAAAAAAGTTTATGGATAATTGGTTTCTTCCAGCTTGGGCTTGTTTTTCAATCGGATATAGCGTGGATCAAAAGTTAGTCGGCTCTGAAGAGTTTTTTGTTTCAGACAATGCCATTTTTCAATCTTCACGTCAACTTCTTTTTTCTTTGGATATTGATGTTCGCGAATTACCGATTAAGCGAAAATGGTTGAGGATGATATTACGCCCCTTGCACTATGTGAAAATTCCTTTTCCTACTTTGATAATTGCTAGAAATGGAGTGAGCGGAAGTTGGCTCTACTTCTAATGATTCGAATTATTCTAACTCTACTTTAAAAGTTAAGCTCACAATATCCCCTTCTTTTGGATCTGATTTCATACCGTGCTTTGTGCGATCCACTTCTGCTTTACCAACAAAAATAGGCGCACCACCTTCGCTTATTTTTCCCAAGTATTTCATTTCTATTGTTTTTTCAACTTCAATTCCCATCATCGTGAATTTCCCATCAACGATATACTTGTCTCCTGTCAATTCCATTTTATTTGAAACAAACCTCATCATGGGAAATTTTGGTTCATTAAAATAATCTACGCCCATTAGTTCTTCGTCCCGCATTTTCACAAAAGTAGTCAACTCTTTAACGGGAAGATTAACGTTTATCTTGTCACTTGAAAAATCAAAAGAACCAGAAAAAGATTTAAATGCTCCTTTTGTAATTCCTCCTGCTGGCCCCAATTTAAATGTCAATTGGGAGTTTTTAGAATTGATATCATGCACACCTTCCAAATCAATTTCCTTACCTGCAACCTCAAAAATATCGACTTCTTTTTCTTTTTTGACCTCTTCTTTATTTCCATCTGATTTATTCTCACTCGGTACTGAAATAGTTGTCATGTTTTCCAGTTCCTCATTAATTGTCATGGGTAATAGGAAAATCCCAAGTGCAAAATAAACTCCGAGTAAGCTGCTGTTTTTTCGTGTATTGATCCCTAGAAATGCAGCAAAAGCGAAACCAACCATCAAACCTATAAACGCATCTGCGCCGCCTAAACTGACAAACTGAGTCCCGAGGAATATCAAAATGGAAGGAACAATGAGAATTAATAACCAAGAGATTAGTGTTGCGACATTCTTGTTCTTTTTCGCTCTTCCGAATGTATTTACACTTAGGCTTACAAAACCTCCAAAGAACAAACCTTCAAGTACTCTTCCCTGCAATAAATCACTTGTTTTTACAATTCCTATTTGCGCCATATGACCAATAAGTAATAAGGCTATTAGTCCGAGATACATATTCCATAGTGCTCCTGATTTTTTATTGTAAAACAAGTTTGCTCCAAATCCGACGACAACCAAGGCGACACCTATATACGAAGCCGTGAAATGACCAAGAAAAACGAATAAACCAATTAAAAACACATATACAGCCCTTGAAATTCCACGTCTATTCTTAAAATCAATCTTAAAGAAATCTCCAAATACTTTCTCCTTCATGTCGGCAACTGGAACAATGATAGAACCCAAAAATGGCAATAAAACAACTGGCAAAGTAGTCAGTGAAACCGTAAATTCGTTGAACGTAAAAAGTTCATTTTGCACGAGATAAAACAAACCAGAAGAAAGAAGAATGAAGAGCGGTGGGAACCAAGCATTTTTCTTTTTCCAAAATCTAGAAATAACAAAATGAATCAAAAGCAATCCCGCTAAAAAGGAGAACAGAAGTACTCCATTTCCTGAGGTAATATCATCTCCAATAACCCAAAATGCACAGATGGCAAGAGTAGACTGAAGAACAGCCATCAGCTGATACTGGTCTCTGCCATGTGTTCTCCATAAGGTTATCGATAATGCGACTAATATTAAAACGATTGCGTACGTCATACTATTTTTTTACCAAAGGTACGAAAATTATTTACCATGGTAGGTAGTTGAGTTATGAGTTATGAGTTATGAGTTATGAGTTATGAGTTATGAGTTATGAGTTTAAGGAAAATATTTACTTTTAAAAGAAAAAGATGAAAACGATCTACATACTTTTTGGAATTTTACTTTTTACTTCATGTGGTGGAGAGATTAAGAATGAAGACGCTGAGATTGAGATAGAAGATGGAACTCGTGTTTCAGAAGATGATAACAATGAGGGTTCAATTCCAATTGATAGAAAGCGCAAGATCAATCAATCTACAAGTAAAGTGGAAAATGCGTGTTTGGGTTTTTGGGTGGGGGATTTTGAGCCGGACAAACTTGACAGTGACCAAAAATTTGAAAAAGGCATACATCTTAACGAGGGTTTTCACTGGAACAGAACTAACAAAATCAATATCTCCATAGATAAAATCATTGACGATAGTGTGATTGGACATAGTGTTGTTGCTGGAAATGACAGACCTTTTCATGGCAACATAATTTCCTATGATGAAAGGAGTTATAAAATAAAAGTGTCAGAACCTGGGGACGACAAATACGACGGCACATTTTCCTTCTCAATTTCTGAAGGCAAATTGTCTGGCCATTGGAAATCATTCAAAAAAATCGATATATCAAATCGGAAATATGAACTCACTCGCAAAACATATAACTACAACCCTAGTGTTCAACTGACATACGCAAAACCCTACGCCAATTGGAACAAAGTTTCATCTGAAGGTTATGATGTAGTAATTGATGATGAGATGGATTCATGGATAGAAAACACTTATGCGAGTTCAACGAACAAAATATACGAAATCAACGCATCGGAAAAATTACTCAAGAAAAAAAATGTTGAGAACCTTAAGCGTGGCGACCTACAAATCATTCGAAATACGATTTATGCGCGTCATGGATACTCCTACAAAAGCAGAATTTATCGCGTGTTTTTTGATGCGCAACCTTGGTACATTCCCGTTCATACGGACATAAAGAAAGAGTTGACCGACATTGAAAAGAAGAACATTCAACTCCTGCTGCGTTATGAGAAAAATGCGGAAGAGTATTACGATTATTTTGGTCGTGGATAAATGAATTCATTCGCCCATTTTTTTTGGCAACGAAAGTTTAAAGTTCTGTTTTATACTTTCCTAGTCTACTTCAGTTATCTTATGATTTTGATAACGGCTCAATATGTTCCGATAGATTTTGACGTTGCCTTTCTTCGAATAAAGCAAAAAGAAATAGCTTTGCCTCATTACCAAATTGCTTTTTTCACACATGTGTATACGAGCATTTTTGTGTTACTGATTGGGCTTCTCCAGTTTTCTCGAACACTCCGAAATCAATTTAAAAAACTACATAGAAATCTAGGCAAAACTTACGTGCTATTGATTCTTGTTTTCGCCGCACCATCCGGATTACTGATGGGCTATTACGCAAATGGTGGAATCAACGCACAACTAGGTTTTATAATTTTGGCTGTGATTTGGTTCATTTTCACCTACAAAGCACTTATCTATGCGAAACAAAAAGACTTTCAAAAGCATAGAGTTTTCATGCATCGAAGCTTCGCTTTGACCTTGTCGGCCATTAGCTTACGTCTTTTAAAATGGGTAATCGTTTCCGTCTGGGAATTGCCACCAATGGATACGACCCGCATTATTGCTTGGGGTGGATGGATTTTAAATTTGATTCTCCTTGAAATCTACCTTTTTTATAAAAGACGGTAGAATTGCCTAAAGCGAACTGTTCTTCAAATCCAATTCTAACGCTTTGTGCAACAATGGATCTCTGGCGTTTTCTTTTAATATATTCAAGTGGTCGATTCGATGACAATCTGACCCTAACAAATCCACCTGATTTTCTTTAATCAAGAGCGCTGCCTGTTTTTGCACATCTGGTCCGTAATGACCAAAAAGAGATAAAATATTTACCTGAATTTTCACCCCACGATCACGCAATTTAGCTGCCTTCTTCGCACTTCCGTGATAATAGGGATACCGTTCGAAGTGAGCAATAATAGGTTTATATTCTTTCATTTGTAGAGCAAATATCATTTCCTCGTACCCCATAGGTCGCTGTCGAAAGGAATATTCAACTAGCACATGCCCATTAGAAAAACTAAGAATATCATCTTTTTCTATTCGTTCAATGAAGCTATAATCAAAATAATACTCTGCCGCAACCTCGAATTCAATATTTATGTTGTGCTCTTCAATTGCTTTCTTGACATCAGCCTCGCCAACGCGAATAATTTCGGTTGTATTTTCAAAACTGCCTAATTTTATATGTGGAGTTGTGATGATTTTTGAATACCCCAAATCTTTAAAACCGTGAAGCATTTCAAGGGTGTCTTCCATTGATCTTGCACCGTCATCAATTCCTGGAATTAAATGACTGTGCATATCAGTTCTTAGTTCTCCGTAGTTAAATTCTGGACAATCCTTTTTTCCGAATAGTCCACTAAAAATTCCCATTTCTAGCGTTTTTCGTACATATTCTCATAATAAGTTTGGTAATCTCCATTTGTTACATGTTCAATCCAGTCCCTATTTAGCAAATACCATTCCACAGTTTTATCCAATCCTTCTTCGAAGGTTACAGAGGGTTTCCAGCCAATTTCTTTCTCTAATTTAGTGGCATCAATCGCGTATCGCATGTCATGTCCCGCCCGATCTTTTACATAGGTAATTAACTTTTCACTCTCACCTTCAGGGCGATTCAATTTCTTGTCCATTACCTTACACAAATACTTCACTAACTCCAAGTTCGTCCATTCATTTAAACCTCCTACATTATAGGACTTACCTACTCTTCCCTTGTGAAAAATAGCGCAAATGGCTTGGGCATGATCTTCCACCCAAAGCCAATCTCTTATATTTTCTCCTCTTCCGTAAACAGGCAAAGGTTTGTTGTTTAAAATATTATTGATCATCAATGGAATCAGCTTTTCCGGGAAATGGTGACTTCCATAGTTATTGGAACAATTCGACATTTTTATCGGGAAATCATAGGTATGAAAAAATGCCCGAACAAAATGATCCGAAGACGCTTTGGAAGCTGAGTATGGACTTCGCGGATCATAGGGCGTTGTTTCCTCAAACAACCCTTCATCACCTAGACTTCCAAAAACCTCGTCTGTAGAAACATGATGGAAGACATGATTTCCGCCCTTTTCCCATTTTTCCTTTGCAACTTGCAATAAGTTTACTGTCCCAACAACGTTTGTCATTACAAAATCCATCGGACCCTCAATGCTTCGATCTACGTGAGATTCTGCTGCTAAATGAATAACATCGCTAATGAAGTGTTCAGAAAAGGCTTTTTCAATTTGATGGCGAATACAAATGTCTCCTTTTTCAAAAAAATAATTCGGAGCCTTTTCAACATCCTTGAGATTCTCCAAATTACCAGCGTATGTCAATTTATCAAAATTAACCACTTTGTAATTTGGGTATTTATTTACCAACAGGCGAATAAGGTGCGACCCGATGAAACCGGCTCCACCAGTTACAAGAATTCTTTTCTCGAATTTACTATTGTCTATTTGCTCTGGTTCAAACATCTTATTTAATTACGGTAACGCATAACCTAAAGAAAAAGTACAAATCTACAAACTCCAGTATTCTAAGTCATTGATTTTACCTCGGTATAATCCTTTGATATCAACTAAAATTCCTTTTCCATCTTTTGAAATGGATTTAAAGAAAGTCTCGTCTAATGTTAAATATTCTTTATGGTTCACGGCTACTATAACTGCATCATAATCTGTTCCGCGCTCAGTAATCAAAGACACGCCGTATTCATGTTCCATTTCTTCCGAAGAAGCGTGTGGGTCAATTACATCTACTTGAACTTGAAATGATTTCAACTCTTTTATTACATCAATTACTTTCGAATTACGGATATCGCTCACATCTTCTTTAAATGTTGCTCCCATAACCAAAACTTTCGCATCTTGAATGTGCTTGCCTTGTGCAATTATTTTCTTCGCTGTTTGTTTACCGATATAAAATCCCATGGAATCATTTACGTATCGTCCACTCGTTATCACTTTGGAATGGTATCCTGATTGTTGGGCCTTGTGTGTCAGGTAATATGGATCAACTCCGATACAGTGTCCGCCTACCAACCCAGGGAAGAATTTTAAGAAATTCCATTTCGTTCCAGCAGCTTCTAATACTTCGTATGTATTAATATCAAGACGATTGAAAATTAATGAAAGTTCGTTTATCAATGCAATGTTTACGTCACGTTGCGTATTCTCAATAATCTTGGCTGCTTCAGCAACTTTAATGGAACTCGCTCGGTGCACACCAGCATCCACAACTAATTCATATGTCAACGCTATTTCTTCAGCCGATTCTGGCCCGCAGCCAGAAGCTACTTTCACAACATTCTGTAAAGTATGTACTTGATCTCCTGGATTGATTCGCTCAGGTGAATATCCAACTTTAAAATCTTCCTTCCATTTCAATCCACTTATTTCTTCCATCAACGGGATACAATCTTCTTCTGTACACCCCGGATAAACAGTTGATTCAAAAACAACATAGTCTCCTTTTTTTAGAACTTTTGAAACTGTTCTTGTAGCCGCCAAAAGAGGTGTCAAATCTGGCAAATTGTGTTCATCAATTGGGGTTGGTACTGCAACAACATAGAACTTAGCTTTTCTAAGGTCTTCCAAATCCGCAGTAAATTCAATATCACAACCTTCGAACGCCGAAGATTCTAGCTCCTGACTTGGGTCAATACTATTACGCATCATTTCAACGCGTTCTTCATTAATATCGAATCCGACAACCTTTATTTTTTTTGCAAATGCTAATGCAATCGGCAAACCGACGTATCCTAATCCTACTACGGCTAATGTCTCCTCTTTTCCGACTAACTTATTGTAAATTGAGTTGCTCATTTCTTACTTTATATATTCTTTCTATTATTTCTACCACCTTTAGACCTTCTAGGGCATTGGTGGTTATTGTTGTTCTACCTTTAATGGTATCTATTACATTTTTTATGACAAAGTTATGATTTGCCGCTGAACCCTTATAGGGTCCATAATCATTTGCAGGATTTGACTCCTTCAATTCTGGCATTTCATATCCTGGGATGTTACACACTTCAACCTCATTCATGTATTGCCCTCCAATTTTGACACTACCTTTTGAACCTATTATTGTCATTGAGGATTCTAAGTTTTTCTCGGCAACGGCAGTCGAATAATTTAAACATCCCATTCCTCCATCAACGAAATCAAAATTAACGATTCCTGAGTCCTCAAAATCAGTTGATTCTTTATGTGTGAAATCAGCAAATTTCCCTTGAATATTGTCAATATCACCAAATAACCAATACATAATATCTATGAAGTGAGAGAATTGCGTAAACAATGTCCCTCCATCTAATTCATTTGAACCTTTCCATCCATCAGATTTGTAGTAACGACTATCACGATTCCAATAACAGTTTAATTGAACCATGAATATATCTCCCAACGTTCCATTTGATACAATCTCTTTGATCCACTCAGATGGCGGTGAATATCGATTCTGCATAACGCAGAAGACTTGTCTTGATTCTTGAAGTGCTTTGAAAATGACCTTTTCACAATTGTCTTTACTCAACCCCATTGGTTTTTCAACAACAACGTGCTTTTTCGCACTGAGAGCCTCCAAACTTTGCTTAGCATGCAAGCCATTTGGAGTGCAAATATTGACCACATCAAAGTCCAATCCCGAAGCGACCAATTCTTCAATCGTTCTGAAAAATGGAACATCGAATGCTTCTGCATCACATTCCTCTTTGGAACGAACATCTACCATGGCCACTAGCTCTGCTTCCTCTTCACGACGAACCATTTCTGCATGACGCTTTCCGATATGACCTGCGCCAACTACGGCAAATTTTACTTTCGAATTATCTGTGCTCATGGATTATAATTTTACCACTTTTCCTTCTTCCAACTTGTATTTATCTTGACTTTCTGAACATACGGCCATTCCGCTTGCATCAAAAATCAACTTCTGACCATTCTCGCTCATCCACCCCATTTGACGCGCAGGATTTCCTACAACTAATGCGTATGCGGGAACTTCTTTTGTTACCACAGCTCCTGCCCCGATAAAAGCAAACTCACCAATATCGTGTCCGCAAACGATAGTAGCGTTGGCCCCTATAGAAGCTCCTCTTTTTACTATCGTTTTCGAATATTCATTTCTTCGAATTATTGCGCTTCTAGGATTTATTACGTTTGTAAAAACCATTGATGGCCCAAGAAAAACATCGTCTTCACAAATAACGCCTGAATAAATCGAGACGTTATTTTGAACCTTGACATTTTTACCCAAAACTACTTCTGGAGAAACAACAACATTTTGCCCAATATTGCACCGTTCGCCTATCTTACAATTAGGCATGATATGTGAAAAATGCCAAATCTTGGTTCCTTCACCAATTTGACATCCATCATCTACGATAGCCGTTTCGTGAGCAAAATATTCCATTATCGAATTATATATTTATCAAAATTATTATGATCTACTCGATTCAATTCTTCTTCAGACAAACCTTTAAAATAATCATACGTAATCTTCAATCCTTCACTTCGAGAAACTTTTGGTGACCAACCTAATATCTCCTTTGCCTTTGTTATGTCAGGCTGTCTTTGTTTTGGATCATCGACTGGCAAATCTTTGTAAATCACTTTTTGGTCGGTTCCTGTCAATTTAATAATTTCTTCAGCAAAATCAGCGATTGATATTTCATCTGGGTTTCCGATGTTTACCGGCTGAGCATAATCACTCAAGAGTAATCGATAAATACCTTCTATCAAATCGTCGACATAACAGAAAGACCTTGTTTGAGAGCCGTCACCAAAAACGGTTAAATCTTCTCCACGTAAAGCTTGTCCAATAAAAGCAGGCAATACACGACCGTCATTCAGACGCATTCGCGGTCCATATGTATTGAAGATTCTAACGATTCTTGTTTCAATACCATGAAATGTATGGTATGCCATCGTAATTGCCTCTTGGAATCTTTTCGCCTCGTCGTAAACACCTCGAGGTCCAACTGGGTTTACATTTCCCCAATATTCTTCTGGCTGAGGGTGAACATTTGGGTCACCGTATACCTCAGAAGTGGAAGCAATTAAAACTCTCGCATTTTTAGCTTTTGCTAATCCTAGACAATTGTGAATACCTAACGAACCAACCTTTAAGGTTTGAATTGGGATTTTTAAATAGTCAATAGGGCTTGCTGGAGAAGCGAAATGCAAAATATAGTCTAACTCTCCCGAAACATGAATGAATTTTGAAACATCATGATTATAAAATTCAAAATTCTCCAAAGGAAAAAGATGTTCAATATTCGTTAAACGACCTGTTATCAGATTGTCCATCCCAATTACAAAAAAGTCCTTTTTCACAAAAAAGTCACATAAATGAGACCCTAAGAATCCAGCGGCACCCGTAATTAATATGCGTTTTCTATCTGCCATTAGTTTGCTTTTTCAACAATTTGTCTACCAACAGAGAAATATTGAATGCCCAAACTTTTCATTTGATCCAATTCATAAATATTTCTGCCGTCAAAAATGATATGATTTTTAAGGCTCGCTTTAATTTTTGAAAAGTCTGGATTTTTGAAAGTTCCCCACTCTGTTGCTATCAATAGAGCATCTGCATCATTCAAAACGTCGTATTGATTGTCCGTATACTGGATTTTATCTCCCAATAGGCTTTTAACATTGTCCATGGCTTCCGGATCATACGCCGTAATCGTAGCACCCAATTGAAGTAATTCATCAATTATATACAGTGCAGACGCTTCTCGAATATCGTCCGTGTCTGGTTTAAAAGCCAATCCCCATAAGCCAAAATGACGTCCACTTAGGTCGGTTCCGAATTGATCCTTTATCTTTTGAACCATCGTTACTTTTTGCTTTTCATTCACCTCCAGAACACTGTTGATAATCTCAAAATTATAACCGACTTGTTTACCACTTTTCAACAATGCGCTTACGTCTTTCGGGAAACAAGAACCTCCAAATCCAATTCCAGGATAAAGAAACTTGTGTCCAATTCTAGAATCTGAACCAATCCCCTTACGCACAAAATCAACATCCGCGCCAACCTTCTCACAGAAATTGGCGATCTCGTTCATGAAGGTTATCTTCGTTGCCAAAAATGCATTTGCCGCATACTTCGTCAATTCTGCTGACTTTTCATCCATGATTATCAAAGGATGGCCATCGCGGACAAATGGTTTATATAATTCTCCCATGATTTTCGCCGCTCGTGGATCAGATGTTCCTACAACAACTCTGTCAGGATTTAAAAAATCGTCAATCGCAAATCCTTCACGTAAAAATTCAGGATTCGAGACAACAGCAAATTCAACAGTTGCGTTAGCAGCAATTGCCGCCTCTACTTTTTCTGCTGTTCCTACTGGCACTGTTGATTTATCAACAATTACTTTATAATTTTTTATCAATTTCCCCAATTTATCGGCAACGTCCAATACGTAACTCAAATCAGCTGAACCGTCTTCTCCAGGAGGAGTTGGCAAAGCCAGGAAAATTATTTCGGCAAATTCGACTGCTTCGGCTAAATCCGTGGTAAATCGCAGTCGATTTTCTTTTATATTTCGTTCAAAAACAACATCCAGGTGTGGCTCATAAATGGGAACTTCACCATTACGCAATTTTTCAACTTTCTGTTCATATATATCTACACAAACTACATCATTTCCGGTTTCAGCGAAACATGTTCCTGAAACCAAACCAACATAACCCGTTCCGATAACAGCAATTTTCTTCATTATCTGTTCTCTTTTACAAAATCACCTATTGTATTGCAAATGTGATTCAATTGATCTTCTTCCATTTCGGTATGTACTGGAAATGAAATAACACGCTCTGTTAAAAAGTCAGTTACTGGTAAATTTGTTGCAGCACTGCCGAAATGAGCAAACATTTTCTGTTTATGGGCCGGAACTGGATAGTAAATCATAGAAGGAATATCACGTTCAGCTAAATACGCTTGCATCTTATCTCTGTCCAACCCTTCTAATTGCACTGTATACTGGTGGAAGGCATGTTTTGACTTTGGAGAACGAACGGGTGTTTTAATCTCATCAAACTGACTGAAATGTTTGTCATATGCGTCGGCAACGGCTCGTCGATTATCATTGTACTCCTCCAACTTCCTGAGCTTTATTCTCAAAACAGCTGCTTGAATACTATCCAATCGAGAATTACACCCGACAACATCATGATAATATCTTTTGCTTTGACCGTGATTAGCGATCATTCTAATTTTTGCAGCTAATTCGTCGTCATTTGTGCACATTGCTCCGCCATCTCCATAGCAACCCAAATTTTTCGATGGAAAGAATGACGTGCAACCAATGTGACCAATTGCCCCTGTTTTTACTACGCCGTTCTTTGAGGTATAATCACAACCAATCGCTTGAGCGTTATCCTCAACTACATAGAGATTATGTTTATTGGCAATCTCCATTATACTATCCATGTCCGAAGCTTGGCCGTACAAATGAACTGGAACAATTGCTTTCGTTTTTGAGGTGATCGCTTTTTCAATCTCGTTTGGGTCTATACAAAACGTGTCCTTGTCTACATCAACAAAAATCGGTTTCAACCCAAGAAGGGCCATTACTTCCGTTGTTGCGATATACGTAAATGACGGTGTTATTACTTCGTCTCCAGGTTTTAATCCGAGTGCCATCAATGCAATTTGAAGTGCATCTGTTCCATTTGCAACAGGGATAACATGTTTTACGCATAAATATTTTTCAAGTTCCGCTTGAAATGCGACGACTTCTGGACCGTTTATGAATTGTGCCTTTTCAATTACATTATTGATTGCCACATCTACATCTGCCTTAATGTCAGCGTATTGCGAAATCAAATCAACCATTTGAATTTTTTTCATTCAGGGCGTTTTTTGTTCCTAATTTTTGGGTTGCAAATATAACATAAAGTTATGGTTTATATTGTGTTCGCAGTCTTTTTTAACCTGCATCAAACCTTTTAATTAGCGAATTCTACCGTACAATCAATATTCCAAAATCTTCCAAAAAAGATTGTAATTTTGTACAATGAATAAAACGATTTTTCTCTTCTTCATCTTCCTGCTTGGTTTCCAGATTTCTGGATTAACTCAACGAAATGTTAAAGACTCAATTATTGGGACTCCAATTGTTGCTTTGCATTACGGGGGAAATTGGACGGGTGCTGACCTTAAGGATCGATATGGATTTTTAAATCATATTGGTCTTCTTGCAGGATATAAAACGAATAGAAATTGGTTTTGGGGAGTGGATGCCAACTTCCTATTTGGCAATAGAATAAATATGTCGGACCCCCTTGTTGGTTTACGAGACTCGAAAGGAAATATTACAGATGAGAATGGAGATATAGCGATTGTCATCTTCAATTCTAGAGGTTTTAACACGAATCTCGCGGTGGGGAAAATATTTCCTGTTCTAAGTCCTAATGCTAATTCTGGAATCTTTGTTCATGTTGGAGGTGGTTTTTTAGCCCACAAATTGAGAATTGAAAC
>CBFIBY010000024.1:19307-22267 GCA_965660955.1 Crocinitomicaceae bacterium | reverse complement strand
ATTGTACTTTGGTGTCATGAAGCAAGGTCAGATTCCTTTGGCGTTGACAGGAACTGCCGTCGGAATCATTTCCTTAATAGGCTACACACCCGATATTTTCGCCGGTCCCGCGATGGGTTATTTGTTGGATGAATCACCTGGAATCGAAGGACATCAGAATGTCTTTTGGATGCTAACAATCTTTTCTATTGTTGGTGGATTGGCGGCCTTTCGTTATTTCAAGCGGTATGGGCGGACGAAGTGAGTGAAAACTATTCGAAACATCCGTTACACGAAAAACCCAATGAATTCACTAAATTTGCATTGCAATAAAAAGCAGAATACGTTTGAAACACAGACAAAAGATTTCCGGGCTTGCGACAATGGCTCAAATTCCCTTAATTTAACAGCATGAAGACCGCCGTAATTGTTGCCCTAACCCTTGCTGGATTACTTCCTGCTGGAGGATTTCTTTTTTTCGGGAAGCAATCTGTTTCTCAACCATTACTTGAAGATTTAAACCTGAAGTTTAAGGCTGAAAACGTTATTATTCTTGTGATTGACGGTCCTCGGTATACTGAAACATTTGGTGAGCCGACCATGAAATACATTCCCAATTTTAGAGATAGTTTGTTGCCGCAAGCGACTTTTTTCGAGCATTTTTACAACAATGGTTCAACGTTTACGAATGCTGGACATGCTTCTATCACAACAGGACGCTATCAAAAGGTAGAAAACAGTGGATTGGAAGTACCAAAATTTCCGAGCATCTTTCAGTATTATATGAAAGAGAAAAAGCGCAATTACAATGACGCTTGGATCATCACTTCGAAAGGGAAACTTGATATAATCGCTAATTCTCGCTACAAGGGTTGGGAGAATAACTATTTGGCCAGAACATGGTGTGGACCGAGTGGGGAAGGTTTTGGGTATGGAAAAGATCCGTATACAATGGAAATTGTTGATAGTGTAATTACGAATTTCCACCCTCGACTGATGTTATTGAATTTATTGGAACCAGATGTTCAAGGTCATGCAAACAATTGGGAAAAGTATTTGAAAGGAATTCAAAGTACGGATCAGCAAGCGTTGGATTTGTGGAATATGATACAGAATGATCCCGTTTATAGGAATAAAACGGCGCTTTTTATTACGAATGATCATGGACGTCATTGCGACGGACACAAAGACGGATTTAAGTCGCATGGTGGTGGTTGCGATTGCTGCCGACGAATAAGTTTAGTGGCTTTGGGTCCAGATTTCGCCAAGGGTAAAGTAGTTTCGAAAGAATATGAAATGACGGATATTACGGCAACAGCTGCAGCAATTTTAGGATTGAATATGCCAACGAGTAGAGGTGAGTTTATTCACGAGCTTTTCACAAAGTAGTTTAGAAAATTTTCTTGTCCATAAAAAATCCCCTTGATCGCTCAAGAGGATTTATTCTATCGTCTAATCTTATTTATTTCTTAAAGTTATCCGCAACGATTAAATCTTTCGTTCCGTGTCCCCAAGAATAAAAACCTTCTCCAGTTTTGATTCCTTTTTTACCAGCAGTGACCATATTCACCAGAAGAGGACAAGGTGCGTATTTCGGATTACCAAAACCATCGTGTAGTACGTTCAATATCGCTAAGCAAACGTCCAGTCCAATAAAGTCAGCCAATTGCAATGGCCCCATTGGATGCGCCATTCCTAGCTTCATCACTTGGTCGATTTCGTTAACGCCAGCCACACCCTCATACAAGGTATATATTGCTTCGTTGATCATCGGCATCAAGATACGGTTGGCAACGAATCCAGGGTAATCGTTCACTTCAACAGGAATCTTTGAAAGCTTCTTCGACAAATCCATGATAGTATTCGTTACTTCGTCGGACGTCGAATAGCCACGAATGATTTCAACCAATTTCATTACGGGTACTGGATTCATGAAGTGCATTCCAATTACTTTGTCTGGACGATTGGTAACCGCGGCAATTTTCGTAATAGAAATGGATGAGGTATTTGTTGCTAGAATCACGTTTTCAGGCGTAGCATCACTCAAACTTTTGAAAATCTTCAATTTCAAGTCTACATTTTCAGTCGCGGCCTCAACGACCAAATCAACTCCTTTAACACCTTCGTTGGTATCTGTGAAGGTGGTAATGTTCGTTAAAGTCTCGGCTTTTTGTGCTTCAGTAATCTTTTCTTTCGCCACCATTCGGTCTAGATTTTTCCCGATTGTCGCCATTCCTTTTTCCAAAGAAGCCGCTTGAACATCGATTAAACTAACCTTGTATCCAAATTGTGCGAAAGTATGTGCGATACCATTTCCCATGGTTCCCGCTCCGATAACTGCTACGTTTTTCATTATTTAAATTTTTCGGCAAATATAAGGAATTTGTTTTGTTTCCCTTCCCCCTTCCAACAACGGTTGGAAGGGGGACCGAGGGGGAGGGAACTACTTTTGTTGAAGCTGCCTTTTTTATTCTAAAAGTTAAACTTGATATAAAATATAATTTTTTGCAGGCAACGAATTCAATCTTTAAAGAAGGTTTCTTTTTAAATATTTAGCTTAAACATCGTTAAATATAGGCCGGCTCCAAAGGGGAGATTTTAGCTACCTTTACAAAGTGAACAAAACACCCCAAAAAATAGTTTTCTACGACGGCGATTGCGGTTTGTGCAACCGGAGCGTTCAACTCATTTTGCGTTTCGAAAAACACAGTGAAATTCACTTTTGCACCTTGCAATCGAAATTTGCAGAACGTTATTTTGAGGAGCGCAATTTACCGCAACCTGACTTGAACACTTTCTTCTATAGCGAAAATGGAGTGGTGTATCAAAAATCAGAAGCGGCTTTTAGGACGGCGAAAAATCTAAGGTTTCCGTATTCAATGTTACGCATATTTCTCATTTTGCCGCAGTGGTTAATGGACAAAGCCTACGACCTAGTCGCGAAGTACAGAAAAAAAATTGCCGGAAATTACTGAGTCGTA
>CBFIBY010000024.1:3465-19297 GCA_965660955.1 Crocinitomicaceae bacterium | reverse complement strand
CAGCACCAAACAGAAAAAAAGATTTATCTCATAACTCATAACTCATAACTCATAACTCATAACTCACAACTCGCAACTCTCACCTTAGTTATGAAACGTCTTAAAAATCCCAATTAAGTTCATCGGTGGAATCATACTGTTTGGATGTTTGTGCATGGTATCCAGAACTTCGGCAACCGCAAGCGGATTTAATCCCAAACGGATGCCAGCCGTGCGAATCAGCTGCAATTCTTCGGAATCGATTTCTTGATCTACGTTCATGAGAAGTACCAATCTGTGAAATTGAATAATGCGATCCGCTTCAAATTTGGGTGGCTCAAAGGTGATGTTTTCCTCAAAAAGTTCTCTGAACTCATCATCTGGAAACCCCAATTGCTGTGAAATAGAAAATAAAAATTGAAATTCACTTTGTTTGACTTCTTTATCGGCCTTGGCCATTTTAATCAATTGAGCGAGTAAACTCCGTTTTTCGTTGTGGTCGGACATAAAATCGTATTTATCACAAGTTTATCAATTTTTCTTAAATCAGGTTAAAGAAAACCGTTCCTTGAATATCTTTCTTACTTTAGAATCATGAAAAAACCAATTCGAATTGTATACTTTTTCATCGCTTTTCTAATGGTTTCCTGTAATTCAGGTGAAAAGCAAATTGAAAAGGAAAAACCAGAATCCGAGTCCGAAGCAATAGAAATTCCACAAAAGGATACTGCCGCGGTTGTAGAAAAACAGCAAAAAGAACTGGTCACAATTGAAGACTATCTAGCCGATTTTAAAGAACGAAAACGAGCATTGCGATTGAAGCTAGAATCTTGCACACCTCAATTTGCCAATCAATTGTATTTAGATTTCAGAAAAGAAAACCATAAGTTGATCGAAATAATCAATACCAAAGAGATAGAGATGTTGGATGATTATGAAGGACTGAGAACGGTCAATTATGGATATGACATCAACGGAAAATACGGGAAGAAAATCAAGAAATATCGCTCGCATGGTCTTCAATTCCAAGATGTGGGTGAGGGATATACCGAAATACGCATAAAACCATCTGAATACACTTCTTTATTCAGCGGACGCGTTACGAATGATTTCGAAGAGTACATCACGAATGTCGAACGCGAAGACCATAAATTGATAACGGCCGATGCTGGATTGGTTATTTCATTTCATGAATTGTCGGTGCTTATCGTCATGTGGGAAAATCACCTCAAAAGGTATCCGAAAAGCAGTTTGAAAGTAGAAGTTAAAAACAAGTTGAGGAATTATCAATTGTGGTATGTCATTGGTTTGGATAATACGCCCGTAGTTGAGTATTCCGATGGACATATTTATGAAGAAAATAAGGTTGAATTTGCCGCCTTTAAGCAATGGCAGCCTAAAAGTCCAACCACTCAATTGATAAACATCGTATTAGCCAATGAAGGGAATTTCGAACTTATCCAAAGCAAAGTTGTACAGAGGCAAAAGGAACTATTAAACCAAATGTAAAACCTATGAATTACCTTTTATGTCTAGCAATTGCGCTATTTTCTTTGAGCTCATGTGATTTCGTCGCTCAGGAAATTGATAATGTGCAGCAAGCTACTGGGGAAGAACCAGAAGAAATAGTTAAACCGAAACTAGACATCGAAAAAACGCGGAAGAAAGCCAAAGAAGCTCTAGAATTTTGTCAATCGAAAAACTACAATACTGATTTCGCCATTTTAATCGATATGAGTCTGCATTCTGGGGTTAATCGTTTGGTGATTTGGGATTTTGCGAAAGACACCATCGACCATATTTGTTTAGTTGGACATGGAAGTGGTGACAACCCGTGGAACAACGATTTCACAAAGGAGAATCCTAAATTTAGTAATGTGCCTGAGAGCCATTGTTCGTCGCTTGGAAAATACCGAATAGGGGAGCGGGCGCCAAGCGATTGGGGTGTGCGCATCAAATATGTTATCCATGGATTAGAGCCAACGAATAGCAATGCGGCAAGACGATATGTCGTTTTCCATTCTTGGGGACGTGTACCAGACGAAGAGTTGTTTCCGGCGGGAACACCAGAAGGTTGGGGATGTCCGATAGTTTCCTTGAATAACTTTCGTATGATTGACGAGAAACTGCAGAGTAATCCCAAATCTACTTTGATGTGGATTTACTTAGATTAGGAATGTTAACTATCTGTTATTCAGTTGTTAAATTAGTTTCTCAATACTACCCCATCTAAAAAATTATTTATTTATATAATTAGATTTTTAAAGTGATTTGATTTGCATGTAATTTGCACTATAGAAAACAATGGTAACACGTTTATTCTTTCTGGTTTTTATTCTACTCTCGTTCTGCAAAGCGGAAAGACCGAGTGAATTAGAATTGCCTGCATTTGTTTCGGAAGTACAAAACGAAGCCGAATTTGAAGCATTAGGAAGTGCGCCATTGACGGGGAAATACAACGAAGTCGTTTCGGTAAAAGTCGTCTATGACTTAAAAACAAAGAAGATGTATTACATCAATTCGAAGGATTTTACTTTCCATTATGAGTTTTGTCAACGATATATCGATTCAGAAATTTACTTGAGCAAGTTCAATTATGAAAATTATGCCGAGCAATCAAAAGACAGACGATTTCTACTTGGTAATATCAATTATTTCAATCATTTAAACGTGTATGCTCTAGAATTGTCACCGTCGGATTACATGCCAGTGAATATGATTGAACAACTCATGAACGAAATAAAAAACAGTTCCTTCTTCGATTCTAGTTTGAAGTTGATGCTTAGTACACAGCGATTAATAGATGTAAAAGGGAAATTCAACCCGCAAATCCCACTTTTAACCCCAGAGGATATTTACAAAAATCTTAAATCACAATCCGTTGTAGAAGGTGAGGGCATCGGTCGACTCCGGTTTATAGAAGATTTTGAAAAGGAAAGTCCTACGTTTCTGCCAACGGATATCATTGTAATTAAAGAAACACCACTCGTTTTACCAAGAGTGGCTGGTGTGATTGTTGCAGAATTCCAAACCCCTTTAAGCCATTTATCCATATTAGGAAAAAATAGAAGAATTCCGGTAGTTGCCATTAAAGATGTGTATGAGAACATGTCAATAGTGGCGCTGAAAGACAAGAATGTGCAGTTGAATGTCTTACAAACAACCTACACAATTAATGAATCGACCCGAACACCGAAAGGTCCAAAATCGATCAAAAACAAGACACGGTTGAAATTTGACCTTGACGTTAAAGGAATTATTCCTTTGGAAGATATGGACAGACAGTCTAGCGAATTTATTGGCAATAAGGCGAGCAATTTCGGATGGCTATCACGCCTCAGTGAAAAGGGAGAATTCAAAGTGCCAGAAGCCGCCTTTGCTATTCCATTTGTCTATTATGCAGAACATGTAGCTAAATGTCCAGCGGGTAAACTGATTCAACATTTGATTGACAATCCAAAAACCTACACAGATCCAGCCAAATTGCAAATTCACCTGAAGGAAATCCGAAAAGCGATTGAAAAACAGCCTTTGGATTATTATTTTTCAAAAGACGTTGAAGAAGAAGTAATGTCTAATTCCAAATATCAGCGCTTGCGTTTCCGTTCTTCTACCAATGCCGAAGACGCCAATGGATTTTCAGGAGCTGGATTGTATGTCTCGAAAACGGGCATTTTCGACGAACCAGAAAAATCCATAGATGACGCCATTAAAAAAGTTTGGGCAAGTTTGTGGTCATACGCGGCTTATATGGAACGTGAATATTTCGGAATTGATCAATCAACGGTTTTCATGGGGATTTTGGTCCATCGTTCCTTTCCTGCGGAAGAAGTCAACGGTGTTATCATTTCTAAAAATTTGTATCGAAAGCATTATCCAGGATTTGTGGTCAACGCACAGGTTGGTGATGAAAGTGTCGTAAAGCCAAAGAAAGGCGTAACGTGTGATCAATTCATTTGCTATCCTCATACGAGCACCAATATTCAACCCGACGAAACGGTCATTGATGTAATCACGCATTCTAGTTTAAATGAAGGCAAGCCAGTCATGACAGATGAAGAGGTGCAATTGTTAGCCAACGAGGTTGATAAGATCAAACTGCATATTTACCGAAGAATAGGTCGACGTTATACCTACGAAGATTTTGGATTGGACATCGAATTCAAATTAGATGCGGTAACACGACAATTGTATATTAAACAATTCCGTGTATACAATGATTAATCATTTTCCAAAAAGAATTGAGCCGTTATTCGGCAAACTTGTTCCATTTGTTCGGGCAAATTATCTTCCAGCCAAGGATGCGAACTACCAAAAGTATGTGCGGCATTCTCTATAATTTTCAAGTCTGTTTTCGTCCATTCAGCAAGTGCTTTCCCTTCCTCCATTCGAACAGATTTATCAGCGTCACCATGAATCAACAAAAGAGGTTTTTGAATACCCTTAGTAACCTCTTCAATGTCTAGTTTTTCTTCGTTCGTTTTGAAGTCCAAATATTGCGAAAAGTGATGTGGCATTTCTTGATGTGTCCGACCATTTTTACGGTGATAGTATTCCGTTTTTTTCCATTCGTCCAAAGCTTCTCCCGCCGGGAATCGACTACCAATATCCGATATCGAAGCCCACGTTGCTACCTTTTTGATCCTTGAATCATTTGCAGTGAGTAAAGCAACGCCTCCGCCACGTGAGTGACCAATAACTAACAATTCTGGTAAGGGTTGAATTTGCTGAGAAATGTAGTTAATGACAGCGTCTAGATCCTTTAGCTCATAGGAGTAATTATTGATAGAAAAACTATCTAAATCCACAAAATTTTGCGAATCTTCCGTGGAACAACCGTTGTGCGAAACGTTGTATTTGCAAAATCCGAATCCCAAGTTTAGAAAGTAATCTTCCACCAAATTCCAGCAGCCCCAATCCTTGAACCCCATGTAACCATGAACGAATAAAACGAGTTTACCAGAATATGAATCGGGTAGGGTCAAATCGATTAAACTTTCCTTACCTTTTGCTCCTTTATAAACTTGATTTTTCATGTTGTCTATTGGTTAAAATATTCTTCCACTTTGCCACTGTATTAAATCGCTTGTTAAAGTTATCCAAACCCTTCAACAATCGACCTGAATTTCTAATATCCTTCTTATATTTGAGAACGCATGACGAAAGTAAAAATTTATTCGTGTTTCATTATTTCGTTTCTCCTATTCAGTTCTTGTGGAACAGACTATGGAAATAAACTTGAATCGGAAGAATTAGATGTCTTTTATACAGAAATTGATAATGAGCCTCATGCAAGAAACATTGCTTTGTATTGGAAGAATCATAATATGTTGGGAAGCAAAAAGCAATATTTGCAATTGGATGAAGAAGATGACATTTTGATTCTGAAATTGATTGCCACGGATAAATTCAATCCAGCATCTTTTCCATTTGAAGAAAGATTACTTTTAAAACGTTTACAAGATAGTTTGCAGCTAATAGTCGCACCGAAGCGACTAGAAATAGTCATTGCCGAAAAGAACTTTGAACCGATTTATAACATCAACTAACCATGAAAATATCCGCATCCATTTATTCTGATAAAGTTCGCCCGCTCAAAGAAGTGGTAGAGGATTTAGTGGCGCACAAAGTAGATTTGCTTCACGTTGATTGTAACGATGATTTATCCGTTTTCGACGACATGAAATCGATACGCGAGTGGACCGACACACCAATTGATCTCCATATTATTACGGAAACGCCTGAGAAGTATTTTGAACCTCTTCGCGATTGTCCAGTTGAATATGTGACTTTTCAATTTGAACAATTACCAGCTGGATTTGAATTACCAAAGGATATTTCAGGAAAAAAAGGTTTAGCGGTCATCACACCAACAGCAATAGATGTTTTTGATGCTTATTCCGATTGGGATTTCATACTGATTATGGCAACTGTCCCAGGTCAGAGTGGAGGTGTTTTTGACGCAATCAACTTCTCGAAGATTCGTCATTTCCGTAAAAAATTCCCTGGCAAATCTATCCACGTCGATGGCGGTGTGAACGGTGAAGTTAGTTTCGTGCTCCGTAACATGGGCGTTTCCTCCTCCGTTTCTGGTTCTTATTTGTTCAAAGCACCCAGTATTGGTCACGCTTTGATGGACTTAACCAAGCGTGACATGGAATCAGGAATTGTAATCAAAGATTTTATGGTTCCACTGGCTGAATCTCCCGTAGTGAAGTTGTCGGATTTGACCATGGCAAATGTCCTCAAGGAAATAGAAGAAGGAAACCAAGGATTTTGCCTCGTAATTGATGAAAACAACAAACTAGAAGGTTTAATTTCCAACGCTGATATTCGAAAGGGAATGTTGAAAAATTTATCGGACTTAAACGCGATGCGCCCAGAAGAATTGATAAATCGCAATCCATTTAATCTGAATGAGTTAAGGAGTGTTGGCGAAATGATGAAAGCCATTCGAAATTGCAAGTTCCCGATAAGTTACTTGCCCATTGTAGATAGCGACCATAGAGCCAAAGGAATTGTTACTTTTGTAAACCTGATTAAAGGAGAATTATGATAATACATCTGTCCAATCACGTTGACGATCAAAAAGCCCAAACTATTGCTGCGCAATGCAAAGCAATGCATTATAAAAAAGACGACCAGCATGTTTTGATTACAGCATCCTCGCTGAAAGAGTTGCCTGCTGGAATTGAAGATGACGTTGCGGAGTTTTTTCCTATGAAAAACGATATGCAATTGGCTTCACGTGCATATAGAAATGAAACACGAGAAGTGAAAATTGGAACCGTTACTATTGGAGGAAATACGAAAAACACCGTGATGATTGGTGGCCCTTGTTCAGTAGAATCGGAAGAACAAATAGAATCCTCTTCGGAATTGTTATTGGATCTGGGTTTAACAACGCTTCGCGGTGGATGTTATAAACCCAGAACAAGCCCGTATAGTTTTCAAGGATTAGGTTTAGAAGGATTGAAATTATTGGCAAAAATGCGTGAAAAACACGGATTGAATGTCATAACGGAAGTTCGAGATGCGACGCAGGTTGCCGAGGTAATCGAATATTCAGATGTAATTCAAGTCGGAGCAAAAGCCATGTACGACCAAGGAATACTTCGTGCTTGTGCTAAAACACAAAAACCTGTTTTAATCAAACGAGGTTTCGGTTCAACCTTACAAGAGTTCGTTCAAGCTGCGGAATTTGTTTTGAGCGGTGGAAATGAGAATGTGATTTTGTGTGAAAGAGGAATTCGAACGTTTGAAACAGGAACGCGATTTACACTGGATTTGTGCGGAGTTGCTTGGATAAAAGAACATTCCAATCTTCCCGTTATTTTGGATCCAAGTCACGCCATGGGTTACGCCTATGGAATTGCTGATTTGTCCAGAGCTTGTGTAGCCATGGGAATTGATGGTTTGCTTGTTGAAGCGCATCCCAACCCGAAAGTAGCAAAATCCGATGCTGCGCAACAACTTAATCACGATGAATTCCGTCAATTAGTCAATAGTTTGAAACCGGTTGCACAAAGCATCGGAATGAAAATAGTTTAAGAAGAAAAGTAAATGCTGCTAGAATCAAATCTTCGCGGATTATGTGACAATCATGGTTTGGATTACCAAGCTTTTTTGTCTGACATGAACGTTGAAGAACCCCATGAATTGACGATGTATGACCTCATGGCCATCACCGAAGAATATGAACTCGATCTGTACGCTTTACTCTTCAAATCCCTCTTTCGCCCGCATATGTTCAAGTCTAAACTAGAAGCCGTTAAGCTTCTGATTTTGGACGTCGACGGTGTTTTAACAGATGGAGGAATGTACGCCAGTGAAAACGGTGATCAATTCAAAAAATACAACACCAAAGATGGAATGGCCATTATCCATTTGACGAAAAACAACTTTCAAGTAGGAATAATATCGTCAGGATTCAAAGGCGAAGCTGTCAAAGCGAGAGCGGAATTACTAGGTATCCAACATTTTTATCTTGGAAGGGACAAAAAAATGGGTGTACTAAAGGAATTTTGTGCCAAATTGGAGATTGATTTAAAGAATGTTGCAATAATTGGCGACGATATAAATGATTTAGAAGTGATTCAAAATGTTGGTTTTTCTGCCTGCCCATCAGACGCGGTGAATAGGATAAAATCGAACGTAGATATAGTATTGACAAATAAAGGAGGTCACGGATGCGTGCGCGAATTCATTGACGAATGGTTGCTGTCCGAGCCTATTTAAGAAACAGAATGAACAAGATAAAATTCGGGATACTTCGAGAAGGAAAAGTCCCACCAGACAAAAGAGTTCCACTTACGCCAGCTCAATGCGCTCAGATAAAAAAAGCGTTTCAAGAAGTTGATATTGTCGCACAACCTAGTCCAATACGGGCTATTTCAGATGAACAATACGTCAACGAAGGAATTCAACTACAGGAGGATTTATCCGATTGTGACTTGCTTATGGGTGTAAAAGAAGTCAATATTGAGGATTTAATTCCGAACAAGAAATATCTATTTTTCTCACATACGAGCAAAGAACAATCCTATAACCGCGGATTACTGCAAGCTATTTTGGATAAAAAAATACAATTGATTGATTACGAGTTGCTGAAGAATAAGGACCATGAGAGAGTCATCGGTTTTGGTCGCTTCGCTGGAATTGTTGGTGCTTACAATGGTTTGATGACATTGGGCAAGAAAACAGGTAAGTTTAGTTTAAAACGCGTTCATGAATGTTTCGACCGAGAGGAAATGGAACAGGAATTGAAAAAGGTGGTCCTGGATAAAAACACAAAAATTGTGTTGACTGGATTCGGAAGAGTTGGATATGGTGCCCGTGAAATATTTGAGTTGTTACCCATTCTTGAGGTTAGTCCCGAAGAATTCATGAACAATACTTTCAATCAAGCCGTTTTCACCCATCTTGAAACAAGCGATTATTATAGAAAGCTATCGGATGACTCCTACAATCAGAGTGATTTTTATGCGAATCCAGGAGATTACCGCGCGATCTTGAACGGATATGTTGAGAAAGCGGATTTGTATATTTCTTGTCATTACTGGGACAACGAAGCCCCGAAGTTATTGACGCAAGACGACTTGAAAAATGCAGAGAATTTAAAAGCTGTTGCGGATATTTCATGTGATATAGACGATCCCATTGCTTGTACACTGCGTCCAAGCACAATAGCCGATCCAGTTTATGGCTACAATCCACAAACACACGCTGAAGAGAATTGGGAAGTGGAGGGCAATATTGCTGTGATGGCTGTCGATAATTTACCCTGCGAATTACCAAAAGAAGCTTCTGAAGATTTCGGCTCGCAGTTGATTAAACATGTTATTCCCCATTTGTTGAATGGAGACCCAGAAGGAAGGATTTTACGCGCGAGCGAAACGAATTTGGAAGGAACCTTGAACAAATCTTTTGAGTATCTTTCTGATTTTTTGAACGAAGTAGACTAGTTTATGGTAAAAGGAGATAAGAAAGTTATCCGCGGTTGGGTCTTCTATGATTGGGCCAATTCTGTGTATAATCTGGTTATTTCTTCTGCTATTTTTCCTATTTTTTATAATGCAAAAACGACGGCGCATTACCTCCGCGAAAAAGGTGAAAGATTAGGGGGAACCTTTGATAAGCTTGAAGAGAATGAAACCGTTCTTGTCGAATTCTTCGGCAACCAAGTTTCATCTTCAGTTCTCTTTTCCTATGTGCTTTCAGCATCCTTTTTAGTAGTCGCTATCCTTTCACCGATGTTGTCTGGTGTTGCGGATTACTCTGGGAACAAGAAACGCTTCCTACAATTCTTCTGTTATTTCGGAAGTTTATCAGCCATGAGTCTCTTTTTCTTTGATGCCAATCATATGGAATGGAGTATGTTATCTGTTTTCTTCGCATCTATTGGTTTTTGGAATAGTTTGGTATTCTATAATGCCTATCTACCAGAAATTGCTGATACAAAAGACCACGATAAAATTTCTGCCAGAGGATTCTCAATGGGTTATTTTGGTTCTATGCTATTGCTCGTTTTTTGTTTGGTTTGGACTCAAATTCTTGATTATGAAGCTAAATGGTGCTTCGTTTTTGTTGGTGTTTGGTGGGCTGGTTTCAGTCAGATTACCTACGCGGCCCTTCCAAACAATGTCTTCAACCGTAAACCGGAAAAAGGAATTATTTCAAAAGGATTTAAAGAGCTCTTGATGGTGATGAAATCGTTTCGAGGAAACAAAGACTTGAAACGATATCTCTATTCTTTCTTCTTTTTCAATACAGGTGTACAAACCGTTATGCTGCTTGCGACCATTTTCGCTAGTAAAGAAGTCGATTGGCCAGAAGGTGGAGATACGTCAGGATTAATCATCGCCATTTTACTTATTCAAATCTTAGGAGCGCTTGGCGCATTTATTATGTCGAGATTATCCAAGAAAATTGGGAATATAAAAACGCTTCAATTGTCCGTTTTTATCTGGCTAGCTATTTGTTTTGGTGCGTATTATTTCGTTCACAAACCATTTGAATTCTACATTCTCGCAGCCGCCGTTGGACTGGTTATGGGAGGTGTTCAATCTATTGCTCGTTCGACGTATTCCAAGTTATTGCCGGAAACAGAAGATCACGCCAGTTACTTTTCGTTCTATGATGTAACAGAAAAAGTCGGAATTGTCGCTGGTACTTTTTTCTTTGGATTCGTAGAGTACATGTATGGTTCCATTCGCTTCTCCGTTATTTCTGTTGGCATCTTCTTCTTAATTGGTTTCATCCTTTTATTCTTTGTCCCGAAAAATGAAAAACTTCTGGAATAACGAACGAACTATTTTTCACAAGCTGCCCGAAAACGGTAAGTTCAGAATAGAGCAATACGTAATAGCGGTCGCGTTTATTGTTACCATGTTTGTTGGTATTGGGCAACTCCCATTGGGCATTGCTATTGTGAAATCGGGTGCGCCTTTTTCCGCAAATATGGCGGAGTACATGCAGTCGTTGTCGCTGATAATTGGTCGGAACAATCTATTGACCTTGTTGATCATTCCATTTGTATTGACACTTTTAGCTGTCTTTTTCAGCATTCGGTTTATCCATAAAACGGCTATCTTACCTTTTTTCACTACGCGACCTCAGATGGATTGGCGTCGCGTATTGTGGGCATTTGTCACGTGGGGTGGATTAATGGGAATGATGTTGGTTTTTGCCTATTTCAAAAGCGATGCATTGGTTTGGAATTACAATCCGGAAACATTTACCATGTTGCTTCTTATTTCCGTGTTGCTAATTCCTTTGCAAATAACCTGCGAGGAATTGATTTTTCGCTCCTATTTGTTCAAAGGGTTATCATTCCTTAAAAAACCGATTCTTCAATTGGTTATATGCGGTGCGCTGTTTGGCTTGATGCATGCTGGAAATCCCGAAATAGATATGCTGGGTCAACTAGCGATTATTTTTTATATCTGGACTGGCATATTTTTAGGTCTCTTAGCACACTTTGATAATGGAATTGAACTCTCTATCGGTTATCATGCGGCGAACAATATTTTTGCTGCTCTCATTGTCACAACGAATTGGCAAGTGTTTCAAACCGACGCGCTTTGGATTGATACGACTCCTCCCGTTATCGGATGGGATATGGGACTGACACTTTTTATATGGCAACCTGTACTTTTCCTCTTCTTTAATTGGAAATACAAGTGGGGAATTCTGGTATCCAGAAGTAAAAAGGAAAATTGATTTTGTAAGGAATCCAATTCTTCGAGCTCTAATACTTGGAACTTTTGGGCTTTGCTCAAGATAAAAGTTATTTTTGACCTCTTTAGAAATCCATACTCGCTTTTTGCTCGTATGTATAACACAAAAACACATTAAATGGAAACATATTACAATCCGGAAGATTTAAAGAAATTTGGAAAAATATCAGAATTTCAACCTGAATTGGGTAAAAAATTCTTCGACTATTATGGCGAAGTATTTAAAGAGGGCGCACTAACGGCTAGAGAGAAGGCATTAATTGCAGTAGCTGTTGCTCACGCTGTCCAGTGCCCATATTGTATCGACGCATATACGGAGGATTCAATGGAAAAAGGTTGCGACGAAGAACAAATAATGGAAGCCGTGCATGTAGCCGCTGCCATTCGTGGAGGCGCATCGTTGGTTCATGGCGTGCAAATGATGAACAAGTACAAAAGTCTGTCAATGTAAAATTTATTGGGGAATAAATTATGGGGATAAAATCATTACACAAACAAGGGCATGCTTTGTCCGAATCAGAAAAGCAAATAGATTTATTGGAACAAGCTGGGTTAGTTCGTTTTTATGAGAAAATGGACAATATCGGCTTGCATCCTTTGACAACAAATCAACTGGATGTTTTTCAAATCAACATGGGGAAAATGTGCAACCAAGTTTGCGAGCATTGCCACGTTGATGCAGGTCCAGACCGAAAAGAAATCATGACACGCGATACCATGCAGGAATGTTTGGATGCTCTAGATAAAACAGATTGTCATACGGTTGACTTGACAGGAGGAGCGCCTGAAATGAATCCTGATTTCCGCTGGTTCGTGGAACAATTGAGCGCCAAAGGCAAAAAGATCATTGTTCGATGTAATTTGACCATAATCGTTGCGAATAAGAAATACCATGATTTACCCGAGTTTTTCAAGAAACACAACATAGAGATTGCTTCATCTTTACCTTATTTTAATTCTGCTAAAACAGATGCACAAAGGGGAGACGGTGTTTTCGAAAAAAGTATACGTGCGCTAAAAATGCTGAATGCAGTGGGGTATGGGATCGAAAATTCAGGTTTAATTCTGAATTTGGTGTACAACCCATCAGGAGCTTTCTTGCCACCTGATCAATCTTCTTTACAAGATCAGTTCAAGCGCAAATTGCGCCAAGGTTATGAAATTGAATTCAACGAATTATTTGCGATTACCAACCTCCCAATAAGTCGTTATTTGAGCTATTTAGTAGCGTCAAAAAACTACGACAAATACATGGAGAAATTGGTCAATGCGTTTAATCCGTCTGCCGCATCGAATGTGATGTGTAGAAATACAATTTCTGTTGGTTGGGATGGCTATTTATACGATTGTGATTTCAATCAAATGTTGGAATTAAAAGTGGCGGCCAAAGGTCAACACCTACGTGATTTCAATTTGGAGCAATTGAACAATCGATATATCATCGTCAATGAACATTGTTATGGTTGTACAGCCGGCGCTGGGTCAAGTTGCGGTGGAACGGTCGCTTAATCTTTTTTTTCAAGCCGTCCCGGATAAACAGTAAAGCCTACAGATAATTCAGGTTCAAAACCAAAAAGTAAATCTCTGTATTTGTCAGTGGTGAACGTACTTGGACTAACTTGGAAGTAGTAGGGAACTTTTGCACCCATATAGAGCGCCATTCTATCGGAAAGTCGTATCGCGTAGAAAAATTCTAGGGAAAGTGCAGCCGTCAAATAGGAGTTGACCGAAATTTGGGGTCTGGTTTCAGCATTTGCTGATCGATACGTGCTAAAAAGATTAGAATGACCTGTTCCAACACGACCAACAAGATGTCCACGAATGGAGTTGTTTTCACTCAGTTCTCTTATTAATCCAACACCCAATGTAAATAATACGGAATTGGCATTTGTACGGTATTTCACAAGAGAAGGATATATACCCGATGTATCTTGAAAAGGTTCATTCACATTTGCAAACGGAGAGTTGAGTTCTTCGCCCTGTTCAATCTTCGAGTCACCTAATTCAAAGACCTGTTGACCATTTCCACCAAAGTTAAAACCGCCAGAAAGGATCAGTTTATTGGCAAAGAGATGATGGTAATTCAAGGTGATGTTTGCTCCATTAAATCGACTTGAGATATCTAAGCCAAAGCGACCTTGACCAAATGATTGAAGAGATGTGAGCAGCAATAGAATTAGGATGAGTAGTCGCATATATAAATTTTTCAGTTAAAATAATAACGCATAAAAAAAGATTTTAGTTGTATGAATTTTAATTAAGTTCGTAAAGGGAGCAATCCAAAGCGATAAAGTAAACGTATATCCAGAAGAAAAAATCAAATATGAAAAACGCAATTATCATTTTCCAAAAGAATCCCGAACCAGGGAAAGTGAAAACACGTCTGGCGGCAACAGTTGGAAATGAGAATGCCCTCAAAATTTATAATATTTTAGTGGAGCACACCCACTCTGTTATTGAGCAAATTGAGGCAAAAAAGTATCTTTTCTTCTCAAATTTCATTGAAAATGATGAAAAATGGGTGAAATATGACAAAAATGTGCAAAAAGGAGAAGATTTGGGTTTGCGGATGTTCAATGCAATTTCAGATGTCAAAAAGGCGGGTGCAGAACGAGTAATTGTTCTAGGTACGGATTGCTACGATCTGAAAAGTGAACACATTCAACAGGCATTCGAGTTATTGGAAACAAACGATTATTGTATAGGTCCGGCGCTCGATGGAGGGTATTATCTTATTGGAACAACATTGCCGGATGAATCCGTTTTTCTGAACAAGGAATGGAGCACTGAAAGCGTTTTTACAGAAGCGAAGACAAATATTCATGCCATGGGAAAAAAGATGGGAATTTTGCAAGCATTATCGGATGTAGATTACGAAGAAGATTTGAAGACACTCAAACAATATTTAGATTAGAAGCATGGCTGAAATCAGTGTAATTATTCCAGTTGTGAACGAAGCAGAATTATTGCCTCGCCTACTGGACTATATATGCGCCAATGATTCGAATAATCAATTGGAGATTATAGTGGTGGACGGGATTAGTACGGACGATTCTCCGAAAATCGCTGAGAAATGCGGTTCAAAAGTGGTCCATGCGGAAATTCAATGTCGTGCTCATCAGATGAACGCAGGAGCCAAAGCAGCCACATCAGAAATTCTTTATTTCGTGCATGCCGATGTCACTCCTCCCAAAGGTTTCGTTTCAAAAATTCTTGAAGCCCAAAAGAGTGGTGTGCAATGGGCTTTTTTCAGACAGAAATTTGATAAAATGAACGCTCTGTTATGGGTCAATTCTTTCTTCACCCGCTTTAAAAAATTGTGGTGCCGAGGAGGTGATCAAACCATGTTCGTCACAAAAGAACTTTTTGAAAAGTTGAACGGTTTCGACGAAAAATATGTTATCATGGAAGAATACGATTTCATGAGGAGAGCGGAGAAAATCACGGACTACGAAATCCTAGATGGTGCTACGATTGTATCCACCCGAAAGTATAGCAACAATTCTTGGTTAAAGGTTATGCTTGCGAATCAACGTGCTGTGCGTCAATTCAAAAAGGGAGTAGAACCCAAAATGATTCGAAAAAACTATTTAGAAAGTCTAAATCCTTATTGACATAAAATTGAGGAAAGAAAATAGGTCGATAACTTGTTTCTATTTCCTCGGATGTTATCTTTGAGTAACGAAACTTTACCTGTCGATGCTCGAGATTTCCAACTTAACTAAATCCTACGGACAAGCAATAGCGCTGAAAAAAGTCTCTTTGACCTTGAATTCGGGTGAGATATTCGGCTTACTTGGACCCAATGGAGCCGGGAAATCCACTTTGATTCGTATCGTCAATCAAATCATCGATTCCGATAGTGGTTTTATCAAATTCGATCAAGATTTATTCCGTAGAGAACATTTGAAGAAGATCGGCTACTTGCCGGAAGAACGAGGTCTGTATCGAGGAATGACAGTTCAAGAACATGGCATTTTCCTTGGAAAACTTCGGGGTATGAACACCAAAGAATCAAAAGAGGCACTAAATTATTGGCTCGAAAGATTTGAAATTGGTGATTGGAAAAAGAAACGTATTGAAGAACTATCGAAAGGAATGGCGCAGAAAGTGCA
>CBFIBY010000024.1:0-3455 GCA_965660955.1 Crocinitomicaceae bacterium | reverse complement strand
GTGCAGTTCATCTATACGGTTCTGCATCAACCGAAACTTATCATATTGGACGAACCCTTCAGTGGATTTGATCCTTTAAACGTAGAGTTGATTAAAAAGGAAATTCAAAGTCTTAAATCTCAAGGAAGAACAATACTTCTTTCCACGCATAACATGAATAGTGTAGAGGAAATTTGCGATCGCGCTATGCTCATTCACAAAGGAGAAACGATATTGCAAGGTGATGTAACAGACCTAAGAAATGAATACAAAAACGGTATTTACACCGTTCGTTTTGAGGGAATGATGATTGCCTTTGTCAATGCACTTTGGACAGGTTTTTCAGTTGAAGAAACAAGAGAATTCGGAAACAATCGTTTCGAAGTGGACTTGAAAATGATAGGAGACAACTCCATTGATGAACTTATGCAAGTCATGATTGGTCAAGTAAAAGTGGAAGCGATTTTCGAGAAATTACCAGGCATGCAAGAAATATTCATCCGTAGCATTGAAGCTGCACAAAACGCAGTCGAAGCATGAGAAACAGTTGGATTGTAGCCATGCGCGAATGGCGCGAAAGAGTAGGTTCGAGATCATTTGTTCTCTTTTCTATACTCGGTCCATTGACGGTGCTTACGGTAATGTATATTCTCTTTGCCTACGGAGGTAAAACTGCGATGAAGTGGAATGTGCTCGTTGTTGACCCAGCTGGAATCATGGAGAATAAAATGTCGGCTCGCGAGAATGTAAATCTAACGTATTCTTTTGCTGACAATTATATTGAAATTGAAGAATTTGCCGATGCCAAGCGCTACCAAAAGTTTGACGCGATGATCGAGGTGAATGAAAAGGTCTTGGGCAACAAAGTCGGTTTCGTTTTCTATCGTCAATTGCCATCCAAAGCTTTGGAGAAAAAAGTGCAATACCAAGTGGAAAGACGTTTGGAGGAGGTGCTCGTGAAACGATTCACTGACCTTTCGCTTATTGATTTCAGAAAAATTAAACAACCCATTCAGTTCAGTTTCAGAAATGTCTACGATCCGGAAGACAAATCAGCCGACAAACGTGCATGGGTAGGATTGTTCTTTGGAGTTGTCATTTTTGTGTTTATCGCCTTGTTTGCCATGACATTACTTCGCTCCATTTCTCGTGAAAAGAGCAACCGAATTGTGGAAGTTCTGCTTGCTTCCGTTCGTCCAGTAGAACTAATGGTAGGGAAAATTATCGGTGTGGGACTTTCCGCTATTCTTCAATTTTCGATTTGGTTCGTGGTCATTTCAATCGGATTGATGTTGATGAAATCTAGTTTGTTCCCGGATTATATCACGCAAAACATAGATGAAGTCGGAAATGTGATTAATCAAGTTGGCGAGACAGACATTTCAGGAAATTTAAATGCTTACGAATACAATGAATTTGTTGATTTAGTATTTGAACGTATTCAGTTCGGTCCGATGATATTTGCGTTCATCCTTTGTTTCTTGGGTGGATACATTTTTTATTCTTCGTTGTTTTCTGCCATTGGTTCATCCGTCGGTTCAGAGAGCGATGGACAGCAATTCGTTATTCCCCTTGTTCTTTTGCTATGTTTCGGCGTTTATGCAGGTTATTATGCCATGGAAAATCCGCAAGCGCAATTGACCCAATGGTTTTATTACTTGCCGTTTACTTCTCCCGCTGTCGTATTGGTTAAAATGGCGCAAGGTTTTCAGCCCGGTGAGTCGTATACCTTAGCTCTTGTGGCGCTCGTTCTTATTTTGTCTTGTTTGATTATGTTTTGGATTGCCGGCAGAATATACAAAAACGGTATTCTTCAATTCGGACACCGCCTCAAATTGCGTCACATTTTCAAGTGGACAAAAAATAGTTAGATGAAAAAGGCGATCATCGACTTGGGGACAAATACCTTCAATTTGCTCATCGCAGAAGTAAAAGGAAAGGATATTAATGTGCTTCACGCTGAAAAAGAAGGCGTTGCTATCGGCATGGGTGGAATTAATTCCAACATGATAACTGAAGAAGCGATGCAAAGAGGCGAGAAGGCGATCGGTCGTTTTTTGGAAGTTTGTGCGCAACATAATGTAGAAAAAGTAAATGCATTCGGCACTTCAGCACTTCGCGATGCAACCAACACGTCCGATTTTTTGAGTCGATTATCCGACAAATTTGATGTAAAAATAAGCGTAATTTCAGGTGAAAAAGAAGCCGACTTAATTTATACGGGTGTGCATCAATTGTACGATTTCCAAAATCGAGGTGTAATTGTAGACATTGGAGGTGGTAGCACAGAAATCATTTTCGCGGATAAAAACGGCGTTCGAGACATGGCGAGTTTGAATATTGGAGTGTCACGCTTGTACCAGAAGTTTACCTTGAGTGATCCCCTGACTGAAGAAGATATTCAGCTCATTCGAAATCACCTACAAAAAGCCAGCGAAGGATTTCTCGAAAACAGAAATGAACCGTTAATAATTGGCTCCTCAGGCAGTTTCGAAACATTTTGGGAGTTAATTCACCTGGAGAAATTCCCGAAAGATTCGAAGATTTACCGCTTAGAAATGACCGTTTTCAAAGAGGTGATTGAACAAACGATAAAATCCACATTACAGGAAAGAGAGGCCAATCCATATATTATTCCAATCCGTAAACTCATGGCGCCGATAACCGCTGTTAAAACGCTCTGGCTCATGGAAAAATTAAAAACGCAAACGATTTTTATTTCGCCTTATTCCTTGAAAGAGGGAGCTATTTTTTCGGAGATCATTTGAGTTGTGGCGAGGGAAACATAAAAAGGTTAAGAAATTAAGTGAAATCCGTAAAATTCGAACGACTTTAGACCATGGAGTTTATGGAACGTTTAATTAGTCGCTACGCTCTAAATAAGAACATTAAGAAAACTCATCATTCATCATTCATTACTCTAAACCCGCAATTCGCGATTAACCAATCCACAATCCCACACGAAATATTATCTTTGAGTCAAAATAAATTTACATGAGCAAAATTCTAATCATAGACGACGAAAAAAGTATCCGAAGAGCCTTGAAAGAGATACTAGAATTTGAAGATTTCGAAGTAGATGAAGCCGAAAACGGGAAACAAGGTTTGGAGAAAGCTTTGGCTGAATCCTACGATATTATTTTCTGTGATATAAAAATGCCTTTGATGGACGGAATGGAAGTTCTCGAAGAATTTCAAAAAAAGAAAGTGGAGGCGCCTGTCATTATGATCAGTGGTCATGGAAATATAGATACAGCTGTTCAGGCGATTAAAAATGGAGCTTTTGATTTCATTGAGAAACCACTCGATTTAAATAGAATATTGGTAACCGTTCGAAATGCAGGCGATCGTTCTGTTTTAGTGGAGGAGAAGAAAGTCCTCAAGAAAACGGTGAAACGATTCAAAGGAAGCAGCATCATTGGTGAAACGGATGAAATCAATCAAATTAAAGAGATGATTGAAAAGGTTGCTCCATC
>CBFIBY010000023.1:0-22277 GCA_965660955.1 Crocinitomicaceae bacterium | reverse complement strand
AAGAGACAAAAGAACCAAGTATGAATTTTGTGTAAACAATTAAAATAAAAGATCTATAACACGCCCTATACCCCACTGCGCGGTGTATAGCGCAAACGTCAGATATAATCGAAAAAAATCTAAATTATTACCAATTTGGTAACTTTTTTATATATTTGTATTAAAGAAGCATTTGTGAGGGTAATTGCCAAAAAAACATTGCGAGAATTCTGGTTAAAACATGCGGATTCTGAGGATCAACTTAAATCTTGGTTTCATGAAACTGAAAAGTCGGAATGGAAAACATTGAACGAATTAAAAAGTGAGTACCCGAGCGCAAGTATTTTAAAAGACAATCGAATAGTTTTTAATATTAAAGGAAACACATATCGATTGATTGTGAAATTTAATTTGGATTATCAAATTTGTTGGATAAGATTTGTAGGAACTCACGCTGAATACGACAAAATCAACGCAAACGAAATATAATATGAATATCAAACCAATCAAATCTGAAAAGGATTACGAAAAAGCTCTTGAAAGATTAGAGGTGATTTTTGACTCTAAAAAAGGCACTAAAGAAGGTGACGAATTAGAAATTTTGAGCATTCTAATTGATAAATATGAGAATGAGAATTTCCCAATTGGTTTTCCTGATCCTATTGAAGCCATTAAATTTAGAATGGAACAAATGGGACTTAAACAAAAAGACTTGGCGGATTCAGTTGGATTTACCAGTCGTGTAAGTGAAATTCTGAACAAAAAACGTAAGTTAACATTAGAGATGATTCGAAAATTACACCTCACGCTGCACATACCAACTGAAGTTTTGGTGCAGGATTATTAATGCGAAATATAGATAATACGCAGTATGCCGCCACTGCGCGGCGCATACTGCTACAGTTACCTTAAACAACCGAAACAAATCAGACGAATTCACTCCATTTGTGGGAAGAGGACAGAAGGTAAACTGAAAGATGAAAATAATACGTATTGGTGGTGTTCGTTCTGCGATTCTATCGAATTAATCGAAGAGAATGGTTGAGAATAGCTAACTTCACAGGAGAATGCCTAAACAATCCAAGTTCATACAATACCTATTCTACCCAGTCATCATTCTGGGCGGACTGCTTGGTGCATGGTATTTGACTTTGGAATTCCGAACAGATTATTTCGTTTACATTCCTTTGATCATGATTTTCTTCATGCTCATTGTCGTATTTATTCTCGAGAAATTTAGGCCGTTTCGCAAAGAGTGGACGAAACCAAAAGGCGATTCCTTCAACGACGCTTTGCAAACCTTCTTCGTCTTACCTGTTTCCTCAAAACTGACGGAAATCGCGCTTGTATTTCTGCTTTTAGCACCAAGTATTCATTTGAACAATGCATTGGGGTATTCTGGATTCATGAATGAATTGCCTGTTCTCGTTCAATTTATCGCTGTACTCTTCATCGCGGAATTCTTTTTTTATTGGTACCACCGTTTTATGCACACCAATTCGCGTTTGTGGCAATTGCACGCGGTTCACCATGCTGCCGAACGTTTGTATTCGGTCAACTCAGGTCGTTTTCACTTGATTGAAAATGTAATCGGAAGCGCGTGTTATTATTTCGTGCTGATGCTTCTACAAGTGCCTGATCAAGTCGTCGTGCTATTTTTCACTGTGACTTTGATGTCCGGCTTTCTCGAGCACGTCAACATTGATTACAGACTAGGTCCGTTTAATTACATCCTGAATTCAGCTCAATTGCACCGCTGGCATCACTCCAAGGATATCAAACAATCCAACAGCAATTATGGCAAAGTCCTTATCGTTTGGGACATCGTATTTGGAACCTTCTATTTGCCAAAAGACAAAGAAGTAGGAGTTTTAGGGATAAATGAACCCGAAAAAATGCCAAATACCTTTCTCGGACAATTGAAATACCCTTTTCGTAAATAGTATGATAAGGCTTTTATTGGGTTCTTTTTATCAAAAAAAAGGACAAAGGAATCATGCAGAAATCGTCAAAAAATCCGTATATTACTATGACTTTATCATAGGTAAAACACCTGTTTTAATGTATAGATTGAATAGAAAATTTAAACCAATAAAATGTCGAACGAAACACCCAATTGGACAAAAGAAGAATTAAGAGCGTATGTATTAATTTACAGCGCCAATGCAGATTTCACAGAAACCAGAATCGAGAAAAATGCAATTCAAGCCAGAATAGAAAATGTAGATTTTGACAAAATCCACATAGAATTCGACCGAGACAATGATTACCAAAGTATTCAGAAAATTCAAACGTCTATGGAAAAGCACGGCTTTACAAAAGCCGAAAAAGACGAATTGTTTACCGAAATCAAAGAAGTCTTCAAAAGCGATGGTGCCATTGATATTCTGGAAGAAAATTTATTTCGAGGATTGAAGCATATTCTAGGATAGAAACTTATTTATGAAGTATACCATCATCGATTCCTCAAGACTTACTAAAATCTTATGGTGGGATTATGCCCTAGGCTTTTCCTTCGGAATGCTAGGTTTGTTTCTTTTCCCATGGATTGCAAGTCTTTGTGCCTTGCCCGAATGGCTCATTTTAGTCATTTCTGGAGTAACCGTTTTCTATGCTATTTTTGCCTTTTATTTGGCGAGTAAAAAGAATAGATCTCCGGATTATGTTCGAATCCTAGTGTTAGCCAATTGGGTTTGGACATGCATTAGTTTAGTCATTCTCGGGTTTCACTTTCAACAAGCAAGTATGCTTGGACTCATCTTTATACTAGGGCAAATTGCCGTTGTTGGAACATTAGCCTTTTTGGAAGGAGAACAAATTGAAAAGGTCTGAAATAAAATTTTATTTCATTAGTGTCCGATAAAATCCCGTTTTTAGAAGTTTTAAAAATAAAGCGCCAGCATATTAAATTGAAATCGAAGCGAAAACTGCGCTTTAACTACTATCACAAGCCTTGATTTCCTGCCTGTCCGAGCGGTACGGCAGGTAGGTTGGTTACTTTTCATCAAGGAAAAGTAACGTGAAATAAATTGATTCTGTTGACGAAGAATATAATCGGTCAATAAAGATTTTATTTATATCTTTCAGCGTATTAAACTTCTGACTTATGAAAAATGTGCTTGCTTTACTTTTCGTTTTCTTATTTTCTTCCTTTTCTTCTCTTGCCCAAAATATCGGTCATATCGGCACATGGATTTTTGTAGATGACGGTCAAACCATAGAAGTCGAATTGGATCAAGACGGATATATTACCTTTCGTTCCGAAGATGAAGTACTGGGCGGAAAGCCGCATATCGATGAAGAAGGTACAATGGTTTGGACAACCTTTCGCGTAGATTACTCCACTTCGCCGCATACAATTGTTATAATAAACCATATGAAAGAAGATGATTTCGTAGATTCTTTCGAGGCTCCTGGATTGTTTGAAATATTGGACGGAGGAAAAAAATTGAAACTGATGATCAATTTCGACGATGAAATTTATCCCACGGAATTCAACGAGGAAGACACAATTGTAGCCACAAGAGTCGAATAAAAACTTACATTCTCGAAACTCGCATTAGTCCAATCACCGCATCAAATACATCTTCCCAAAGTCCTTTGTGAAGTACTCATCTGCTCCTGAGTCACGATGTTTCATAGATTCACCTCGCAATTTCATCCGCACCCGATAGAGATAAACGCCATTGGCCAATTGATCACCGAATTCGTCTCGACCATCCCAAGCGAATTCTGATATATTTCGACCAATGTACATCGGGCCGAATTCCGTTTCATTGATTTCACGCACTACTTTTCCAGTGACCGTCATGATTTGAATAATCATATCATCTGGGACTTCAGAACCTGTTAGTGTAAAAACGAAACGGGTTGAGGTAGAAAATGGATTTGGATAATTCATCATGTTCGTGATGCTTGACTCCGTGATAACTTCAAATGTGATTCGGTATTCTAAATCTCCTGAGAGGTTTCCTGATTTATCAGAGCCTTGAACGAGTAGAGTATATTTTCCATCTACTTCAAAAGCTCCCGGATACATAATTTTAAATCGTTTGTGCTGTGCATCGGCCGGAATCCATTGCATAATCGTTTGACCATTCGAAACGAAAGGAATTTTCTTTTGAATGCCGTTCGGATCCGTCAAATAAACTCCGAACAGGGCTGTATCCGCGATATCATCCATCAGTAAGAGAGGGTTGTCATCTTTCAGCGTAATGAGGATTTCAGAATTCGGACTGACGATATCTCCATTCAGAAGGTGTCTACCGTCAAACGTAACATCCAACAGAGGATTTTTATCATCTACTTGAATGTAAAATGGAATCTGAAGGACATTGTTGAAATGAAACTGTTCGGGTTGATCTGTTGTTCCCCCTGAACCGGTAAATGGGTTGACTTCCATCCAGAAAATGTTGTTCCCTGGAAAGCCAATTGTCGAGAAGGTAATTGTATCACGTAGCGTTTCGTTGACGCGAAGGGAATCTTGTCTTTCGTAATTCAAATAGTGTTTTACGTTGTTCTCGTCTTCTATATAATAATGAACCAAAAGTGAGTCCATGTCCTTATCATAAATATTGCGAATGTCAATTGCAAACGAAATATCCGTTCCTTCATTTAAGGTATCGGTCGCAGCTGTCCAATAATATCCGTTCGTCCCATCGATTGCTGCTTCTGGCAACTGTTCGTAGAGTACATGCCATCTATCCAATTGTCCTGGAGTTATATTTACACTATCAATGAATGTGGAACGTAACTTCATATATGGTGCTGTTGCCGCTGGCAGAATGTTCTCTAAATTCAAAATAGAATCAGTTGAATTCAAGGGGTAGGAGAAGGCATTCAACAAATTTTTATTCACGTCATAAAACTCTAAGTCAAATAAAGTGGTATCGCCAGGAAAGGTTTCGGAGGCATCGACATCCCAATAGAAATTATTCCAATGGGATGAAGGACCAATAAAAGGTGAGACCTCTTGCCCTACATAATCTGCTCCTATCATTGGGGCGATGAGGTGAACTGGGTCATTCACTTCTTGACCAAACAGTTCAATAACCGAATTTGGATCTCCTTTTTTCACAAAGAAGGCCATGTTGCGTGTCGGACGACTAGCATTGATACTATCCGACCCAAGAGCCGAAAATGTTCCAAACATTCCTGCCGAATCAAGATTGTTCCAAGTATTGTAAAAAGCACCCGTTCTGGGTGTATAGATAATAATGTAATGTCCATTTGGAACTTCATTGTTTACCATGTTTTGGAAGGCCTGCATCTGAGCAGCGGAGGTTTGGCGGAAAATAAAATACTTCTCTACACGATTTCTGCAAGAACTCAACTCGTTTACATTGCCAAAACCATGCGTTGGGTTGATTGTGTCTCCTTGCGCATTCACCCATCTTGTTCCCCATGCTTCAAATGTGATGGGATCGACGACACCAACGTGAATGGAAGGTATAGTCGTGCATAAATCATATTCCTGCTGCTCTCCATTTATTAACCATTGGTTTTGTGCGGTTGGAGCATTGGTCCCAACGACAATCGCCTCTAAAAAAGTCGTATCCTGCAGAGTGAAATCCAATTTCCGATTGGGTTTATCGTATAAAATACTCGTGAAGTCGTTGTCCTTGAATTGAAAGAAATGATCTTGACCCCAACCTTCTTTTCCTTCAATGTATTGAAAAGAGCGTTCTTTCCATATCAAATTTGGTTCATCTAGAGCAATTCGCCAAAAATAAACCGTACTGTCAATACCGATTAACGGACTGTTGACATCTGAGCTCACTAATTTCCAATCCGCGGGAAAGACTTCTTTAACTCCTCCCACACTTGTTATTTCTTGATAACGGTGCTCTGGAGAATTGAACAAATCGGTCGTATCAATTTCAAAACGATACGTCTTCGTATTCGCAAGTGGGTCAATCGTTGATCCTTTCAGAACCATACTGTCTTTAGGCACAACGGCAAAGTTTCGCGGAGAAACAGGTTGAATACCATCTATATTGATGAAAAGATTTTTAACGACTCTATTGTTGTTCAGTTCATCGAAAACTTCGTCCGTGTATGAGGGAACATCAACTGAAATCGTAAATTGATTTATTCCAATACCAATATTTGGTTGTAGAGGTAATTTCAATTCAATAATCTGTTTATAATGAAGATTGGGTAATACTTCGTAGTACACACTATCGATACCAGATTCAGGAAAGTTTCTTCGAATTTCGACAGTTACGCTATCGGTTATGGATCGACCAAGATTGGTAACCTCGATATTTACAATAATACTGTCCGTGGTTAAATCAATGCTCGCTGGTCCAAAGCTGATGTTTTCTTCCAATAACTCAATTTCCGGCTGGGTGTGCCAATTCAAGTGAATCATAGGGTCACCATTGAGTACCATATGTTGTGAGGTCGTTTCCATGAATAGATTCGTGGAATCGTAAGGGAAAGCATTTATCGCATTCTGAATTTGCTTGGAAAAGGTCTGACCATATGAGTTTGTGCTCATTTCCTTGTACAGGCCTTTGGTGTAAATGGATAAAGGTCCAGGGTAACCAACGAAAACCGAGGATAAGAAGCCAATTGCACCGGAATTTTGCGCACGAACAAATTTTTCTGAGGTGGATTCACCCAAATTTTCATGATAGAAAATATTTCCGTTGTAGCATGTATTGGCAATAACAAGTGGATATTTTCCTTCGTTGTTCCAGTTGGAGGGTTCGTCTAAATTAATTTCGAACCCACTTGTTTGTGAATTGGCATGACCGAAAAAATTCATCAGACTTACTCCAGATGAGAGCTTCTCGGATATTTCGGAATATGTAGACGGATCCAATGGGTCGGAATTGTTTTTATAGATGCGCGTAACATTGCCTCCAAAATTCGCTTGTTCGATATCGAGTTCCATTGCCTCGAGAAACGCGCGATACTGACTTTGTTGATAAGCGTCTGTTCCACCTGCAAAGTGAAGTACTTGTTTTTGCCAATCTTTCGAATCCGAATGATAAATACTTGTCGAATCAATTTGCACCTCTTGATCAATGACCTTACTCAGGTAATCTTCAAGTTGGATGTTGTTTGTAACCGAAATTCTTCCCGTGGGAATGAGCGGTGTCCAATTGTTTGGAATTAAACTCGCCGTAATAGCATTGTCACTGCTCGGTTGACCAAACGATGGAACTAATGATTGTGCGTAGATCTGCGAATTGGATCGGGTGCCAGCTCCTGTAGAGGTTGTCGTAAAAACAATGGCTTCACGTACACCTTTACCAATCAAAAATAGACCTGAAGGCTTTTGCACGGAATTGTCATACATGAAATGAACAAAACGACGAATTCCATTGATGTGCTTTGGAATCCCACCTCCGAATTGCAAATACAATTCTTCCACCTCTGCATCAATAACTTGATAGGCTCCACCTGCCGCAGATTGCCGATAGGCTTTGTAGGATTGCATCCCGACTTCAAGCGATTTATGATAGACCATCAACAAAGCTGAATCTGGAGTGATTGTGCTGTAATCTTTGAATTGTCCATTTGTGCTTACCAAAGACAACGGAAGGACAGAATAAGCATTGGACTCACTCCCGAATATGACCTTTTGTTTAGCAGAAGAATTTGAATTGGGAACAAGTACTTGAACACCCCCTGAACCCGTTGGTAGTGCTGTTAATTTTCTAGGGGTATCACCCAAGGTGAATATCAGAGGTGTTCCTGTGCTCCAAGTTAAATCGAGCCGAGACTTGCTCGCAATTGAAGAATTCGGGAGGATAAAATCTCCTCTCGTGAAACCTGAGAGAACAGGTTGTTTGGCGTAATCTAGCGATAAGTAGATCAATCCTTGTTTGTCGGATGAAACCGGCAAGTCACCTACAATATTGTATTTCAGCGAAGTGGTGCCATTTCCAATTTGATTTACACCAAAAGTTGTTTTGAATTGAACATCTCGAACATTTGTGAAAAGTGTATCCAACAATAACGAATCAGTTGGCCCAACAAAATACCGCAAGTGATGATTAAAGATCGAGTTGGGGTTGGTTGGGTTATTGCTACTAAACGTATTAATCAGAAACTTAGGATTTGGAGCACCTGTTCCTTGATATGGAAATGTAGTTGGAATATTAAAGTTATAGGTGAAAGGTCCAGTAAAAGAGCTACTACTAAAAGCTTCCAAATCATTAAAATAGGAAGTTGAAGTTTCACCAACACGTACACCTTCAAAATAAGCTGTGTGCCAGTCTCTTTCGTATTTCCATTCAATATAATCGGATGGAGTATAGGAATTGAAATCGGTATCTGTATCTACGATAAAGCGATTGTTGTTCGTAGAATTATTCCATGTAAAGAAATAGTAGAGTGTATCGTTATATAATGAATAAGCGGGATTACCAATTTTGTCTGAATTTGGATAGAGCGTAGAATCTAACCAACCATCATTTTTTTCAGCGTAAAACAGAATATAATCACCTGAATCAAGTGAGTTGTCGCCTCCATCTTCAATATATAAAGGAAGTTCTTGTTCCCTTCCAAAAACTTGAACATTTGCCGACGAAAAAGAGGTAGTCGGTACCGAAGCATCTGACAAATCTGAATATTTCAGTTTGTAAATACCTGTTTGTAATACTTGAAATTTATAATAGGTTTGGGAATAGTTTATCCACTCGTTGCCGTACGTTTGAGCAACGCTTAACTTGCTAATCAGCAGAAAAAGGAGAAGAAGAAAAGGTAACCTTATTCTCATAGGCTATTCACTTGGTTTAATGTTTTTCGGTTTATTTAGTTTTAATCGTAAAGATATGACGTGAGAATAGAGTGCAACGGATGCATCACCTATATCAGTAAACGCATAATCTAAACTGAATCCTTTTATATTAACGCCTAAACCGATAGTTGGTTGGAAATTTAATTTTTTGCTTTCGTCAAAATTTGTGACATATTGAAAATTTGTAACACCACCGCGCACCGAAATAAAGGTTTTGTAGTTCAAACTAAATCCAAAATTGGGGTCAAATGACGCAAAGTTCGATTTAATCAGTGTGTTTCTTTTTCCATCCGTTGTCATGGTCAGGTTCAATTCTGCTCCTAAATTCAATCCTTTTTTACCCAAGTCGAATTGTCTATATCCACCTAAAATTAAACGAGGTAAAGTCAGTTCCAATCCGTTTTCTGGAATTTCATTCCCGGTTTGAAGAAAAACTTCTTCTGTTGTTTCGTCCAGAGTGAAAATCCATGCGTTAAACGTGGAAGTGACATCTCTCAGGACAGCTCCGAATTTCCATTTATCCTTTAAGGTATATTGAGCTCCTGCATCCAACCCGAATCCCCATGATTTGGCAAAATCGCCAACACGACGGTGAATCAATTTGAAATTACCACCAACACTTAGATTGGGAATGCTCAATTCTCGAGCGTAGGAGAACAAGAAACCGTAATCAGCAGCCGTAAATACTGAGATTCGGTCGTAATCGATTCTTCCTTCATTATCGATCAGTTGCGTTGTATTTGGGATGTCATCTACGGCGAAACGAATCGCAGAAAAACCAATGGTACTTTTTTCATCAATTGAATGTGCCAATCCCAAATAGTCGTACTTCGCAATTCCAGCAAAATACTCACTGTGCATCAAAGAAGCTTCCAACCAGGAATCGACTTTGGTGAGACCAGCAGGATTCCAAAAGCTAGAATTTACTGAACCAGAATTTGCTACAACAGCATTTCCCATGCCCAAAGCTTCGGCACCAACACCTATATTTAGAAATTCATTAGAGTATTTTGGAGCAAGTGATCCTTGTCCGAAAGCCATGCTAGCCACACAAATGGACGTCATGGACAAAAGATAGAAAATGGTTTTTTGCATAGAATTAAAAACTTGTCTAATCAACGCTGGATCAGTTGTTAAATTGTACGTACTTAAAAGTCTCAAACAATTTATAGGTAAATTTAGTTCTTTTTGACTTATTTCGCAGTATGAAACCAGAAGGAAAACTCTTCAACATTCCCAATTTGTTAACGGCTTGCAACATGCTTTGCGGAGTTTTGAGCATCTTTTGTGTTTTCATGGGGCGGTTTGAATATGCACCATGGTTCATCTTTTTAGGTGCATTGTTCGATTTTTTAGATGGATTCATGGCGAGAATATTAAAGCAATTTTCAGAATTAGGTAAGCAGCTTGATTCTCTCGCAGACATGATCACCTTCGGACTTGCGCCGGGAGTAATTATGGTTGTTGTCATTGCTGTATCAATTGAAATGGATGTTTATCCGGAAGGAACTAATGTGAATGAATATATCAACCATGTCATTGAAACTTGGAAGCTTGGTTTGTTTCACGACGCTTCAGAATCATTTCGAGGAATATTTAAGTTTTTACCGTTTATCGGCTTGTTGATTCCCGTATTTGCTCTTTTCCGATTGGCCAAATTTAATATTGATACCCGCCAAAGTGAATCTTTTATCGGTATGCCTACGCCTGCTGTCACACTTTTCTTTATGAGTTTTCCGATGGCATTGTGGTGGTATTTTTCAACAAAGGGTTATCCAGCCTATTTCGAAAGATATATTTTTCAACCGTTCTTCATTTGTGCGCTCGTTGTTGTGATGTCGCTGAGTTTGGTGTCCGAATTCCCTCTATTTTCATTGAAGTTTAAACACTTCGGATGGAAGGGAAATGAGGTTCGGTACTTGTTTTTGTTTATTTCGTTAATATTAATTCTCACCACGAACGTTTGGGCAATAGCAATAATTGTATTTTTGTATCCAGTTTTATCGATTTTAATACCCGTTTCGACAACTCAAACAGAAGAAAAGAATGAAATTTAAAGCAGAAATAGACGTAATGCCGTTGGATGCATTACTTGATCCTCAAGGAAAAGCCGTTAGCAATAGCATGAAAAACATCGGCTTGTCTGAAATCACAGGTGTTCGAATTGGTCGTCATATTCGTTTGTTCGTAGAAGCAGCTGATCAAGCCACTGCGGAGGAGAAAGTAAAGCAAGCTTGCAAGGACTTATTGTCCAATGCAATTATGGAAAGCTATACTTTTTCAATAGAGGCCGTTTAATTTATTTAAAAGCAGGATTTTATATTTTTTTAAGGCGTTCGTTTTAAAACAAACCTTAAATTTGTTCTAGTTAGCAAAGTTTTGTAGCTTTAGAGTACACCACTTGTTAATTCTACCGTTTTATACAAATACAACAATTAAACTATTTAGGTATGTCAGAAGTTCAAACCACCCCAGATTCAAAAAAAGGCAATGGAGGATTCATTGCGGCTATTTTATTATTGTTATTGGCTGTAGGCTTTTTCGCTTATTTATGGTCCAGTAAGAATAGTGCATTAAATGAATGTGAAAACAATACAAAAGCGCTCACGGCCGATATGGATGGGATGAATCAAATGATGTCCGGGTATGTGGACAACATGTCGAACGATTTACGTAAAGATTTTCAAAACATGTTGGAAACGTACGATGCCTTGATTGACAAAGACGCTTCAAAAGCGGATAGCCTCAATGCACAAAAAGAAAAGATTCAAGCTTTGATGAACGAGATGAGTTCATTGAAAAATAAAAATAAATTAACTGCCTCTCAATTGTTCAATTTGAGAAAAGAGAACGAAACATTGCGAAGTATCATGAAGGGTTATGTGGTTCAAATTGATTCTTTGAACACATTGAATCTGCGCTTGACGACAGATTTGGATAGTACACGAACGCGATTGGATGAAACTTCGAGCGAACGTGATCAATTTAAGCAAGACGCTGAAGCAAATGCTGAACAAGTTAAAAAAGGTTCGAAATTGCAAGCCTTTAATTTTTCTTCAACGGGATTGAGAATGAAATTAAACAACACAACCGACGAAACAAATAAAGCTCGAAATACCGTGCAGATTCGTTCTAGCTTCACAATTTCTGAAAATCCAATTGCTGCCTCAGGACGTAAAACTGTTTACATGCAAGTTATTGATCCTACAGGTAAAACGTTACAGTCGAGAAGTTCAAACGTTGTGAAAACGGACATGGGGACGTTAGCGTACTCTGATAAAAAGGATGTTGACTACAACAACAAGCGTGTAGATATGTCCATTTTCTATGATTTGAAAGGAGCAGATGCTGCTAAAGGGAACTACAAAGTGAAAATATTCGTTGATGGTCAGCTGGCTGGAACGGACAGTTTCACTCTTAAATAATAATTTGCTAATAATTTAGATTAAATCCGAGTCAACGTTTCTCCACAATCGAATGCGGTAGCCATTGGATTGTAAGTTGACTTTATTCCTTTTTAATAATCAAGGAAGGTTACCACCTTGAACACTTAGATAGATATGACAAATATTTTTATTGCAAATCTGGATTGGGAAATCACATCCGAAGATTTGAGAGCTACTTTTTCTGCTTTTGGAACAGTTTCGTATGCACATGTCGTGTATGATAGAGAAACAAAAAAATCGAAAGGTTACGGTTATGTTGAAATGGACGATGCCGATGAGGCCATCGCTGCCATTCAAGCCTTGAAAGGACTTGAGGTAAATGGTCGTGCCTTAGATGTGAAGATTGCTTCACCAAAAGGGAATCGTCCTGCGCCAAAACCAGCTGAACCAGCCAAAAGACCTTTTCAGCGACATGAAAAAGAAGGTGGATTCCAGAAGAAAGGTGATTCGGGACCAACAAGACGTCCAAGAACACGCGTTTCAGGAAGTTCAGAAGCTCAAAAAGTAGAGCGCAAACCATTTACGAAAAGAGAAGACTAAAATCTTTAAAAAAAAAATTGAAGTTATAATGTCAGATGCAATCCATCAAGGTCATGTTACGGCCGAAATTTCAGCTACAGGAATAGCGACCCTAGAATTTGGACACCCATTAAGTAACTCTTTGCCAGGAAAGATTTTAAATCTTTTGGCCGATACCATCACGAAATTGGGAAAGGATGAAACGGTAAAAGTTATTATTCTTAAATCGGCTGGAGCAAGAGCATTTTGCGCTGGAGCGAGTTTTGATGAATTGATTTCTATTAATGATCTTGAAACGGGTAAAGTTTTCTTTTCAGGCTTTGCAAACGTTATCAATGCATGTCGAAAGTGTCCAAAATTGATTATCGGTCGAGTACAAGGTAAAGCTGTTGGAGGTGGAGTAGGTGTTGCATCCGCAGTTGACTATTGTTTCGCTACCCAGCATGCGGACATCAAGCTTTCCGAACTAGCTGTTGGAATCGGACCTTTTGTTGTTGGCCCCGCTGTAGAGCGAAAAATTGGAGTATCAGCAATGAGTCAATTGGCAATTAACGCGACTGAATGGTGTTCGGCAAATTGGGCATTAAAAAAAGGTCTATTTGCTGATGTATTTGGAACCGTTGAAGAAATGGACAAAGAAGTGGATGCATTGGCGAATAGATTAGCGAATAGTAATCCAGAGGCTATGCGCCAACTGAAACAAATTTTTTGGCAAGGAACAGAAAATTGGGACGACTTACTCAAAGAAAGAGCGGCTATCAGTGGTGAGTTAGTGCTAAGCGATTTTACGCGAAATGCTATCAACAAATTCAAATCGAAATAATCATTCAAATGAAAGTTCTTTATCCAATACTACTTCTTTTATTTATTACTTCTTTTTCATTTGGACAGGATAAAAAGGAAGCGTGCGCTGCTAAATTTAAAACAGGCAAATTTGTTTATGTTGGAAATGGAAGCGATGCGGTAATAACTCGGACCAAAAAAAAACAAATCGAATCATGGGACAAAGGTCGTTCTAAGATCATTATGAAGGTAAAGTGGATAGGTCCAGCAACGTATCAATTGAAAGTTGTTAAACTCGTAAATGTAGAAGGTGGTTGTGTTAAAAAAGGTACAATTATTACAACAACTATAACAAATTGCATGAGTAAGCAATTCATGTTTCGTTACAAATCGGATTGCGGAGACGGTGAAGCTCAAATGAGAAAGGTGGACTAAAGTTCAACTTTCCTTTTTCAGCAAGAATATTGATTAAATTCACCTACCTATTATATTCCTCAATTTAAACTAAAAAACGCTTGTTAATAAAAACAAGAAACCATATCTTTGCACCCCCATTTTAGGGGAATTGTCTTATTTAAATAAAAAAGATTGTGGATACATTAAGTTACAAAACCCGATCTGCGAACAAAGAAACTGCTGAGAAACAGTGGTTTATCGTAGATGCTGAAGGCCAAACACTTGGTCGTTTAGCGAGCAAGGTGGCGAAAGTTATCCGTGGAAAACACAAGGTTAACTTTACCCCGCATGCAGACTGTGGAGACAACGTAATTATCATTAATGCTGAAAAAGTAGCTTTCTCGGGAGCGAAATTAGTAGATAAAGAATACGTTCGTTACACAGGATACCCAGGTGGTCAAAAAACGACTACAGCTGAGGAAATGTTGAGAAAACAACCTGAGCGCTTGATTGAAAAAGCGATTAAAGGTATGTTGCCTAAAAACACTTTAGGTAGAGAACTATTTAGAAACCTTAAGGTATATACAGGTTCTGAGCACAAACAAGAAGCTCAAAAACCAACTGTACTTGACCTTAACACATTCAAATAATTAGTATGGAAATCATCAACACATTAGGAAGAAGAAAAACATCCGTTGCCAGAATTTATATGAAAAAAGGTAAAGGTAACGTGACCGTAAATAAGAAAGACTACAAGGATCACTTTCCAGTTGCTGTATTGCAAGGTAAAGTTGTTCAGCCATTCGACAAAACAGAAACGATGGGTCAGTATGACGTAAACGTAACTGTTGTTGGAGGTGGAATCAATGGTCAAGCAGAAGCTATCCGTTTGGGTATCTCTCGCGCATTGGTAAAAGTCTCGGAAGATTATAAGCCGCTTTTGAAAGCAGACGGTTTAATGACACGTGACCCAAGAATGGTGGAGCGTAAAAAACCAGGTCAACCAAAAGCACGTAAGAAATTCCAATTCTCAAAACGTTAAGATTAATAGTAAACTATTTTGGCGCTTGTTTAGTATCCAAGTGCGGAGTACCCTTCCTTCGGGAACCCTTCGTTGACTGATTACTAAAGGAACGTAAACAATATTTAAAAAAAACAAAAATGTCAAAAGTTACATTCGAAAATTTATTAGATGCAGGTGTTCATTTCGGACACTTAAAAAGAAAATGGAATCCGGCAATGGCGCCGTATATCTTTGAGGAAAAAAAAGGTATCCATATCATTGATTTAAATAAGACAATCGTGCACCTGGATCAGGCTGCAGCGGCAATGAAACAAATCGCCAAATCCGGAAAGAAAATTCTTTTTGTAGCAACTAAAAAACAAGCGAAAGATCTTGTTGCAGACAAGGTTAAAGAATTAAACATGCCTTTCGTTACTGAAAGATGGTCAGGAGGTATGTTGACGAATTTCCAAACAACGCGTAAGTCAATTCGTAAAATGACGACTATCGACAAAATGCAAACTGATGGAACGTGGGAAACACTAAACAAAAGAGAGCGTTTATTCAAAACTCGTCAAAGAGAGAAACTAGAAAAGAATTTCGGTTCAATTGCTGACATGACTCGTCAACCAGCGGCTGTGTTCTTGGTTGATATTTTGAAAGAACATATTGCTTTGAATGAAGCAAAACGTTTGAATATACCAGTATTCGCTATCGTTGATACGAATTCAGATCCTCGTTTAGTTGATTTTCCAATCCCAGGAAATGATGATGCAACAAAATCAATTTCAATTATCATTGATGAAATTTGTTCTTCAATCAAAACTGGTTTAGAAGAAAGAAAAGCAGGTGGAGACAAAGAAAAGAAAGAAGAAAATTCTGAAATTTCTTCTGAGGCACCAGCTAAAACAACTCGTCCGCGTAAAGCAAAAACAGCAGAGACTTCTACAAGTGCTCCAGCTGCCGAGAAAGTAGAGGAAGCTCCAAAAGAAGAAAAAGCGAATGAAGCTCCAGCAAAAGAGAAAGCACCAGCTAAGAAAAAAGAGGCTCCAGTAAAAGAAGCACAGAAAGAGGTCGCAGCGAAAGCTAAAGCACCAAAAGCTTCTGCAAAAGGGGATGATTTGACAAAAATTGAAGGCGTTGGTCCTAAGATTGCTGAAACGTTGACTGCTGCAGGTTTAGCTACATATGCTGACGTTGCAGGTTCAGACGCGAAGAAAATTGCAGAAATTATTGAAGGTGTTCGTGGAAATCACATTCCTGATACATGGCCAGCTCAAGCGAAATTAGCCGCTGACGGTAACTGGGATGAGTTGAAAACAATGCAAGATCAAATGGACGGTGGGAAACCAGCTCCAAAGAAAGCGGCTGCTAAAAAAGCAACAGCGAAATAAGAAGCATAGATATTAATTAACAAAAGAAAGAATAACTGCTATGGCAATCACAGCATCAGAAGTAAATAAATTGCGCCAACAGACAGGTGCAGGTATGATGGACTGCAAAAACGCATTGGTTGAGTCAAATGGAGACTTCGAGGCGGCAGTAGACATCCTACGTAAAAAAGGACAAAAAGTAGCTGCAAAGCGCGGTGAAAACGCAGCAAACGAAGGTTTGGTTTTCGCTGAAGTAACAGACGGTGGAAAAACAGGAATTGTTTTAAAATTGAGTTGTGAAACTGATTTTGTCGCTAAGAATGATAACTTCCGCAACTTTGTTGATTCATTGTTGAAAGTAGCTATCTCGAACAAACCATCTACGGCTGAAGAGTTGAAAGGTTTGAAATACGACGATAAATTGACAATTGAAGAAAAAATCACAGAACAAATTGGTGTTATCGGTGAAAAATTGGATTTGTCAGGATATGCAATGGTAACAGCTGAACAAGTTGTCGCTTACAATCACCCAGGAAATCAGTTGGCAACTTTGGTAGCTTTGAATAAAGCTGGTGAAACTGCCGAAGATGCAGGGAAACAAGTAGCGATGCAAGTTGCAGCGATGAATCCTTTGGCTTTGAGTAAAGAAGGAATCGATGAAGCTACAATTGCTCGTGAATTAGAAGTTGGAAAAGACTTAGCGATCCAAGAAGGTAAGCCAGCTGAAATGGCTGAGAAAATTTCTCACGGACGTTTAAACAAGTTCTTTAAAGAGAATACATTGTTGAGTCAAGAGTTTATTCGTGACAACAAAATGACAGTTGAGCAATTCGTTGCTTCTGTTGAAGGTGGTCTTGCGGTAACAGACTTTAAGCGTTTGGCTTTAAGTTAAGATTGGCTTTAAGAAATAGAAAAACCGTATCAGCATAGCTGATACGGTTTTTTGTTTTTGGATAATCTTGTTGCTTGTTTAGCGTAGCACTTGTATTCTTTTCATTTGTTTTTGCCCTGAACCAAACAGTATAGAAACAGTGTAGGTTCCATTTGCTAATCTCGAAATATCAATATTTTCTTCTAATGCATTTGAATCGGCCGAGTATACTTGTTGACCTGTAATATTACTTATTTCTATATGTTGGATCACTCGGCTTGACTCAACGTACAGAACATCCGTCGAAGGATTAGGGTAAACTACGACTTCATCAATCTGCAGGTCAATTAGTCCCACTCCGCTAATCGTAACCGTCTGTGTGGAAGAATTCGTTCCGCAAGAATCTGTGACTGTGAAAGTGACTGTGAAAGTACCGTTACTTAAGTACGTATGCGTTGGGTTCTCCAAAGTAGAATTGTTTCCATCTCCAAAATCCCAAACATAAGTAACGTTAGAACCTGTAGTTGTGGATGTGTTTCCAAAATTGTAGGTAGCGCCTCCTGTGCTTGCTAGGTTGAAACTAGACACTGGATTTGTACATGAATTTACTTGTACCAAAGCACAACTGGAATCACTGCCACACGCATCAGTTGCCGTCAGACAAACCGTATACATCCCGTCCACAGCATATGTATGTGTTGGAGCCGATAAAGTAGACGTGTTTCCATCTCCAAAATCCCATAAATAAGTGACTCCTGTTCCGCCAGTTGAAGAATTCGTGAATGTTGCTGTCAGGCCAGAGTTCGCCGTAGAAAAAGAAGATACAGGTACGGGGCAGCCAACAACGACTACGTTACAAGATGAGTCTGTTCCGCAAGAGTTTGTTACAGTTAAACAAACTGTATAGGAACCAGCGCCAAAATATGTATGAACCGAGTTTTCATTAGTGGAAGTGTTCCCATCTCCAAAATCCCATAAATATACATTCGTCGTATCTGTGGAAGAAGTGTTTGTGAAAGTCGTCGTTAAACTTGTCGTAGTTGATGTCCAAGAAGCAGCAGGTAATGTGTTTGTTGTGTGTGTCTTGCTTTCCGAACAGGTCGTAGTCCATCCAAATAAGGTATCGCTAAGTGTAATGGAATACGCTCCAGCGCTTGTATATGTATTTGTGCCGTCAACCACATTATCTAATGCGCTTCCATCTCCATAATCCCACGTATAGCTGAAAGTAGGTATATTTTGGAAAGCAGCAAGACTATACATTTTGTTGAGTATAACAGGAGAAGATGTATTTGTGAAATTCAGTGTATTACCAGTTATAAAACAAGGGTTATCAATTGTAAAATCCGCATTGATGGAATACGTCACATGTGGCTCAAAAAGCGCATCTGCGTCAAAAACACTTCCTCCAACATTCAAGTTGTAACTGCGTAACCAATTTGCGCCAACCTGGGCGGAGGAAAGCCATTCTTGACCACCGTCCATTGCAGTCCAGCTGTTGAAAATCATTCCCATGCCGTTAGCACTTGGATTCGAAACAACAACAACGTAAGGTAAACTAACTGTGATTGGAGATGTGAAGCTAACGTCCTTTTTTAACACATCCAACGAACCTGGATAAAAGGTAGTATCAATTACAATTGTTGACGTTGCTAAAGCCGTGCCGGTTGGAGTCGAATCAGCGGCAGAGGCAAAAATCTGTACAGTAATTGTTTGGGTAGTTCCACCTGTAGCATCCAGTTTGTATCCATAAAAACTAACCCCTGAAATTGTAATAGCCTGGGGCGCATCGAAATATTGCGCTACTGCACCTGCTGAGGTAGCATTGTTTATGTTCAAGGATTGCAACCCCGTGGCCTTTGCCAAAGCGTATCCAACCGTGTCTAAACCACAGGTGGTCGTTTCTGGGGAGTTAGCTTGTGAATTAAGGTTGACATTTTGCGCAGGTAGAACAACTAAATTGTTAACCTCAAGCAATTGACCAAAAACGCTCGAAACACAAGCAATGCAAAGAAAGGAAAGTAGCTTTTTCATAGTTTTTTTCTCTCAATGTACAAATTTTATTAAGGATTGTATTCTCTTTTATTAGAATTTCCAAAACCTTTAGTATTGACTATTTTTATTTTTTTTTGGAATGTACTCACGGAATTATTTGGATAAAATAATCGAATCTCAATGCTAACTGAAAGAAGTGCATTCAATTTTCTTATATTTGAAGCGCTTCAAATAACATTTGTTATAAAATGAAATACAAAAGAATTCTCCTTAAACTAAGCGGCGAGTCCTTGATGGGCGACAAGCAATTTGGTATTGATAACAATCGACTTAATTCCTACGCAGAACAAATCAAAGAAATACACGAATTAGGTGTAGAAATTGCTATCGTAATTGGTGGGGGTAATATATTCCGAGGTGTACAAGCCGAAGAAGGTGGAATGGATAGGACACATGGTGATTACATGGGTATGTTAGCCACGATGATAAACAGTATGGCGCTACAAGCTGGATTAGAATCTGCAGGTGTCAAAACGAGATTGCAATCCGCAATTGAGATGAAGGAAATATCAGAGCCGTTTGTTCGAAGAAGAGCAATGCGTCATTTGGAGAAAGGTCGAGTCGTTATTTTCGGAGCTGGAACAGGAAATCCTTATTTCACCACTGATTCGGCAGCAGCACTAAGGGCTATTGAAATCAATGCTGATGCGATTCTGAAAGGAACACGTGTTGACGGTATTTATTCTGCCGATCCGTTGAAAGATCCAAATGCGACTAAATTTGATATGATTACATACGATGACGCCTACGGAAAAGGTTTGAAGATCATGGATATGACTGCTTTCACCTTGTGTAAAGAAAATGATTTGCCTATTATTGTTTTCGATATGGATACACCAGGAAAATTGAAACAATTGCTTCAAGGCGAGCAGATTGGCACAATTGTTCGTAGTTAAAATTAGATTTTAATATAAAGAAGATATGACTGAAGAGTTAAACATGATATATGATGAGTTCAAATCATCGAACGATAAATCGTTGGAACGTTTGGATTCAGATTTGGCAAAAATACGTGCAGGAAAGGCATCACCCTCAATGTTGAGTAGCGTTGTGGTGGATTATTATGGTAGTCCAACACCGCTTTCTCAAGTTGCTAATGTGAATACACTTGATGCAAGAACCATAACAGTCCAACCTTGGGAAAAACCATTGCTGGATGATATTGCGACAGGAATAATTAATGCCAACTTAGGATTCGCTCCTCAAAATAATGGTGAAATGCTAATTATAAGCGTGCCGCCATTAACGGAGGAAAGACGGCGTGATTTGGTGAAAACTGCAAAAGCTGAATGTGAAAGCATCAAAGTTGCAGTGCGTAATCACAGAAAAGATGCGTTGGATATGGTGAAGGATTTGAAGAACGATGGTTTGTCAGAAGATATGACCAAAGACGCTGAAGTAGAAATTCAGAACATTACTGACGCGTATACCAAGAAGATTGACGATATGCTAGAATTCAAGGAAAAAGATATTATGACAATCTAATAATTGAAGTCGAAGATTGTATGATCATTCTCGATCAATCACGCTTTCGATTTAATCCTAAAAAACAATTAACTTAAACAATACCCAGTAATTCAGAGATTATATTTTTTCTGTTAATGCAGCTTACCTATCAAATAAACTGTGAAGTTGAAGAATTAAAACAGAATGAATTCAACAGTTAACCCAAAAAAAAGATCCAATTTCGCTCACCAATTTATTCCAATAATAACGGTATGAAAACAGATTTTTAAGTCATTTTAAACTTAAAAATCTGTTCACCTGATAGTGTATCAAATCAATTGTTGCTATTTCAAGAGAGTAACATGACCCGTTAAAATCTTACGTTCGCTATCAAAGTAAGAATTAAATCTTATTACCCATACGTACGTTCCACTTTTTGCCAGTTTGCCGTTATAGGTTCCATCCCAACCTGCTGAAGAATCATAAGATTCCCAGATGACTTCGCCCCAACGGTCATAAATTTTAATCTCAAAATCTTGAGGATCAAAACCAGTAGTGAATATCGGTTGAAATACCTGATTGTGTTCATCACCATTTGGCGTAAATGAATTGGGTACATAATAAATTAGCTCTTCTTTCACTGTAATTATCCTATACGTTGTATCTGCACAACCTAAAGGTGAAATTGCAATTAGTTGCACATTATACGCCCCTTCATTGGATGCTGGAAAATCGTGTGTAGGGTCGGTCTCAAAACTTATGCTCGAAACAGATGCGTCATCAAAATTCCATTGATAGCTTGTTGCACCGATAGAAAGGTTATAAAACTCAACCGTTGGTTCGATAGTGGATAGTTCTGAAGACGAAACATCAAAGTCTGCGTAAGGAGTTTCTTCTACGTAAATTAAGTTGGGGTAAGTTACTGAGTCAACACATCCTGTTGTGGAAGTTGTTATTAAAGTAACATCATATGTTCCGCCATTGGGGAAAGTATATGCCATATTGTTGCATCCACTTAAAATCTGCCCATTCATATGCCATTCACAATTCATAACTCCGCTTGCCGCAGTCGATGTACTATTGAAAGTAACTTCAAGAGGCTCACATCCTTCAATGATATCTGAAGTGAAACTAACAATTGGAGGTTGTTCAACAGTAATTGTGATTTGATCACTTGCAAGACATCCATAGAGTTCTGTTGTAACTGAATATGTAGCCGTTGCGGCAGGCACAAAAGGACTTCCGGCGATTGCTGGGTTCCAAGTAAGATTTCCACCCGTCGGATTATTAGGTGTTAAGGTGACTAAATCACCAACGCAAACAGTTTGGTCAGGACCAAGATCAATTGATATTTGAAACGGATCAACCGTAATCTGTTGAGTAACAAAAATTTGATTGTTACAGTCATCCGTTACTGAATAAGTTCGAATAATAGTTTCTCCAGTACAAATATTACTGTCCGTCACATCGCTTACCCAAGCAACAGTTGGATTCAAAGTACAATTGTCGGCTTCATCTGTAACGACCAATATATCCGGTAAAGGGACATTGGCAACAACTGCAACATTAATGGGTGCTGGGTTGCTTGCCGTTGGTAAAATGGTATCGTTTACTGTAAATAAACGATCCACCGTGATTTGATTACCACAAT
>CBFIBY010000022.1:0-23218 GCA_965660955.1 Crocinitomicaceae bacterium | reverse complement strand
ATAATTTCATGATTAATAATTTTAACAGCAATCTAACTTTGACGAAAGTGTCTGTTTTATTTGCTGGATATAAGTAAACATTTCTTCGATTTTATTTTCGTTCAAACAATAACAAATGGAGTTCCCTTCAACACTTCCTTGTATCAATCCAACCGATTTTAGTTCTTTCAAATGTTGAGAAATTGTCGGTTGGGCAAGTGGTAAAACGTCTACCAAATCACCACATACGCAATTGTCAATTTTAAGTAAATGTTCGAAAATTGCTATGCGGGCGGGATGACCCAACGCTTTCATTAAAGCCGCTATATCGTTGTGCTTTGTGGAAAATTGTTCGGATTTTGAAGCGCCCATATGCATTTGTTTATTGCAATATTACGATAAAGAATTCGATTAAAAAAGTGGACGTTGAATTTTCGTCCACTTTTTTTATTATTTATTGTGTTCGATAACGTAGTCGAGTACTTTTTGCATCAAGTGAATTCTGTCTTTTCCACGCACATTGTGTTCGTGCATCGGGTAGGGGAAGAAGTCCATTTGAATGCCCAATTCTACGAATTTTTGCACCAAAGCGAAACTGTGTTGCATAACAACAACAGGATCCACTGTTCCCGATATCAAGAGTAAATCACCTTTTAACTTATCAGCATGCGTCATTAAACTCGCATTTTTATACCCTTCAGGGTTTTCCTCTGGTGTATCCATGTAACGTTCGCCGTACATTACTTCGTAATATTTCCAATCGGTTACGGGACCACCAGCAACACCGACATTGAATGTTCCCGCATGACGCAACATCAATGAAGAGGTCATAAAGCCACCGAAACTCCATCCATGCACTGCTAATCGATTGGCATCAACGAAAGCAAGGGATTTTAAATACTCGACTCCCGTCATTTGATCTTCCAATTCTACTGTTCCTATTTGACGGTGAATTTGACTTTCGAAAGCGAAACCACGTTCACCTGAACCTCGATTGTCCAAGGTGAAAATGATGTAACCTTGATCCGCCATCCAATGCATCCAGAGACTTGCACCGTTCATCCAAGAGTTGGTAATCATTTGGGCATGCGGTCCGCCGTATACATATACTAATACTGGATATTTTTTATTGGGATCGAAATCTTTGGGCGTAATCATTCTTGTGTATAGAACAGAACCATCTTTTGCTTTTAGCTCACCAATGGTTGTTTTACCAATATCATATCCTTCGTACTTATTTGTTCCTTCCAAGACCACTTTTTCTTTCTTTCCATTGGATTTATAAACTAGTGATTTGCTTGGGATTGTACTTGTCGAATATTCGTCGAAAATGTATTGACCGTCTGTTGATATTTCTACAGAATGTGTTCCTTCTTCCGAAGTTACCAAAGATTGTTTTCCATTTAAATCAACACTATAAACGAGTGTGTTCATCGCATTCGGACCTGTGGCTGAAAAGAAAATTTTGTTACCATCTTCTCTAGCTCCCAAAATCTCTTTGCAAACGAAATAGTTATTGGTCAATTGTTTGATCAATTTCCCATTGAAATCGTAGTAGTACAAGTTGTTGAATCCAGATTTTTCTGAAACCCATACGAAATTGTTGCTCTTGTCGGAAGGGAAGAAGGCAGGGTGCTCTGGCTCCATCCATTTGTCGTTTGTTTCTGTTAGGAGTGTGCGAACAAATTTCCCCGTCAAAGCATCATAAACATCCAAAGACATAGCATTTTGTCCACGGTTGACTTCTGCAATAAGTACATATTTGTTGTCAGGTGTCCATGATAAATTCGTTAAGTAATCATCCGAATTGCCTCTTGGTGAAATATAGACCGTGTTTTTTGTCGCAATATTGTAAATACCCACTTTCGGACTTTCAGAAGGCTGTCCCGCCATTGGATATTTTATCGATTTCAATTCACCTGGATAAGCGGCATTGTCCATTAAAGGATAATCATGTACTTTGCTTTCATCTTTCTGATAAAATGCGAGGAGTTTTCCATTCGGGGACCAGAAAATACCGTTTGTAATGCCAAATTCACTTCGGGCAATTGCTTGACCTGAAACGATGTTTTTGTCATCATTCAAGGTAACCTTGATTTTTGCGCCGTCAGCAGCTTGAATATATAGATTGTTAAACCTTGTATAAGCTACATGTTCGCTAGCTTCGCAAAAAGTTGCATTTTCAGCATCATCACTCAATGAAGCTAATGTTTTTCCATCCTTCGTTACTGTATTGAATAAATAAAAATTTTGTCCATCGTTTACCCAGAATTCATTTTCATTCTTCCATGAGAATCCTGAAAACCATCGCAACTTGCTGTCCAATGCTTTGTTCACTTCTGCAATAGAAAACCATTCTTTAGCATCTGTTTTACCGAATGATGCTTTTTTCAAATTGACATATCCATCCAAATAAGTATAGCAGTCCGTATTTGGGACCCATTTAAAGAAAGGCATGCGCTCGGGAGCAAAAGCTCTGTATTGTTGTAGAACCGCTTCTTCAAGTGTTAACTTTTTTTGCGCTTGAACCGTGCCAAAAATGAAGAGAATTGAAAGAAATAATAGGATGTGCTTTTTCATTTTATCGTTTTAATATTTTACTAAAAAATTGTTCCATGGGTCTTCCGGCTTGGTAGACCTCTATGATTTTCTTGTCGAAGTTTTTATCCAGAAGCATTTCGGGCTCAAACTCGGCGAAATAATAGAAGCTTTTGTTGAAAATATAGTTTTCTTTTTCAGCCGCTTCTCGCAAGTCCTTCGGGATGATTTTGTTTTGATCTCCACGAATCTGACCAAATGTACCTTCAAAATTTTTATCGGAATAGAGCTTTTTGAATTCCTTTAAGTTGGCCGCAATACCTTCACGTATTTGAAGAAGGTTTTCTTTGTCAATTTCATACAAACCACCGTAACACGCACATGTTCAGGTCCTAGTTCGAAATAAACTCCTTCTCCCATATAGTTTTTCTTTCCTCCAACAGCGACCAATGCACTTACATTCATTTTGTAAGGCGTTTTGTCTTTGGAGAATCGAATATCGCGATTGATACGGAAAATGCAGTCTTTGTTTGTGAGATCCGTAAACTTTGGATTTACTTTGTGCAATTCTGAGATCATATGGTCCACAAAGGACTTGAAAGGCTCACGAACAATCGTTTCGTATCGCTTCCGATTTTCATCAAACCAATCTTTGTTATTGTTGGGGGCTAAATCCTTGAAGAACTGAATGAAATCTGGATCAAAAAATGCCATTTAAAATATCTTTTTGCTAAAGATAAGTAAATGTAGAGAAAATAGAATTCGTTTGACTTAAAGCAATCCCAAACAAATTTTCATGCGAATTACTTTTTTCGCTGATTCTTCTAATCGCAATTTGAATGTTTCATCTGCCATATACTTCGCGTAGATTTCAGAAAATGTCCGCTCAGTATTCTGCGGCATTAAAGTAATATCGCAACCCGCTTCAATTGAACGCAATTCAGCCGAACGGTAATTTGTAACACCACCCATGTTCATTGCATCCGTTACAATCAAACCTTTGAATTGTAAGCTGTCTTTCAATAAATCGGTTACAATTTTGGAAGAAATGGTAGACGGAAGTCCATTTGTGTTGAACTCTACATTGTTTTTTACCGCCAAATGTCCGATCATAATAGAAAGCACACCACTTGAAATAAGCGGAGGATAGATTTTCACCTCTTTTAATTCACCGTTTATGACTTGTAAAGACTTATGTGTATCTCCAGAGACCAATCCATGCCCTGGAAAGTGCTTGGCTGTAGTTACAATATTCATTTCCTGCGACTTCAAAATAAAGCTAGTCGACCAAGGAACAATATTCTCTGGGTTTTTGCCGAATCCACGATATCCAACTGTCGAATTCTTTGACATATCCACAACAGGAGAGAAATTGTAATTGATTCCAATCTCATTCAATTCATTTGAAATGATTTCGGCTGTTTTTTCAACTTCTTCTTCACTTTCTATTTGGTTCGCTTTTTTAACAACGGTTGTCCCCGGTATTTTCCGATTGAAAAGAGTTGGTTCCGCATCGGCACTATATAAAAACGGTAAATTGTTCTTTTCCACATTTATGGCGTTGAATTTGGTTGCCCATTTAATACATTGTGCTTTGGAACCATTCAGTAAAAGCAATCCTCCAATTTTCCGAGAAGACACTAAACGTGTTATAGTCGATTCCTCATCTCCATATCGTCCGATTGCAGGCATAATAACTTGCGCTACGCGAGCAGTATCGTCCAAATCTGCGTAAATTTCATTCACTTTTTCTTCCAAAAAGGGATTTTCCGTTAAAAAATCTTCGAGGTTGAAACTGTCTTTTTTGAATTGAAATTCTTGGGCTTCCGGCGCTATTTCAGCTTCGCTATTCGTATTCGTTTGTGTACACGCTGTGGATGTGATTCCAATTAAAAAAAGAAGGGTTAATGTTCTAATCATTATTCTATTGTTGATGCAATATACTGCAAAGTTAATTGTTTACGGTTTCTGAATTAATAAGTTACTTCGTAATCATAAGCATGTTTTCAACAATCGTACCAATTCGGAATAATTTGTTGGTTTGAAGCGAACTTTTTCCTTAACTTAATATAGAAACACAACTTTTTACAATGAAAAACCATTCAACAATTAAGTTTTGGGCAGAAGATGATAGACCCAGAGAAAAGATGCTTCTAAAAGGAAAAAACGCTTTATCGGATTCAGAAATCGTCGCTATTCTATTAGGTTCTGGTACAAGAGAAAAATCGGCTGTGGAATTAGCACAGGAAATTTTGCATGCCCATGGAAATGATTTACAAAAACTTGGGCGTTCAGGTGTGAAAGACCTATCGCTTCACAAAGGAATGGGAGAGGCTAAATCCTTAACCTTGATGGCGGCGCTGGAATTGGGTCGAAGAAGGAGAGACACCGAGAAAAAGAAACGGCACACCATTAAAAGCGCAACGGATGTGAACGACGTACTAGCACCCTATTTTATGGATTTACCGCACGAAGAGTTTTATGTTTTGTATCTGAATCGATCAAATGTGTTGTTGCACATGGAACAAGTTTCAAAAGGTGGAGTTTCAGGTACAATCGCCGATGGGAAAATTATCTTCAAAACAGCGTTAATGCACCAAGCCTCAGCAATGATTTTGGCGCACAACCATCCGAGCGGAAACTTAAAAGCCAGTGATTCCGATATTCGATTAACGAAAAACTTGCGTCAATTTGGCAAACTGATTGGTATAGAAATTTTGGATCACGTCATATTTACGGATAATGGCTATCTTAGCCTTTCAGAAGAAAACATAGCATTTTAGCACGTGAAAAAAATCTTAACCATTGTTGGGGCGCGACCTCAAATCATCAAATCCTCAGCAATTTCCAGAGCTGTTTCAGGTAAATTCAAAGCTCATCTTGAAGAGGTAATCGTTCATACTGGACAGCATTACGACGAGAATATGTCGGACATTTTTTTCAATGAAATGAAAATTCCTCGACCGAAGTATAATTTGAATGTAGGTTCAGGTGGACATGGAGCACAAACGGCTAAAATGTTGGAAGGTTTGGAACAGATTTTTCAAGACGAAAAACCAACAGCGGTTTTGGTATACGGAGACACGAATTCAACTATCGCAGGGGCACTTGCGGCAACTAAAATTCATATTCCCGTTATTCATGTCGAAGCGGGATTGCGCAGTTTCAACAAACGCATGCCCGAAGAAGTAAATCGCATTGCGTGCGATCATATGTCAACCCTCCTTTTTACTCCAACGAAAACAGGAATTACAAATCTAGGCAACGAAGGATTTGATGTCGTTCGTCAAGATAATGCGGATATGAATTCACCCGTTGTTTTTCACTGTGGTGATATCATGTTTGACAACAGTCTTCATTTTTCGGAAGTTTCCAGTGAGAAATCTAGTTTGATGAATGAGCTTGGCATTGCAGCAAATGAGTTTATTCTCTGCACCATTCACCGAGATTCAAATACGGATATTCCTGAGAATTTAAATTCGATTTTTCGAGCATTGCTTAAAATTCAAAGTCAGTCGGGTCAACAGATCATTTTACCGCTTCATCCTCGGACGAAGAAAAAAATGGGAGAGCTATTGACAAACGAAGTAAAAACGAGCATCGATGCCAATAAAAACATTCAAATAATTGATCCCGCTGGTTTTCTAGACATTATTGCTTTAGAAAAAAATGCAAGTATGTTGATAACAGATAGTGGCGGACTTCAAAAGGAAGCGTTTTTCTTCAAAAAACCGTGCATTATTTTGCGTCCTCAAACCGAGTGGATAGAAATTGTTGAAAATGGAAATGCAATTCTCGCAGATTTTGATGAAAGTCGAATCTTGGCTGCCTACGAAGAACTTTCGCACAAGAAAGATTATACCTATCCTGCCTTTTACGGCGATGGAAAAGCAGCTGAATTTATATGTGACAAAATCAACACACTTCTGTAAATGATAGTTTTTCTCATCGATACAATCACGCCTCGTTGGGAATATACGTTCGATTTTATTTTTGGAATTCGAGGAATCGAGTATCAATTGATGAAGGACGAAACAGAGTTTTCTGCATCGGCTCATCCTAAGTTCAGAATCCCAGAAAAAATGGGTGCTTTACTTCGAACAGATGAGGTTAAATTGACTCTTGTGGATGAGGATTTACTTTCCCGTTTGTTTTTTGTTTTGACCAGAATGGAGGAGTATGAAGCGAATTCATTGGATGAACATGGACGTTTCTCAGGAAAACAAAGCTGGCAGTTCAAAAATGATTGTCTCCAGCTATGTGTTTGCGATCGATGGGCAATAGAATTCATTGTGTTTTTGGAGAAGGAATTGATCATAGCTTTGAAACGGAAACAACCTGTGGTCGAAATTATTCCGACTTTTGATATTGATAATGCATTTGCTTACAAACACAAGAAAGGAGTGAGAAAGGTGCTTTCATCGGCGAAGGATTTGATGACAAGTAACACGGAACGAATCAAAGAGCGCGTGGCAGTCCTTTCTGGAAAGGAAAGAGATCCCTATGATGGCTTCGGAAAAATTGAAACCATTGCAAAAGACTATTCTGTTCGCTTATTTTGGTTGGTTGGCGATTATGGTAAACCCGATTATAATATTTCTATTGAAACACCCGAAATTGGTAGTTTAATCAATCAATTAAACGGATCCATGCACCTTGGAATACACCCGAGTTATCGATCCAATTCAAAAGCAAGTCTTCTTTTAAAAGAAATTGTTTCACTTGAATCAGTTTTGGAGGAAAATATAAGAATATCACGTCAACATTTCTTGAAATTACATCTGCCCAATACCTATCAAAATCTTCTAGAGAACGGAATCAAAGCGGATTATTCGATGGGTTTTGCCGACCAGGTTGGTTTCAGAAATGGAACGGCTAATCCTTTTCCTTGGTTCGATTTGAGTAAAAACGAAATATCGGATTTGACAATTTATCCGTTTGCCTATATGGACGGGACATTGAACGAATATTTGAAATTAACCACAGAAGAAGCGAAATCGAAAATTGCGGAATTGTACAAAGAAGTTGAACAATACGGTGGTCAATTCAGTTTCATTTGGCACAACGAAACTATAACAGATTACAAAATTTGGAAGGGTTGGTCGGAAGTTCTTGATTTCACATTGAATTTAAAAAAATGACAAAAAAGAAAATTCTCCTTTGGGCAGTCGCTTTAATAACTGTCGCCATCATTCTTGGCGCATTTGGCGCACATGCTTTGAAAAAAGTGCTGTCCGACGAACGTTTGCTTTCCTTCGAAACGGGTGTTAGGTATCAGATGTATCACGGTTTGGCATTACTGGCAATTGGTGCATTGGTTGACAAATGGAGTTTCAATTTCCGATTACCGATTTTACTTTTGATTATTGGAACACTTCTTTTTTCATTGTCTATTTATGGATTAGCGATGCAAGAAGTTGTACAACTCAATTTGAAATTTTTGGGACCAATCACCCCAATTGGAGGTTCCATATTAATTATCGGATGGATACTTTTGGGAATTCGAATTGCAAAATCATGAAGGAAGCAATAAAAATAACGGTACTAGGTTCTGGAACTTCTCAAGGTGTTCCGGTCATAACGTGCGATTGTGACGTTTGTAAGTCGACTGATTCAAAAGACAAGCGACTTCGCAGTTCCATCTTAGTTTCCCAAGGAGACACGAATATCGTGGTTGATACTGGTCCCGATTTTCGTCAGCAGATGTTACGGGCGAATGTACAGTCGCTAGAAGCTGTGGTGTATACGCATGAACACATGGATCATGTTGTTGGAATGGATGATATTCGTTCTTTCAATTTCAAGCAAAAAAAAGACATGGAGTTGTACTGTAACGTGGATGTCGAAGAAGCATTAAAACGAGTCTTTAGTTATGTTTTTCGCACCAATACTTATCCGGGCATTCCGAAAGTAAACATCAATTCAATCGAAAACAAACCATTCGAAATTGAAGGAATCACTTTCCAACCTGTTGAAGTCATGCATTACAAAATGCCGGTTTTTGGCTATCGAATTGGGGATTTTGCCTACATCACAGATGCGAAAACGGTTGCTCCAGAGGAGAAAGCGAAATTGAAAGGATTGAAAGTGCTTATCGTAAATGCCTTGCACAAAAGGGAGCATTTGTCTCATTTCAATTTGCAGGAAGCGTTGAGATTTATTGAAGAAATCAAACCTGAAAGGGCTTATTTGACGCATATCTCGCATTATATGGGTAAGCACCAAGAAGTGGAAGCAACGTTGCCGGCAAACGTACGAATTGCACACGATGGTATGGAAATCCTTCTCGACTAAGGGCGGTTTGCGAATGAGATAATTAGTTAACTTTGATGTAACAACGAACAGACAATTATGGCAAATAATTTATTGAAAGGTAAAAGAGGCATCATTTTCGGTGCATTGAACGAACAATCCATCGCTTGGAAAGTAGCGCAACGCGCGCATGAAGAAGGTGCAACGTTTGTTTTGACGAACGCTCCGATAGCTATGCGAATGGGCGAAATCAACAATTTGGCGAAAGAAACAGGTAGTGAAATTATTCCTGCAGATGCAACTTCTGTTGAAGATTTGGACAATTTGATTGAAAAATCAATGGAAATCTTGGGTGGTAAATTGGACTTTGTTTTACATTCGATTGGAATGTCACCAAATGTTAGAAAAGGAAAGCACTATACGGAAAACAATTATAACTTCTATCAGCAATCGATGGATGTTTCTGCTATCTCTTTGCACAAGACTTTGGCTTCTTGCTATAAGTTGGATGCTTTGAACGAGTGGAGTTCAGTTGTCGCGTTGACATATATCGCCGCACAACGAATTTTCCCGGATTACAACGATATGGCAGATGCTAAATCATTATTGGAGTCGATTACACGTTCATTCGGTTATCACTATGGAATCAAGAAGAAAGTACGGGTGAATACGATTTCTCAGTCGCCAACGGTTACAACGGCTGGCCAAGGAATCAAAGGATTTACGGAATTCATTAATTTCTCAGAACAAATGTCGCCACTAGGAAACGCACCTGCTGTCGCTTGTGCAGATTACTGTATTTCAATGTTCTCCGATTTGACACGTTACGTAACGATGCAAAATCTTTTCCATGACGGAGGATTTAGCAATACGGGTGTTACGCAAGAAGTAATTGAGAAATTCGGAGAGTAGATAGATTTTCTCGAATTTAAAATATTGAAAGTGGGGTGAGCGAAGTCGAACCCCACTTTTTTATTTATTCAAGTTCCAATTATAATCCTTGTAAGAAATCTTCGCCGAACTCTCAATTTGTGTATTTGAATATTTGTTCAAAAACGAAATTACATTCCCAAAATCAACTTTGTACCAATCGAAGATATTGGATATTTGGGGGTTGGTCGCTGTGATCGAATTCATTGAATTATCGTTGATAAAGCGTTTCGTTTGTGATTCGAGTAGCGAATTTAAATTTGACGCGGTGTAAGCTTTGTTCAACAATTTAGGACAAGAGATACTTGCACAATTTACGGCAAAATGGATTCTGGGTTCATTGAAATCTTTGCGGATGATTCCGTTTTCAATATCGTTTAAACTTAAATTTCGTCCAGCCAGTTTGATGAATTTTTTATCCCATGGTTTGCCACCAGCAATGTTTTTAATGGATTTAACGGGGTAATTGTCGACAATCAATTCTATCGTGTACAAGTTATAGGCATTGATCCAATAGGCCAATTTCTGATTTTTACTCCACGATGATTGGGGTGGGTTTTCTTCGAAATATTGCGTGGCTTGAGTCAGCAATTCTTTATTCGATTTTACACCTGAATAGTTTACTTTTCCTGAGCTACTGACATAGCTTTTTAGAAGAGAGTTAAATGCAGTCGAGAAATCGGGTTTCGCCATTTCTACAGCAGTTGGCTGAAGGTCTGGTTTTTTAATTTCAATTTCCTTATTTCGTGATTCGCTTTTTTTGACATCGTAATTTACTTTATTTGATTCAATGTCTGCACTGGATTTAGTTTGGATATTCTCAGTTTGGGAATCAATCGTTTCAGTAGATTCATTTACAGGGTCGGCTTGAATGTTATTCTCTGGTTCTTTAGTGGTTTTCCCGCTTTCTACTTTCGCGGAGTTATTATCATCCTTCGAGTTTGCTTCCTCTGTACAACTTGTAAATAAAGAAAGGCATAATGTGAAATAAATTATTCTCATGGTAAGTTTTTATAATGATTAATCCATTCAGGGTCTTGCACGGAACGCATTAGTTTCCAAAAATTGGTATCAATAAAGAAATCCCGATCGATGTTATAAATTGCAAATTCTTCATGTAAATACTTCTCCTGTCCCGATGAAGGGCGAAAGCTTTTTCCGCTCCAACCCAGGTCATGTTTGCCTTGAAACGGAAACTCTCTAAATCGAATTTTCCACAATGAATCCAATGGCGAACAAATTGGGTATTGTTTTTTAGTCGTTTCATCTACAACAACCTTACACGTCAATCCTTCTTTTTCAAATAGATTCTCTCTCGTTGGGTTATACGGACTGGGCCAAAAGCCAGAAGCAAACTTTACAAATTCGTCTTCCAATAGGGTTCTGCGACTATAATATCGGTTGCCGTCCTTCATGGTGGCAATGTACGTGGTGTAGCGACCTGTGGCTTGATAACTTATGCAAACACCAAAAGTCCCTTTACCCGGTGGAACAAGTAAAATAGAACTAAATAAAAACCAAGAAAGTAGCAAAAGCCATTTCATATCAATCTATACGTTGAATACGAGGAAAAAGTTTGGTCCCGCATCAGGTAAAGAAAGACAAAGGCTATGCCAAATGTCTAGAAACGATATACTTCGGTTGGAGTAACGACAGCGTGGAGCTTCACGTCTTCGTTGTTTGTATCTTCAATTTTATCGACTGGGGGAAAAATCGAGAGACCGATAAATTTACATTGCGGATTACATTTCTTCAGGAATTTATCATAGTATCCGCCTCCGTAACCTACGCGATGCCCCGAGTTATCAAAACAAAGGAGAGGAACGATAACAATTTCTATTTTGTGCGCTGCAATGATTTTTCCATTTTGTGGCTCTGGGATTCCCATTTCACTGATGGCTAATTGCGCATGTGTCGTAAGCAAATAATGCTTTAAATCTCCCTTGGGAACATTCACTTTTGGAATAGCTACGTGCCCTTCAAAACTTCTGATTTTCTCCCAAAGAGAATAGGTGTTGATTTCTTTCTGACGTTCGATTGGAAGGAAAATGCTCACCGTTTTTTTTTCCAATTGAAAACTAGCTAAAGTTCGTTCAATTATTTCTTCCGAAAGCGAACTTAGCTTTCCTGGAGATAGCTCTTTTCTTTTTGCCTTAAACGCCGATCTTAATTCCTTTTTAGTCATCTAGAATCCAATGTTAGTGCGAATCTAATCATTTTTTTAACAATTTAGCGGTATTGAAATCCTCCTCGTGCTAAATTTAATTACGATTCTTTTTTATCTTTGGGCATGAGTATCAATTTTAGAACCAAAATTCTTGGTTTAGTCTTCCTTTGTTCTGTGTTTGGGCTTTTGTCTTTGCAGAATATATTTCACCCCGCATTATCTCGAGACGCCATTCAGCCTGATGATCTGACGGTTGAAGAAGCAATTGTTGCTCTTGGAGGTGAGAAATATAGACATTCGTTGAAAGATGCTGACCATTCGAAAGCTTTGATTGGTAAAGAGTTAATTGAAAAAGGAAGAGTTAAAAAGGGAATCTTCAAAAGTAAACTTATCTCACCTTATTTTGTCTGTACAGATTGTCACAATATCGGACGCGAGTTTGACAAGGCAAATGAACAATCACCTGATAAAAGATTGGCTTTTGCTAAGAAAAATGATCTTCCTTTTTTACCAGGATCAACATTTTGGGGAATTTACAACCGAACAGATTTCTACAACGACGACTACATAAAAAAATATGGAGAGATTATTCAGAAAGCAAAAAGGTCACTTGAAGCGTCTATACAAGTTTGTGCGAAGTATTGTTCGGCAGGTAGAACGATGAAAGATTGGGAGGTAGAAGCGATCATGCATTACTTCAAAGAAAACGAGTTGAAACTGAAAGATGTTAACTTAACAGAAAATCAGAAGAAGAATATTTTCAAAGCAGAACAACTCACAACAGAGGAGAAACAAGAATTATTAAAAGTATTAAAGTCTTCACATGTTCAAGGGTATTCAGCTCACTTTGATGTGGCAATGCCAAGAGAAAATAGAAAGTACGGTGAATCAGGAAATGTCGAAAACGGGAAATTTATTTTTGAAAATGCCTGTTTGTATTGTCATCGAGATGGACGTGTTACTTTTTTGAAATTAGACGATGATAAGCTGACCGCAAAAATGTTTGTTAACCACATGAAAGGATATTCCGATAAGTCTATTTATCAAATCACCCGTTTTGGAACGTATACCATGGCAGGTAGAAATCAATACATGCCACGCTACACCAAAGATAAAATGAGTGACCAACAAATTGAAGATTTAATGGCGTATATCCGTCAACTTGCAGAGAAATAAGAAGTTATGAAAAGAATAATAACCGTTTTTGGAATGTTAACCTGTTTTTTCAGTTTTGGGCAGGACGTAACCGAAACCTTCAATTCCACGCGAATTATCAATGCACATTCAACGGAAGTATTGGGCAATAAAATGTGGGAATACAGAATTGAACATCGTTTTGGTGATTTTGCTGGTACAAACGGAGGTGTTCAACAAGCTTTTGGATTTGATCAAGCCGCTGATATTCGCATGGCGATGGAATATGGATTTGCCAATAAATGGATGGCTGGAATTGGACGGAGTAAAGGAATAGGTCGTCCTTATACTTCGCTTTTGGATGGATTTTTAAAAGGAAGGCTTCTCACACAGAACGCAGAAAAGAAAATGCCAGTTTCTTTGGCCATTGTCGGAAATATGTTTGCTACCTATATGAAAGAAGTGGATGATCCGCAAAGTGTAGCGTATTTCAATGGAGATTTTACTCGCCGATTGTCCTATTCAACTCAGATAATCGTTACCCGGAAATTTGGAGATCGTTTGAGTTTAGCAATTATGCCAACGTACACGCACCGGAATTATGTGGCGAACGATGATGAAAACGGAATTTTCTCCCTCGGAGTGGCAGCAAACCTCAAAATCAACAAAAGCATTGGTGTAATTGCTGAGTATTTTTACAACATTGAACCCAGTGGGTTGAGACCATTAGCGCAAAATAGTTTTGCCTTGGGATTTGAATTTGTGACAAACGGACATAATTTCCATATCAATTTAACCAACGCTCGAGGGTTTGGCGACGTTCAATACATAGCATTAACACAAGAAGAATGGCTGAAAGGTCAATTTCGTCTAGGATTTAGTATTTCTAGAAACTTTAAAATTAGAAGAAAATGAAAATGAAATACGGTTTAATTATAGGCTTCTTCATAGTTGCGGCAGGATTTCAAATTGGGTGTAAGAAAGAGAAAGTTCCACCTCCGTTCATTTCTGCCGAATGTCCGGATACGATCTCTTATCAAAACCAGATTCAGCCTATGCTTGATGTGAATTGTTCCACTTCTGGGTGTCACGGTGCATCTGGAGCAGGGGGTATTACACTTCTTACCCATTTTCAAGTAAGTGATGAAGCAAATCGCGTTCTTAAGGCAATGCGCCATGATTCGGGCGTGTCGAATATGCCTTTAGGAGCACCGAAATTGGCAGATTCACTCGCAAATCAAATGTCCTGTTGGATCAATCAAGGGAAAATGGATAATTAATGTTTAATTTTAGTAATCAAATAGCAAACTATAAATCTTAGAGATATGAAAAAACAATACTTTTTATTTAGCGTATTAATTGCAACCTCGGTGACTTTTGCTTGGCAAAAAACGGGAAAGATTGATACGAAAAGAATCAAAACCAGCCACACGTATGTGAATGGGTCTCCTGCATCTAGAACTGGTGCACCAGGAGAATTGACGTGTGCAACTTCAGGTTGTCATGGCGGAACAGCAATGAATGGTGCAACAGAAAATGTATTTGTTGCTTCATTGAATGGGAGTGCAGTTACTTCTTACGTTCCCGGTCAGACGTACACGATTGCTCTGTCCTTGGCAAGCAATCCCGCGAAAAAAGGGTTTCAAGCAACAGTATTAGATGGAGCAAACAACTTCGTTGGTACGTTGACCCCAATAACGGCGGGAGGAACTTCTTCGACAACAGGAATGGGAAGAACCTACATCAATCAAACATCTGGTGGTTCAACGGCGGCTGCATGGGCATTTGACTGGACAGCTCCAGCGACCGATGTAGGTGCAGTGCGTTTCTATGTTGCGACCAATAAATCCAATAATAACGGCAACAACAGTGGAGATGAAATCTTTACATCCGTTCACGTTTTGGGTAGCACAGCAAGTCTAGAAGAGGTGGTAAGCGAAACAGTTAGCGACTTTAATGCTTCTTTCTCTGCGGCCAATTCAATGGTTCACGTGTCTTATAGTTCATTGATCAATGGAACATCACATGTCAACCTTGTGGATATGAACGGGCGTTCTGTGTTGAATTCTGAATTGAATGCTTCTACAATAGGAAGTAACAAGGATATGATTCGTATTCCTAGTGAAGTGAAGAACGGAATGTATGTTGTACACTTTTTCGTAAATAACAACGCAGTTTCTAAAACGATTTCTATTCAGAGATAATTAGAAATATCTTTTATTTGATCCGCTCCGTTTTATCGGGGCGGATTTTTTTATGCTAAACGTTTTTCGATTATACCTTTTACTTTTTTGAAAAACTGATGAGGAGAAAATGTACGCCAATCTAAATCATCTAATTCACCTCCGGTTAAAAAGTATTGATCTAAATTGATCCGTGAAAACTCTCGCATCACATGTTCGTGAAAGTTAATCATGGCCACCCAACCTTCTTCTAATTCATCGAACCATTCTTCATAATAGCTTTCGTCCGAGTAGTGGAAATTGAGCACGTTTTCGCCAACAAGAATGAATTTGTTGATTCCACTTTCCATGATTGGTTCAATTATATCCCGTTTCAAGGTCATGATATCATTTTCAATCGCATCATTCCATTCCCCAATCATTTCGATGATAGCATATTGTTCATCGTATTCGGCATAAAGTACTTTGATAAATAGCGTTTCCGACCCAATCGTGTCCCATTGAGGATGGATGACATAATTGTAGATTTTGTGCTCAAATTCAAACTCGGAATATTCCCTTCCTGCAAATGGTGATTGTGGGTCTTCGGCGGCAATGTAAAAATCACGCCATAAGAAATGAGGTTCAACAAAATGCATAGGCAAATTTAATCTAAGTTGGCACAATCTTGGTACTGAGAGTGGAAATAAAATTTTACTTTTGATAATCAATAATTAATGAAAACAAACCATATGAAATCCCTTCTAAAAATCAGTAGCCTATTCCTCTTTCTTTTTTTCTTGAGCGCTTGTTCGGATGATAAAACGAGTAATCTAGCAGATAGTGCTTCTTCTTTTATCAATTCCAATGACCAAGTTATACTGTTTGGATCGATGGATGTTATGTCTATTCTAAACAAAGCTGAGTACAAGTCTGTGCCCAAGTTTGGTAGCATCATTGAAAGCCAAGTAAAACGCATGCAAAGCGGGTTGAATTTGGAAGCAGGTTTCTACTATGCAATGGAAGGACCCTTTGAAGGAGGCAACCCGGGAACAACTTATATGTTTGCTGAGGTGAAAGACCTGGATAGTTTGAAATCCGTTTTGATGAAAGATGGATACGATTTCGACAGCAAAGATGGAATAGAGTATTTCCGTGATGGGGATGCATCCGTCGGAATTAAAAATGGACTAGCGATTCTTTTGACCAAATCAGGTGAATACGATGAGGTTGAATTGGTGAAGAAAGCATTTACAATGACGACGGGTGAAGTGCTTTCTGGTTCAGCGGCTGAACTTTTGGCACAAAAAGCAGATATTTCTATAAACACCCATTTGTACAATCAGTTTATTACGGCAAATAATGCCACGGCTGACATGGATGAAGACAAAAAGAATCAACTTGCGGATATGATGAAAGAATCTTTTGCCCAAGCAAATATTCATTTTGAAAATGGTCAATTGCGGGTAGCAATGGACAATAAATTATCCGCGAATTTGACAAAACGAATGATGCTGAATGAAGATGCTGGCGCAAAAATCTTATCCAAAGCGGGCAACGGTGAACCAAAAATGGCAATTGCGACGAATATCGATATGGAAAAAACACAAGCTTGGATAGAAGATTTCGTGCCAGGTGGGATGAGCGCAGTTATGGAGAACGCAGGACCTCTACAAATGGCCATGATGGCCGGTGGAGGAAAACTTAGTAATCTTTTTGACGGAATGATGTCCTTTGCGATGTTCGGTGACCCGAAAGCCGGAGCAATGGTTCCTGATTTTAATATTTATATTGGATTTGGACCCAACGGAAAACCTTTGGCTGATCTTGCTGTGAATTCAGGAATGTTATCTGGGGGTACAATGAAATCTTCGATTAACGAAAAAGGCTTTACAGGATATTCTTCTGAGGTATACGCTGCAGGATCTGGAAAAAAAGTGAAAGTTCCTGCCGGTTGCGAAACATTCGGTAAAGAAGGAATTACAGGATTCGCTGACCTTGCAAAAGTTGATTTAGCTGGGTTTGAGTTGGAAGGTCCAGGAAAGTTAGTGGAATTGGTAAAATACATGAACTTTCATATTTCAACGAAAGGAGGGGAAATCTTGGTAAAATTGAAGAATTCAAAGGACAATGTATTGAAGCAATCTGTGCAACATATGTTGAAAGAATTTGAAGGTCAAATTGGTGATTTGAGTTTGTAAGAATAACATTCCTAATTCGTAAAATTACTATGAAACGACAAGGAGATTGGAACGCGCTGACTCTTGAGGAGCAGCGTGTTATTTTGAACAAAGGAACCGAACGTCCTTTTACTGGTGAGTATAATGATTTCAAAGCTGATGGACTTTTTGTTTGCCGTCAATGTGAAGCACCTTTATACACTTCCGAAGATAAATTTAGTTCTGGATGTGGATGGCCATCCTTCGATGATGCCTCTGAAAATGTAGAACGTATTCTAGATGCTGATGGACGGCGCACGGAAATAGTCTGCAAGAATTGTAAAGGACATTCAGGACACGTTTTTGAAGGCGAGCGATTAACAGAGAAAAATACGCGGCATTGTGTGAATTCTGTTTCGATTAAGTTCGTGAAGAATAATTGACGAAAGTAGGGGGAAAGTCGCACAAAAAATCTTGTTGGACATTTTGCCAATTGTAAAATTCTATAATTGGCGAATTGTCCATTTTTTGTTCACCAAAACGCATAACTAGACTAGATTGATAAAGAAAAAATTCCTGAATTCGAAAATCCAGGAATTATATTCACTCAATATTTATTTCGAAGTCAAAGTCTTATGGGAATTTACAAAAGTAAATCTCTTCACTTTTCGTTTCTACCATTTCGTGAAGAATTAACTGAGAAGCTAAAGCAAGCTGTGTATAATTTTGAGAATTGTTTCCAAAGCCCGCAGCTTTGTTTTGCCACATGGCTTTGATTAATTCTTGTCCTCCTTCGCTTGGATTGATTTTGCGGACTACAGCTCCAACATTTCCAGCTCCTGCGTGATAGATGTGCATAACGAACAATCGAAACCATGTATCCGTTTCATTGTATGTCAATCCTTGTGCATTCAATATTTTTTTCGCTTCAGGAATACAAATTTTAGAAATCAATCCTGCAGCACCTTTTGCTGATTTGTAAAAGTCAGTTCTGTCGTCTCGGTATCGATTCACTGTCAATCCTTGAGAACGAGCTACGCCCGGCATTAACTGGAATGCACCATAAGCTCCAGAACGAGACATTTTCAGTTGTCCTGGACTTTCAATTAATAAAATGGCTTGTGCATACCATGGATCTACATTTGCTTCTTCAAATGCAGCCACTCCTTTTGAAATGCTCGGATATACGACGTCAAATTTGTAAAAATCACTTTTACCAGTCGTTACATAAAGATCTTCAGTTGGTTTCAGGTTGTACTCTTTTCTCAAATCATTCTTGAAAATTTGTTTTCCTTTTGAACCAAGAGAGTGCCAGTCTTCCAGCGACATTTTACACAAAATCGTTCTTGAACGTGCAATATTAATTAATACTGTATCAGGCGACATTGTCATCACCTGTTTCCAGAATTGAGGTTGAGGTAAAGTACTCCATTCGTCTGAAAACAATTTTTCAGCTCCCATTATAACACCTTGGTGTTCATCCAATGTTACTTCTACTTGTTCCATGGAATAATCCTGAGGATATTGAGCATTCGAAAATAATGTGAAAAGAAATGTAAGGCAGAGAAGTGTGTATCGCATGGTTTAATTTATGTTGTAGGTCTTTAAATATATGTAATTTTGAGAAAAAGGTTACGTTTTTAACGAAAAAAGGCGAATTATATTCCGTTTTAACCTCAAAAAGCTGATTTTCCTCGAAAAAAATGAACATTTTAAAACGTATAGTACAATTTCCATTCCTTTTTTTGATTAAGGTGTATCAATACGTATTGAGTCCTATTTGGCCAGCGAGCTGTCGTTTTGAACCAACCTGTTCTCATTATGCTACCGAAGCAATAAAAAAGAGGGGGGTATTTGTAGGATTATACCTTGCCGCACGAAGAATTGCGAGATGTCATCCTTGGGGTGGAATGGGGTATGATCCAGTTCCTGAAAAAAAGAAAAAAAGTTAATTCAGTATTTTCGGGTATATTTTTTTGAAGAGCTCGGGACGAAAAACTTCAACGAGATACAGTAGGAGTAATAAACCGTTGACTATCATTAAAATTACCCTGTAGCCGAAGGAAAACCCCGTTGCATACAATCCATAGGATAGCACGGTGAAGAAACTGATGAGAATTAAAGTCCAAGAAAATTCCAGGATTGCAATTCCCAAAGGGAATACCCAATACCAGGGATGTACGGTTGAGGTGAAAAAATAGTACACCATTACGCCCAACAAGATTCGGCGAAACATTTCTTTTTTATCGATGACTCTTTTGTTCCAGGCTGTACCCAAAATGATGAGTAAGGCAATTTGAGCCAGTTGAGGTCCAAATTTGTACATCATGTTCCATCCGTATTCATATTTACCGTATTGCAGGTAAGGGTAGAGTAAAAATGAGTTGAACTCAAAAGTTTTGAAATACAGTTTCAAACTCATTAAAAAGTTCATGTAGTTATCTGGTCGAATTAGAAGTGCAAATAAAACAACAATAAAAATACCTACAGTTATAAAGTATCGAAGGGCTTTTTTCCATCCCAAATAAGAAAGGAAAAACGGTAAGATCAACAATGGGATTAGTTTCACATGCACCGTTATTGCAAAAAGTAGAGCAGAAATGAAGGGCTTTTTAATAAGAAGAAAGTAAAAGGACATCAATAAAAAGGAGACCATAACCAATTCAAAATGCAAATTCGCCAAACATTCCACTAAAACCAAGGGATTAAGAATTAAAACGAAAATGCGCTTTACATTGTAATTGAAGTGATTTAATAACTTTTCAATAAAAGGAATTGCAATTACTAAAGTTGCTACCATCAAACCTCGAAGAATAAAGGCGTTTAACCAAATATTATTTGTGAAAGTGGAAAGGTAAAAATAGCCTTGATTGACCGTCGGGTAACAACTATAATTTGCGCGTGATAATTTCCCCATTCCGGCATACAAGTCTAGAAAATAGCAATCGTTGAGGTTTAACTTCTGAATTAATTGATTCGGTGTAAAATCATACGGATTAATGCCCAGTTGCAGCATCTCTCCGTCCCAAATAAAACGGAAATAGTCATTTGACAAAAATGGCAATTCAATAAAACAAATGCCTACAACGAGTATCGTGCCGGTATACAGATATTTTTTAGGGAAATGATCGGCTTGAAAGAGGATACTTATGTATGCGATAAAACCAAGAGCATACAAGCCGATGACCTCAAATCCATTATGACTCTGACTATACTTAGTAATAAATAATAAACTGAAAAATAAAACAAGCCAAGAAAAGAGAAAAACGATATTTCTTTTGGCAGGCTTTTCCAAATTCTATGCTCTGTTTGCTTGGCGAAGCTCTTTTACAGTGTGGAAAAACACAATACCATAGCCGATGGCTAGCATGGCATGGAATGGAACCATACCCAAGTCACCGTAAATCGCTCTATTGACAGCCGTAAAACCGAAGGTAAGGAACAAGATAAGCTCACCAATGTTGATGATACTTAAGCTCTTCTTATCGTATTTGTTTGCTTTTTGCTTTTCTCCTTTTTTCAAGACATTGAACTTCGGTGTCCGAACAAAAGAACTTTTAATTCCTAAATATCCTTCAATTACCGCAATTGTATTTGAAAGGGATAGTCCCATGGAAACAATTAAAAATTGCCAGAAGCGAACAAAGAACTTACCGAATGATTTCAAGGTATTATCAGTTTTGTCTCTATATGACATCCAATAATAGTACATCAAGAATACAGTGGAAAGAATAAAGATTGAACCAACTGCAATGAAAGCATTTAGATCATCGAAACTGTCCTTGATGTGTAATACGGGCAGCGATAAAAGACTCAATGTGAGTATGAATAAAAACACGGATGAATTAAACAAATGAGACAATCCATGCACTTTATCTGAAAACTTCACTCCTTTAGCTTTCACAATAGTCTTTCTCATCTTAATAAAACATTCCGCTCCACCCTTCATCCATCGATGTTGCTGACTTTTCAAGGCTGACATTGTGACAGGAAGTTCTGCCGGAGCAATAATGTGCTCACAGTATTGGAATTTCCATCCTTTTAATTGTGCTCGGTAACTCAAATCTAAATCTTCAGTCAAGGTGTCATGTTCCCAGCCACCTGCATCTTCAATACATGTTTTCCGCCAAACTCCGCCTGTTCCATTGAAATTTATGAAGTGACCAGATGCTGTACGTCCTCCTTGCTCAATGGCAAAGTGACCGTTCAATCCAAAAGCTTGCAATTCGGTTAGTAGAGAGTAATCCTTGTTCAAGTGTCCCCAGCGAGTTTGCACAACACCAATTTTTTCGTCGGTGAAATACGCCATTGCTTGGCGCAACCAATCTTTTTCTGGGACAAAATCGGCATCAAAAATGGCAATGAAATCTCCTTGGACTTGGTCCATTGCGTCATCTAGTGCTCCTGCCTTGTATCCTGTTCGATCCGTACGGTGAACATGTTGAATATTAATTCCTCGAGCAGCAACTTCGGCTACTTTTTTAGCTATTACCTCTTTCGTTTCATCCGTCGAGTCATCCAGAACTTGGATCTGCATTCGATCTCTTGGGTAATCAAATTCAGCTGCTTTCTCAATGATTCTATCTGCAACATAGAGCTCATTGAACATTGGCAATTGAACGGTAACAAATGGTGCATTTCCTTCGTCAAGAAGAGGATGTTTTGCAGCCGCTTTAGTTTTTCTGTTTTTAGAATAAGCAATCGCAAGGGATAGTTGCAATACACTATAAAAGAAAATGAGGAGCAAACATAATCCGTAAAAAATTAAAATTATTTTTGCCAATACATGTGACCAATAATGTTCTTTCTTACCACTATCTCCCCAGTTGAACATCCAGCTCACTTCTGGTGTAGTTGCAATTGGATCACCAAATGTAAAGTTGTCTATGTGATCTTCTGTTAATGTAACACTGAATTTTTTCGGGTCGTAATCTTCATCTGATATGAAGAAAGTATAATCCCCAAGCGGAACATTTTTAAAGTTGAAAATTCCGTCGTCATTTGTTTCTGTTGTAAGAACTGAGCTATCCGACTTGCTAATTAGTTGGACTTCAATTTCATCGATCGTACGATTCGTGTTTTCATTAATGATAGTACCTTTTACTGACTTTGAAACCTGAGCAAATGCAGGAAGACTCAAAAGGAATAGAGCAAATACATAAAAGTACCTTACCATAATTTTATTTACAATTCGTTACGATTCAACTTTCAGCCGCAAATGTAACTAAAATAGATATTTAAAAACGGCTGAAATTATCTTTATTCCAGCAAGTATTGTCCCTTTGACCGTTCCCGAAACTTTCGAAACCCCAATTCTTTTTTTGTAATTAACAGGAACTTCAACAAATCTCATTTTATTTTTAACCGCTTTAATCTGCATTTCAATCGTCCAACCGTAGGTTTTATCCGCCATTCCAAGTTGATTTAAGGAGTCCATTTTCATCGCACGAAAAGGACCCAGGTCGGTGAATTTCGCTCCGTAAAAAAGGCGAATAAGTTTGGTTGCTAACCAATTTCCGAAAATTTGTTGCGGGGTTAAAGAACCTTTTTCGCGCTTTCCCAAAACACGCGAACCAATCACAAGATCCACATCTTCTTTTAGAATTGGAGCGATGACATGTGGAATTTCTTCAGGATAATCTGAAAAGTCACCATCCAAAAAAACCACTATGTTGGTTTTTAATTCATTCGCTTTCTTAATTCCTAAGAGGCAAGCCCAACCATAGCCTTTCCTAGATTCTTCAAGGACAATTGCCCCAGCGTTTTCGGCAACCTGCATCGTATTGTCGGTGGAAGTGTTGCTCACCACAATAACGTGATTAACAATATCTCTCGAAATAGCGGTTATAACTTTTCCTATTGATTTTTCTTCGTTAAAAGCTGGAATTATTACGCTG
>CBFIBY010000021.1:0-23553 GCA_965660955.1 Crocinitomicaceae bacterium | reverse complement strand
TATTATAAAAATGAAAGGTAAAGAAGGATTTCCTAATTCATTCGATGTTCATTTCGATTTTAAGAACAAAAACTATACGAATTTACCCTATGACAGTCACCCGAATGCGAAGGGAAATGAGTTTATAGCCAATAAGATTCACCCTTTTTTATCTCAAATTCTGAAGAATCATGAATAGGAAAAAAGGCACTTTCTTGTTTATGGTGCTCACGATAATCGCTGGAATGCTGGCTTTCAGTCAATTGCATTTCTCACCCAATTTTTCTCCCTTCGGGATGGCTTCTGAAAGTGAAATTGAAAATTATCAGGAGTTGGATGGTCGATTTGAAACCGAAGTTTCTGAAAATGGAGCGATTTTAATATTGGAGCGAGAAGAGGGGTGGAAGACTTATCAGGATTTTCGTTTAATGGACTCAGTGGCGGCAGAAGTAGCGGATTTCCTTGGGACGAAAGTTTATGCAATGACAAATTTTTCGATGCCCGCGAAAGGACTTTTTGCTTATCGACAAAAGCAGATGTTGAATTTGAAATCCAAGATTGCATTCCACAAGTCACACAAGAATTTAAAGAAAATGGAGTATGCTTATTCCAAGTTTATTTCTGACGATTCCAAATTTGCTCTTCTGTTTATTGATAGTGTTGGTGAACTCTCCAATGGCGACATTCTTCGTGTCGAACATTTTGGACGAAACCAATGTCACGGGCACTTTTATAGTTCAAGCAATTCAGAATACAAGGATAGCTCAAGCATGTTAACCGAAACAACTTTCATAGGTTTAATCGCTCTTCTGTTAGTGCTTATCGCGTTTTACCTAATCACGAAGTCCTTGAAAGGCTTGCGATTGATTGGATTGGTGATTTTATTCAATGTCTCGCTCACTTTTCTTTTTATGTTCATTGTAGGTATATCTTTTAATATGAGCATGATCGCTGTTCCATGTCTTATCGTGGTCCTTTCTTTTTCTGATTTGATGCACATTTTTCATCATCAGGCGATTCATGCCTCTAGATTCAATGATGATATCTCTTTACGAAAGGATATTGTGGATAAAATCCGTTTTCCAATGATTTTAACATCAATCACAAACATGATTGGTTTTGTCATCTATTTGATCATTTCAGAGAACATGATGTTAACTCAATTGGCGCTCGTTTCTATTTTTGGAGTGGTTGTGGCCTATTTGAGTTCCCGTTATTTGGTTATTCCTTTAATGGACAAAGAAACAAGGTATATCAAGCGAAAGGGAATAGCTCAATTTGGTAGTAGACTAATTCAAGTTTCACGTTGGTTTCAAAAACGAAGAGTTGCTACTATTGCTTCGGTTTGTTTAATTTTTGTTATGGCTACGATCGTTTTTATTCGTCAGTTTAAAGTCGATCTACGCGTCAAAAATTATATTAGTTCACATGTTTCCGATTTCAGTGCAAAGAAGATTTTGAGTAATCATTTCTTTGGGTCAAAATCAGGTGAAATTTTTATCAATTGGAATCGTCCAAATGACAGATGGACCATTTCACATCAGAAGCAAATTGAAAAGATTGAGGAAGAAATTATTACCATTTTTGAGCCCAAACATTTGACAAGCACAAATAGCTTGGTGAAAAGATTCAGTCAGATTTCAGTCAATGGGAATCCAAATGCTTATCGACTTATGAAGAATCTAAATCCGCCCGACATAAATCCTTTCATCGGTGAATTAGGCGGTAGAAAAATCGTGTCGATGGATAGAAAAATGGATCGAATAAGATGGGGTTTTGCCGATGAAGGTATTCCTAAAAACCTCGAGAAATTCGCGAAATTGAATGAAAAAATGAGTGAGTTAAATCTGGCGGAGGGTGAATTCATGCTTTCTGGTAAATCTCTTCTTGCTGATAATTCGGTTTTGAATTATTCCAAAAAAATAATTTGGGGAATGATGGTCGCGATATTAATTACCAGTATTATTATTCTAAGTTATTTAAAATCAGTTCGCTTAAGCGTTGGTACATTCCTCGTGAATGCAGTCCCGCTGATTTCATGTTTAATATTGATGCTTTATTCAAATGTTCAAATCAATCCACAATCGTTATTTTTATTGAGCGTTCTCGCTGGTTTGTGCTTGGACGATTCAATTTATTTAATGGGGTACCGAACGAAAAATATCAATGAATTGGTTTTGTTTCCAATTTTTACGACAAGTGTGGTGTTGGCTTTGGCCTTCGTTAGTTTATTCTTTTCCAGCTATACTTGGTTGAGGGAATTCTCTTACATTTTTATCATAGGTATATTACTCGCATTTATTTTGGATGTTTTTATCTATCCGCTTTTTATGAACGTTAATCGAAAAGCAGAATGATAAACGGAATTTTCATTTTTTGGTTGGTGGTGAATTCCTTGCTCTTGATTTATATTCTACAAGAATTTGTTTTGACCATTTCGGCTTTGTTTAGCCAAAAAAAATCTTCCAAGAAAACGATTGAGGACTTCCCAATTGTAACAATTCAATTGCCTTTGTATAATGAGCCGTTTGTCGTTCGTCGTTTGCTTGAAGCATGTGCTAGGTTGGATTATCCAAAAGAGAAACTTGAGATTCAAATATTAGACGATTCCAACGATCAAACCAGTGAGATTATTAAAGATTTTTTAGATAATCATATCAAAGATAGAGCGCATTTTGTGCATATTCAGCGAGTAGATAGAACTGGTTTCAAAGCGGGTGCCCTCGCCGAAGGTTTAAAAAGGGCACAAGGAGATTTTGTCGCCATTTTTGATGCTGATTTTGTGCCTTACGCTGATTTTTTGCTAACAACTCTGCCGCATTTTAAAAATGAAAAGGTTGGCGTGGTTCAAACTCGTTGGGGACATTTGAACGAAGAGGACTCTTTGCTAACTAGAGCGCAAGCTATTATGCTAAACACACACTTCTCGATAGAGCAGCTGGGTCGATCGGCTAAATCTGCATTTATAAATTTCAATGGAACGGCTGGAGTCTGGAGAAAAGCATGTATAGACGATGCTGGAGGTTGGGAAGCTGATACATTGACAGAAGATCTTGATCTAAGTTACCGTGCCCAAATTAAAAAATGGAAGTTTAAATACCTTTTTGATATAGAAACACCAGCCGAATTGCCAATAAGTTTTGAAGCATATAAAGTTCAACAATTCCGTTGGTCGAAGGGAGCTGCGCAATGTGTACGAAAGAATATGCGTCAATTGTGGAGTTCAACTAGCACATCAGCATCAAAGTTTTATGGAACTTTTCACCTTTTAAATTCTTCCATCTACTTTTTGGTTTGCCTTTTGCTTTTGACTAGTCCTTTGGTGTATTATGCAACTGCTTCAAATCAAATTTCGGTTCCATTTTATCAAGAGTTGAGTTTGCTTGGAAGTTTAGTTTCTCTTTTTTTACTCCTTATTTTTTCGACGGGCCATTTCTTAGTTGGAAAGTTGACGGTGAACAAAGTGTTATGGTTTATACCATCAATTATTACCTTTTTTACAATTACTTCAGGTATATCTTTTTATATGGCACTTGGCGTTATGGAAGGGTATCTTGGAAAGAACTCAGCTTTTATTCGAACACCAAAATTCGGGAAGACAAGCGCTAAAAATAGTGACTCAAAAAAATCGCCTAAGATTCGGGTGACCTTGCTCAGGATTTTTGAATTTGCTGCAATGACGTACGGTTTATTCCTTATGTTTAAAGGGATTCAACATGTCAATCCTCTTGTGATCATTTACGGTTTCATTCTTTTCATAGGTTTTTTAATTTCTTTGTTCTTCCCTAAAGTAAGATGGCGATGGGGAAATTAAAACCAGTCATTCCTTACTTGCTCTTGCTGATTTCCTACCCAGGTTATGTGGGATTCTCATTTCACTTCAAAAGAACGGATCATTTTGAATTATTCGTTGCCTTTGTATTACTCTTTGGTGCTTACTTTTTGCTGATTCGATTATTCAATAAAACGAAACTTCAATTTCTTCTACTTTTTGCATTTGGACTCATTTTTCGTTTGATTTTTCTGATTAGTCCACCTCATTTGTCGGATGATTATTTTCGTTTTACTTGGGATGGCGAATTGATGAAGGATGGGATTTCTCCCTTTGCTTTTCAACCTCGATTTTACAAAGACCATCTGAAGGAGCGTCCTGATTTATTGGCTAAATATGAGAAGCTTTATAACGCAAGAACGGCTGAGTTTCCGAATGGAATGAATTCACCTCAATATTTTTCGATATATCCGACATTCAATCAAGGTGTTTTTGTATTGTCAAGTTGGCTGGGTTCTCCAAACAAAGGAAACGTTGTTATTATGCGGATTCTGATGATTCTGGCTGAAGTCATTTCCTTTTTTGTACTGAGAAGATTACTCCTGAAGAAAAATAAGCAAAGCGAATGGACCCATTTGTATTGGCTCAATCCGTTGGTCATTATTGAGTTTACAGGAAACCTTCATTTTGACGGATTTGCGGTGGCCTTTCTTTTGCTGGCTTTTTACTTTTTGCTAAAAGAAAAATGGACCCTTTCTGTTTTAAGTATAAGTGCCGCGATTGTCACAAAACTCAATCCGATTTTCTTGTTCGGAGCTGTTTTTAGTCAATTGAAATGGAAGCGGACTTTGGTATTAGGCATTTCAACAATGCTATTCGTTACAATCCTATTCGGGTTAATTTTGAATATCGAAACCTTTCAGAATTTCACAAAAAGTTTCGGTTTGTATTTCGCTTGGTTCGAATTCAATACAGGACTTTATGCCGCTTTTCGGGATGTTGGTTTGCTCTTAACAGGAGTAGATTGGTCCAGTAAACTTAGCCTGTTTTTTCCGGCTATCACTTTTGTCTTGTTTTTGAAAGTCACGTTCTTTAGTCCAAAAGTTACAGTTGAAGAGAAGCTATTGCTGTTGTACTTCATCTACTTTTCATTTTCTCCGATTGTCCATCCTTGGTATATTGCAATTCTAGTCCCATTTGGTGTTCTGAGTGGGCGTTTGTATCCCATTCTTTGGTCATTCCTAGTTTTCTTCTCGTATACCGCTTACAAAGAGAATGGCTTTTCGCAATCTTCGTGGCTTATTTATTCTGAATATGCTCTGGTTTATGTTTGTTTCTATTTGGAAATGAAAACCAAGCGATTAGACAAGTTTAAAAGTCTTGTTTTTACAATTTAGTAAAGCGCTGAATTGAACTTTTACCATCTGGTAAAGTAACTTTGAGCAGGTAACTCCCGGCTTGTAAAGCGGAGATGTCGATTGAGTTTGATGTCGAATGAATAAGTGACTTACCTGCATTATCGACAACTATTACTTCAATTCCGTCTAGCATTTCAAGTGTAATGTTTATTCGTTCCCGTGATGGATTTGGAAAAATTTCAAATTGAAATTCATCAACTTCCTCCAGGTTATTTAACCCAACCATATAACACGCGCCAACAGCATCGATGTCTATTCCGCTGCTCGGGAAGGGGGTCGGGAAGGGGTCGTTTATCAAATTTCCATTTTGATCCGATGTTCCATATGTAGGATCAATACTTCCAACGGCATCAATAATCTTCACATGTGTGATAGCGTTGACATTTAAATTGGTAATTCCGGATAGTTCTTCCAAATCAAAAGGAGTTCCAAATCCACCCCGATATTTTCCAGCGAGATTATGAATTTTTTCCGCATCTCCAAATTGATCAAACGGCCCATTTTGAATAATTGATTGGAGTTGACAAGTCGAAGGAAAACGAAAAAAATTGATTCCATCGCTACTCACTTCCACATGACCTAATTCGAGAAAAGAATCTGAAAAGGAATTCTCGAAAATTACGATGTCTGGTCCTGCTCCGTTGAATATCGGATGTGGGAAAGTGAGAATCGCTATTCCTGAATCACCAAGGCTGATGACGCCGGTTTCGTCTGCTGGTCCAACGGCTAAAACTTCCAAGCCATTGTACGCCAAGCCCAAGGATGGATTTGTAATGTCCATCCATCCTCTTTCAACAGAACAATCGTTTGCCCATCCTACGATAACGGAGCTGTCCATAGCAATTGCCGTTGAGCTAGCGTGTCCAGCTGGACCAGCGAATTGACCAAAACCAATTGCACTAGTTAGTAAGCCAATGAGAATTACAATCAGATAATTGAAATAGGATGAAAGACGTCTTTTTTTCACTGTTCATTTTCTTAATCGCAAGCGAACAAACAGGAATTTCCTTTTGAGAGAAGTCTGTTTGCCTTTAATGCGAAGGCAACACACCAAATGATTTGATCGGTATTCTGACTTGTCGGATTCGACTCACAGTTGCGCAACAGTCCATGATTTTCACATGGTTCCCCTTTCAAATCACGCGGAATTATATACAAATGTAAGGAATTGAGAACAGAAGAGGGAATTTGTTTTTCAATTGTTTTGTTCTCTTATGATCATTGATCTATGCAAATAAGAATCCAAGAGTTTTGTCCAATTTCTACATAGTAGGTCGATGGTATGTGTTATTTTTGTGATTATGAGATTTAAAGTTCTATTTCTTAGTTTGTGCTTGTCGCATTTCACATTTGGTCAATCGGAAATAACTTGGTCAGGCAGTTTTGATGTCGAAAACAATAAGGCATTGATTACTGCAAAATTAGATGAAGGATGGCATGTGTATAGCATGATTGTTGATGAAATGGCAGGTCCAGTTTCAACGAAGTTCGAATTATCGGATAATCCATCAGTCGAAGTGTTAGGCGAAATTACTGAGCCAGAACCTATTGTTTCTTTTGATGAAAACTTCCAATCTGAACTGCAATATTTCGACAAAAAGGTTACCTTCGAACAAGAACTCAAAATCAAACAATCCACTACGTTGGAGTACATCGTAACATTTATGATTTGCAACGATGAAATGTGCTATCCACCAGTGGATGAAGTCGTATTAATAGAAGTAGAGAAGTAAAGTAAATGAGCATGGTCAAACGTTTTTCAACTATTCTAGGAATATTTTTTCTCCTTACCCAATTCGTATCGCTTTCTCACAGTCAGATGGAGTTTCCAGAGGACATGGTCAAAGCTAAGTTTTCTGTTGAACAGAATGGATGTGAGGCAACGATCGTAGCGACAATAACGGTTGTTCCAAATTGGCACGTCAATGCTGTTAAAATTCCACCACCCACTTTTTTATATCCTTCGGCATTAACGATTGAAAAAAATCCAAATTTTGTTTTAGTTGGCGGAACTATTGAGCCAAAACCTCATTTCAAGCATGATGAAATGGCTGATGAGGATCTTTATTACCATGAAGGAACGTTTAAAATCAAACAAAAAATAAAAATTACTGGGGAATCAGATTTTAATGTTAAAGGAGCCTTTGCCTTCCAAACGTGTAACGATGATCGCTGTTTGCCTCCTTATGAGCACCCTTTAAATTTGAAAGTAAAAGGATGCGAAGAAGAAAAAACGGATGAGGTTGATGAGGCTGCAAAAGCAAAAGCAATCGAAGATAGTTTGGCCGCATTAGCACTTGCTTCGGATACAGTGGAAAATCAAACTCCCGAGGTAGCCGAAGAATCAGATTCAGAAAACAAAGTTGGCGCCGATAAGGTTGAAGGTGACAATAAAATTTCAAAGAATTCAAGTCTCTGGAAAGTCTTTATTCTTGCTTTTTTTAGCGGATTTTTGGCTATAATCATGCCATGTGTTTTCCCAATGATTCCGATGACCGTTAGTTTTTTTACGAAACAATCAAAGTCAAGATCAGATGGAATTAAAAAGGCAATAATATACGGTTTAAGCATCGTTTTAATTCATGTATTACTTGCTCTTGTCGTGGTTGCAACTGGTTCCGCAAGTTTGTTAAACGAGCTATCGACGAACCCATGGTTTAACCTATTTTTCTTTGCTATGCTCTTTGTCTTTGGACTTTCCTTCCTTGGGGCATTTGAAATACAATTACCCAGTAAATGGGTGAATGCTGCAGATTCCAAGGCAGATAAAGGAGGCTTGGTTGGTGTATTCTTTATGGCACTCGTACTTTCATTGGCCTCATTTTCATGTACAGGACCAATTTTAGGTGGATTGCTTGTGGGAATTTCGTCGGAAGGAGGAAATATGGCACTAATCATAGGTATGTTCGCCTTTGGTTTGGCGCTTGCGTTGCCTTTTACATTGTTTTCAATTTTCCCGTCTTTGATGACGTCTATGCCGAGTTCAGGAGGATGGCTCAACGTTGTAAAAGTATTTCTCGGATTTTTGGAAATTGCATTTGCTTTCAAATTCTTATCGACATTCGACACAACATTGCAATTACACATTCTAGAACGAGAAGTGTTTATTGCCGCTTGGATTGCGATTTTTGGTACGCTTGGAATTTATATGCTCGGTTTCATACGACTGCCTCACGACAGTATAGTGGAAAAACTATCAGTAGGAAGAACGATGTTGGGGGTACTAACCATTACATTTACTATTTATCTCATTCCAGGTATGTGGGGAGCGCCGTTGAAAATTATTAATGCCTTTCTTCCTCCTACAACGTATTCTGAATCTCCGAAAGGAGTCGGATATCAAGGTGGTGGAGGTTCCTCTCCCGTCGAGCATGTAGAAGGAATGCATGATGGACCTCAAGGTACCATGGCTTTTACAGATTATGATTTAGCTCTGGCACATGCGAAAAAAGTGAATAAGCCTTTGTTTGTCGATTACACGGGTTGGGGATGCGTAAACTGTCGAAAAATGGAAAATACAGTTTGGGGCGAACCAGGAATTATTGATTATTTGAAGAATGATGTAGTTATCGTGTCACTTTATGTTGATGAGAGAACAGAACTTCCAGCAAAGGAACAAACCGAAGTAGATATTAACGGAAGGAAATTTCCAATTAAGACAATTGGTAATAAGTGGACGGCCAAGCAGATATTAGAATATGGAACAACTTCGCAACCTTATTACGTTATGCAAGCAACTTCTGGTGAGGATTTACCGATTGGAAGTGCCGATTATCAAAACCATGCAAATCCAGAAAAGTTTAAAAAATGGATTGAGACTGGCTTAGCCGAATTCAAAAAGTAGTTTTTATTTTGAATGAATGATTTTTTAGAAACTCCCATCGAATTTTTAAAAGGTGTCGGTCCAAAAAGGGGCGAGCTTTTGAAAAAAGAATTGGGTATTTCTACCTTCGAAGATCTTCTCTTTCATTTTCCTTTTCGATATGTTGATCGCACAGCTTACCAAAAAGTAGCAGACATTCAATATTGGGATACTCCCGTGCAATTGAAGGGAAAAATAGTGTCCATGAAACTCTCTGGAACTGGACGTGGCAAGCGGATGTCAGCTATATTTGAAGATGAATCTGGACGCATTGAATTGGTTTGGTTTCAAGGTGTAGAATGGGTGAAGAAATCTATTGTTCCCAACAGAATTTATCAGATCTACGGCCGCGCCAAAAAATATGGAACAGGTTTTAATATTGCCCATCCTGAAGTTACACCTTGGGAAAATGTAGACAAAACGGCTGGTATGCAAGGTGTGTATTCCAGTACAGAAAAATTAAGCGATAAGGGACTGCACTCCAAAGGGATTTCTAAGTTAGCCGTAACCCTGGTTGAACAAGTCAAAGGGAAAATTCAAGAAACGCTGCCTAAAAGAATAATTGACCAATACCGCCTTTTACAGTTGGAAGATGCTGTTATTCAAATTCATCGACCTGAATCCGACGATAAAGTTCGCAAGGCCATATTCCGATTAAAATTTGAGGAGCTATTTTTTCTTCAATTGGAATTGTTGCATCGCAAACAGATTTCATTGGAGAAGGGGAGTGGTTTTGTTTTTCCAAAGTTGAGTAATGTTTTCAATACGTTTTATGAGAATCACTTGCCTTTTGAATTGACAGGTGCGCAGAAACGTGTTATCAAAGAAATTCGAAAAGATGTTACTTCGGGAAAACACATGAATCGACTCCTTCAAGGGGATGTTGGAAGTGGTAAAACCTTCGTAGCACTTTTAGGGGCATTAATGGCCATTGACAATGATTTTCAAGCGGCAATTATTGCTCCAACGGAAATTTTAGCAACTCAACATTTTGAAGGCATATCCGAAATGTTGGAGCCACTTGGAGTTAAGGTGGGACTATTGAAAGGTTCAACCCGCAAAAAGCAACGAGAAGTACTTCATGAACAATTGCGTTCAGGTGAAATGAACTTGTTAATCGGCACGCATGCTTTGCTTGAAAACGAAGTTCGCTTTCTAAATTTAGGATTAGTCGTTATTGATGAACAGCACAGGTTTGGAGTTGCTCAGCGCGCTAAAATGTGGCGTAAGAATGTCATCCCACCGCACATTTTAATTATGACGGCTACGCCGATTCCACGTACGCTTGCCATGACATTCTATGGAGATTTGGATGTTTCAGTCATTGATGAATTGCCTCCAGGAAGAAAACCCATTACAACGACACATAGGAATGAATCGAATCGAATTGCGGTGTTCAAATTCATGAAAAATGAAATTGCCCTAGGTCGTCAAATTTATATTGTTTACCCTTTAATTGCCGAGTCAAAAACTCTAGACTTAAACAATTTGATGGATGGTTTTGAAGCGATATCACGAGCCTTCCCACTTCCAGAATATAAAGTCAGCATAGTTCACGGACAAATGAAAGCGGACGCAAAGCAATTTGAAATGGAACGCTTTGTCAAGGGAGAAACGAATATCATGGTCGCGACCACGGTTATTGAAGTGGGTGTGAATGTGCCCAATGCGAGTGTAATGATCATTGAAAACGCCGAGCGATTTGGGTTATCACAGTTACACCAGTTACGTGGCAGGGTTGGACGAGGAGCCGATAAGTCGTATTGTATTCTGATGACTTCGCACAAGAAATCGAAAGAAGCGAATAAACGAATAGAAACGATGGTTCGAACGCAAGACGGATTCGAAATTGCAGAGGTAGATCTCGAAATTAGAGGTCCCGGAGATATTATGGGGACGCAACAAAGTGGCGATTTGAATTTAAAACTGGCCGATTTGTCGAAGGATGGTGCTTTGGTCGGAATTGCCCGAGATGCAGCAAGAGAATTGTTGGCGAAGGATTTGAAGTTGGTTCGTGCTGAACATGTGCAGATTCGAGAGAAATTGATGAGGATTTTGCGGTCTCGGCCGAATTGGGGGAAGATTTCTTAGTTTTAATGGATTGGTATTTAGTAGTTTAATTCGTTTTTGGAGCAGCCTCATCTAAAAAATTAAATATTTATATTTTCTTTTAATTATTTGGAAACAATCGAAGTTTTGATGTAACTTAATATAAACAAGTATTATTTTATCCTCTTAAAACAACTAATTATGCCATCCACTAAAACAGACAATTACTCTAAATCGTATATAGATAATTCTAGAATAGGTCGGGCGCTTGGGCATCCGGCAAGAATTCGCATCATTGAAATTATTCAGGATCAAACTTTTGTCCGCAACACTGATCTAATCAAATATCTCCAATTGTCGCAGCCAAGCGTTTCCAATCATATCAACAAACTCGCTGAAGCAAACTTAATTGAATCAACCTTTCTCGCGAATAGTTCAACTTTAATTTCATTAAGTAGGGGTGCAGAAGAAAAAGTGAAAGATTTTGTGAATGGACTTTTTGTTTGAGGTTAAAATTATGATAATCAATTTGTTATTGTTGTTTGTGTTTTGAGGCCATCTAAAAAATTATTTATTTAAATATTCAAATTTTTTGTTGACGAATTAGTTTTTAGAACATTATCTTTCACTTAAATCAAATTCTTTCAATAGCTTTACGTTATTATTGTCTACCCCAATGACGAACCGAATTATAATATTTTTATTATTTCTCTCTGCGAATGCCCATTCACAAGAGCAATTCGGCGCGTCACCATCAAATTACACACCAACTCTTTCAGTGTTTACAAATCCATCATCAATGTTGGATGCCAAAACTTGGCTGGATATTCATATTGTTGGTGCTGGAGCTTATGCAATGAACAACTTGGCTTTTGTCGAAAATTCAGGGATACTTCCACTTTTACGCAATAGAGATCGTACTTTTGATAATTCAAGTGTAAAATTCGATAGGGGACGAAATAACTACAAAGTTTACAACCGCAATTTCGTAAACGTTCTATCTGGTGTTTGGTCACAAGGAGATCATGCTGCTGGGTTGTTTTTTAATGCAAGGTCATTTACAATTGCTCGAGGAGTTTCGGAAGACCTAATTTCAATGATAGAAAGTTCTCTCCAAGGTGTTGAAGTTCTGAAGAATCAACCATATGATTTTTCAGAAATGTATCTTTCTTCTGTTAATTTTGGAGAGATTCAAGTCAGCTATGGATACACATTTTACAAAAGAAAACGTGATATGTGGATGGGAGGAATTTCTGTGAAAAAATTTGTGCCGATTGCTGGAGCGGCATTTCAAAACAATGATCTACGGTTTAATCTATCCTCGGATACTTCGTTTAATTACCTTTTTGCTGACATGGACGCCATGTTTGTTCAACAAACAGATAATTTCTTTAAAGGTGGAATGGGATTAGACTTAGGTGTGACGTATCAAAAAATGGAAAGGGATTGTCGGGGATATTTCCCAAACAGCAAGCGAATGGGATGTCGAACTGGAGCTTATAGATACAAAGTTGGGGTTTCTATACTGGATATTGGATCTGTCAAATTCAATGTTGAGGATGTTCAAAGACAAGGTATTCGAATAAATGAACCGAACCTATATTATTCCAATTATTCCGAAGTAAACACCGACAGTATTTTCCAGGCCATTGAAAGTTTGGATACGATTATCAACGATGAGAACGTTGGAAATGCTAATAAGATTCATTTACCAACAGCCCTTTCTGTTCAGTTTGATTACAATATATACGATTCGAAAGTTTATGCCTTTGGCAGCTTAATGCAAGGATTGCCAATTAGTAAAAAGAAATTTGGATTGCGAAGAGCAAATTCTTTGATGATCGGTGCGCGCTTTGAATCACGATTTTTCGATATCTCCATGCCAATTAGTCTGTACGAGTACACAACACCTCAAATAGGTTTGTCGATGAGAATTTATTGTTTGACAATAGGAACGGATAAATTGTTATCGCTATTTGGTAGAACGGATTTATACGGCGGAGATATATACGCTCACATCAAAATTCCATTGTTCTATAATCCCAAATGTCGCAAAAAAGCCAGAAGTGGTTTTAGACAATACAGTTCGAAAAATATCCGCAAGAAAAAAGTGGATTGCGATGCTTATCAATAAACATTCATGGTTACTTATCAGCGTAAATCGAGTCGAATAAATCAGAGTATTTCGCCAAGATTTTTTTACGTTTCAACTTCAGGGTTGGCGTTAATTCTCCACCTTCAATGGACATTTCCGCAGGTAATAGTCTGTATTCTTTAATTTTCTCCCACTGACCAAAGCCATCATTGAAGCGATTAATCTCCTTTTGTAAACGTTTATTTACAGTTTCGTTTGCAATTAATTTTTCATTTGTGTCAATGTCCAACTTTAATTTCTTAAAGTCGTTCCATTCACGAATAAAATCAAAGTTCGGAACAATCAATGCGGAGGGGAATTTTTGACTTTCTCCCATGACCATAATTTGCTCAAAGAAACGTGACTCTTTGAATTTATTTTCCATCGCTTGTGGTATAATATATTTACCACCAGAGGTTTTGAAAATCTCTTTTTTACGATCTGTTATTTTTAAGTATTTCCCTTGAACAAATTCACCTATATCTCCGGTATGGAACCAACCATCTTTGTCGATAGCTTCTGCAGTCACATCTGGTAAATTATAATATCCCATCATCAAATTTGGACCTTTGGTCAAAATTTCACCGTCTTCGGCAATTTCAACCTCTACATCATCAATTAAAGCTCCTACGGAACCGAAAACGATTCCTCTTTGAAAACTATTTACTGAAATTACAGGTGAAGTTTCAGATAATCCATAACCTTCCAAAATGGGAACTTGTGCCGCCATGAATATTCGAGCAAGCCGAGGCTGAAGCGCTGCACTTCCCGAAGCAATAGCTTTTACATTTCCACCCAATGCTTCTCTCCATTTTGAAAAAATCAATTTATTGGCAATAGCTAATTTCATGTTGTACGTTCCGCTTCGCCCCTCCATTTCAAATTCTTCTGCTAGATCAACCGCCCAAAAGAAAAGTTTGCGTTTGATTCCTGTTAACTCATCGCCTTTGGCCATGATCTTATCGAATACCTTTTCAATTAACCTTGGAACCGCAGTAAAAACATGTGGTTTAACTTCACGGATGTTATCTCCGATTGTATCCATTGACTCGGCAAAATGAACTGAACACCCTAATTTCATGTACAAATAATGAAGCATCCTTTCATAAATATGACAAATAGGAAGGAAGGATAATACTCTTGAATTATTATCCGCCGGAATTGGTTCCTGACATGCAAGTGCATTGGAAAGAATGTTGTTATGAGATAACATTACCCCTTTTGGATTTCCAGTGGTTCCAGAGGTATAAATGATTGTTGCTAAGTCTTTATTTTGAATCTTTTCCTTGCGCTCCAAAAGTTCCTTAGGGGCTACATTTGATCCATGTGCCTCAATAGCACTCCAATGTTCGGCTCCCGAAACCTGATCGAAAGAATATAGTTTTTCTAAGTTGGGTGTTTCGTCTTTTATGCCATTGATTCTTTGGTATAACTCTTCGGTGCCTACGAAGCAATGCTTTAATTTTGCATCGTTTAAAATATAGATGTAATCGCTTTCGGAGATATTTGGATATAGCGGCACTACAATTGCGCCGATTTGTTGTATGGCAATATCCATCACATTCCATTCGTAGCGATTCGAAGATACCAAACCAATATTGTCTCCTGGTTGAACACCCATTCCAATTAAACCCAATGAACATGCATTTACGCGTTCAATAAATTCTTGTGTTGAGAGTTTTTCCCATATTCCGTTCACTTTTGTGACGAACATTCCATCTTGAGGATGGTTGGCTAATTGATAATAAGGAAGGTCAAAAAGTCGAGCAATTGTCATAGTTCTATATTCATTTTAGAGAATAACGAAAATAAGCAAAATACCCAGTAATAACAATATGATGATTTCCTAGTCAGTTTAAATAAAAGAATGGTCGGTTAAATAAATTTCGACATTCGTTAATTTATTCTTAATTTTCGGTGTTGAAATAAAACATTTCGCCCTGTAACTTTTAGCTTATGGGAATTGTTTAACTGTTAACGTACAAAGAACTTTTGACAAAAAATGAGTACAATATCGCTGTGAAAGAACACGCCAATGCCTTATATGGCTTTGGATTGAAGTTCTTAAGGGATAGTGAAAATGCTCAAGACATTGTTCAAGATGTTTTTGAAAAATTGTGGGTCAACCGTAGCTCGGTAGAGTTTAGAAAGGCAAAAAGTTGGATGTTTACAACCGCTTATCATGCCATTTTGAATTTTATAAAGCGACGAAAAAGAATGGACTATGATTCGGACAGATTGCCTGAGAAAGGTGTGAGAGAAGATCTCAAGTTTGTTTCGGAAGAAGTTGTAGAGAGAGCAATTAGTATTTTGCCTCCCTTGCAGAAAAGTATCATTCTGTTGCGCGATTTGGAAGGATATGCTTACCGAGAGATTGGTGAAATTCTTGAAATCAGTGAATCACAAGTCAAAGTTTATTTGTTTCGTGCAAGAAAAAAAATTAAAAAACAGTTAAAGGATTCGCGCAAGCTAGTATGAGTAATCCCTCTTTTGATAATATAGACAAATGGCTTTTTGAGTACATGGAAGGGAATCTTTCTCCTGCCCAAGTCACTCAATTAGAATCGTTTCTGCTCAATAATCCTGAGTTTGAGCCCGATTTGGATGCCTGGCAAATGGCCAAAGCCGACGCTAGACCTGTTGTTTATCCAGGAGTGGTAGGTCGTACGCGTAAACCAATTCCTTTTTGGATTACGGCGACAACAATATTAACAGCTGTATTTGTAGCGGGTGGATTTTTTGGGTCTTTCTTGACCACGCAAACTGCAGATTCGACGAAAATCCAGAATCCAGTTTCTGCAGCCAATACACCTGAGTATAGATTATTCAATGTTTCCGGAACGTTGAGTTCTATTGAAAAACAAGAAGCTGATTTTTCTAACGATGGACTATTCTTGGACAAATCGAGAAATTCTTTAGCGCGCAGAGCGAACAATTCGACATTCAATTCCTCTAGAGTTGCTAGAATTCCAACATTTGCGCCAAACGTGCACCAACAGAAGCGTGAAATGATTAGTGTTGACAGTGGTGATTTGAAGAATTTAGTGCCAAAAGAGTCAGAGTTGATTTCAAATTCTGCTGACGATATTGTAACAATTGATCATAAAAGCGTTATTCAAGAAGAAGGTGTTAAAGAGATTATTAAAGATTCAGAAAATGGATTAAACGAGATTGTAATTGCTGATAATACGAATGAATTGAATTCTAATGCTGATCAAAACGCGAATGAAGATAATACTGACAGCAACGGAAATGGAGTAGATCCATCAACAACAGCGAAAGCTATGACGAGAGGTAGCAACCGAATTTCGAGTAATTACAACCATTCTTTTTCCAATAAGTTAAAGTCAACAATGCGTAAAATAGCACGAATGACGGATAACCCTATCGCTCTGACGAATTCAAAAGATATCTATTATCATGTGCCGAATATGCAAACTTTAAATGTGAATGCGGCAACGGCAGGTAACTTGTTGCGACCACGAATTCAAACGATTTCAAGAGCACAATGGACTGGACATTCGAATCAGCAAATTTTAAATGAACTTTCTTTCGATACCTACGTAAGAAGTATTCGAGGTGGAATTGGAGTACAATTGAATCATGCATACTACAACCAAGGAACGTACAATGTTGGGCAAATTGCCTTAACGTACTCTCCGAAATTGTCGGTAAATCGTAATTTTTCTATTGAACCAGCCATACGAATTAAAATGGGTGACAAACGATTAAATGCACAAAATTTAGTTCCAGGACAGTTAATTGAAATGGAAAGAGGAAACGAACATATATTTTATAATGAAACTCCACAGAACCTTGTGAAGGATCTATGGTACAAGGATGTGGCCTTGGCATTAAATACGAATACGAAGTGGTTCTCGGCTGGTTTTCAAATGGATAACATAGGTCGACACCACAACAATGTGTACAATTCATTCGGACAAAATGATAGAGCTGGAATACATTATACAGCCAATTTAGGAACGGATTTTGTGTCTCGATCAAAAATAATTTCATTTTCTCCTTACATAATGTACCAAAAAGTGGAAAATTTATCTGAAATTTGGGGCGGCTCAATATTCAGGTATAAAAATTGGACCATTGGTGGTGCATATTCTTCTACTGGTGATTATGCAGGATCCTTTGGATTGAAGACCAAAAATTTTATGCTAACCTACAACGCGGATATGACACGCAGCGTCCTCACGGATTCTCGTTTATTTTCGTCTCAACTAACCATGAGAATATTGATGAACAAAGGTCGTTATGGCCGAACAATGCTAAAACAGTAAAAAATGAGAAGATTACTTTTTTCTGCCTTATTTATTATGACAACGGTGACGGCGTCAGCACAAGACTTGGAATTTACCCAGTTTTATGCTAACCCCATTTACCTGAATCCAGCTTTCGCAGGAACAAATGGTTGTGCAAGATTTGCAGCCAACTATCGAAACCAGTGGCCGAAATTAACGGGTACGTATGTAAGTTATGCTGCGGCATACGACCAGTACTTCGATAATATTTCGGGTGGATTTGGTGTTATTTTAACAAATGACGTACAGGCAAAAACATTGAATACAACCACTTTGGGTATTACCTACTCTTACCACATGCGTTTGGGAAGAAAATGGACCGCTCTTTGGGGTGCAAAAGCGGCTTACACTCAAAAATTCCTAGACTGGGATAAATTAACCTTCGGGGATATGATCGATCCACGACGAGGGTTCATTTATAGTACGAATGATGTTCCAAGAGGAGGATCAAGAGGATTTTTCGATGCAAGTGCTGGTGCAGTAGTTTACAATAAGAACTTTAATATTGGTTTTGCGGCAAATCACTTGAATCGTCCGAATGAGTCATTAATCGTTGGTGAGTCTAAATTGCCGATGCGATTTACAGCGCACGCTTCAGCAAACATTCCTCTGGGTGGGAATTCAAAATACTCGAACGTGACGACAATCATGCCAAGTATCTTGTATTCATACCAACAAGGATTCCAACAGTTGAATATCGGTACGTACGTTAAGTATAGTCAATTCACCGCTGGGGCTTATTTCAGAAACAAAGATGCTTTCATTCTTACCTTGGGAGTTCAAACAACGCAATTCCGATTAGGATATAGCTATGATTTAACAGTTTCAAGATTGAACAACGGTGTATCCGGTGGATCTCACGAGATTTCAATGCAGTACCTAGTACAATGTCGTAAGAAATCGAAGAAATTTAGAACTATCGCTTGTCCTACGTTCTAAGATAAAGTCTTTATTTTGAAAAGGGTTGAACGTTGGTTCAGCCCTTTTTATTTGCATGAATGTTTAAGCTATTTGGCTTGTTTTCTTATCCTTTGGGCCAACCAAGCACTATACGCATTTGCACCGACCATATTCAAATGACTATCATCAAACCAGTAGACAGCATTATCAAAAATAACTCGAGGAGCTAACCAAAGCTCACCATACTTTTCATAGTCCGTTTTCAGATCAGGTAATTCAATTGCATTTCCAAAGAAGTGAAAGTGATCCATAAATGAAAAGCAATAGAATTAAATACCATATATCCGTTAGAGAACCCTATAAACGACTTCTCCTCGAACAATTGTGAGCAAAGAGAAGTTAGCTCTATAACGACCGTCACTATCCATTGGTTTGTCCAAAAGGATTAATGTCGCCTCTTTTCCTTTTTCAAGACTGCCCGTTTCTTTTTCTCTGAAACAAGCAAAAGCGGCCCATCGCGTCATTCCTCGGATACATTCTTCTAGCGTGAGTGCTTCGTTTGGTCGAAAACCTTCGCTTGGTTGGTTGTCCATATTCTTGCGCTCAGTCGCAGCGAAAATAGTTAAGAAAGGATTGATTCGATCGAAAGGAAAGTCCGTCCCTATTGCCATTATTCCCGTCTGATTTAAAATGGATTTGTACGCATAAGCTCCTTCTAAACGTTTTGGCCCCAGACGATTTTCAGCCCAGCGCATATCGCTAATTGCATGAGTTGGTTGAACAGAAGGGAAAACACCATATTCTGAAAATAGATTGAAATCGATTGGGTCAATTACTTGGGCATGTTCAATTCTCCAACGGTGATCTTTTTTCACGTTAAAAGCACGTTTGTATAAATTCAAGAGTAATGCATTCGATGAATCGCCAATTGCATGCGTATTTAATTGGTAGTCATGTTTTAAGCAGAATTCTGCTAGTTTTTCCATTTCTGGATAAGGTGTAATCTGAATTCCCATGTGATTGTGTGCATCGGTATATGGTTTTTTCAAAAGTGCGCCTCGCGAACCTAACGCGCCATCCGCGAACATTTTGAAACTAGAAATGTAGAAAGATCCCCAATTCACCTTGCCGTTTTTTTCAACGAAAGCTCTATTCTCTGAAGAATTGCGGAGCATTCCATAAACTTCCAATTTTAATTTTCCATTTTCAGCTACTTTTTTGAAAAGGGAAATATCCTTATTTTCTATTCCCGCTTCGTGAACGGAAACTACGCCATATTGGAATAATTCATTTTGAATTTCCATCAAAGCCTCAATTCTAGCTTTCTCAGCATACGATGGAATGACTTTAGTGATGGAGTCCATTGCATTGTCCAATAAAAGTCCGGTGCATTTTCCTTTCTCAACGACAACCATACCGCCGTCTATTTTTGTTTCTGATGTGATTTTAGCCAGGGAAAGCGCAGCGTCATTGGCCAGTACCGCATGACCATCAACACGATAGAGACAAATGGGCATTTTGGGGAACAAAGCGTTTAACCTTTCATTCGTAGGCAAGGTGTCACCACCCCACATGGATTGATCCCAGCCGTGACCAACTACAAATTTTCGATCCGTTTTGTCGACATATTTTTCCGTTCGCACCAAAACTTCACTCATCGATTTTGAGCCGTATAAGTTGACGCCCAATTTCATATCCGCATAGGGTAACAAATGTCCGTGTGCATCGGTAAATCCTGGATATATCTCTTTTCCTTCCGCATCAATCGACTCATCGTAGGAATATTTGTTCAGTATTTGTCTTTCGGGTCCTAACTCAATTATTTTTCCATCACGAATAGCAATTGCCTCATAAACCGTGTTGTTGTCATCCATAGAATGAATGATGGCGTTGTGAATCACCAAGTCTGCTTTTTGACCTTTCATGCAGGAGCTGAGGATCAATAATGAAAGAAATAGAAAAAGTAATTTATGCATGAAAGAATGTTTTGAGATAAAGATAGACAGATTTTCAATTTAGTAATGCAGAATATCCTCCTCCTTTATCCTCCTCCAAAAGGGGGAGTTCTAGTTGTCGTTCTGATTAGGTGTATTTTTAGATTTTATAATATGTGTGTCCATTTCCCCCTTTGGAGGGGGATAAAGGGGGAGGACAATACAATATCTTTAAAAACACTATTAAATTTCATTCACAAAAATTAGTGCATTCGTGGCGAAAAACCACCTCCATTTTCACTACCTTTGTCTCTTAATTTTTAACAAAACATGGAGATTCCAAAAACGTACGAGCCCTTAAAGGCAGAGGAAAAATGGTATGCACATTGGATGCAGAAAGGCTATTTTCATTCAGAACCTGATGAAAGAGAAGCGTATACCGTCGTCATTCCTCCACCAAATGTTACGGGTGTTTTGCATATGGGACACATGTTGAACAATACGATTCAAGATGTATTGGTTCGTCGTGCGCGAATGTTGGGTAAAAATGCATGTTGGGTTCCTGGAACGGATCATGCCTCTATAGCGACAGAAGCGAAAGTTGTACAGAAATTAAGAAAAGAAGGCATTAAAAAGTCTGATTTGACGCGCGATGAATTCTTGGCGCATGCTTTCCAATGGAAGGACAAGCATGGCGGAATCATCCTAGAACAATTGAAAAAATTGGGTGCATCATGTGATTGGGAAAGAACCCATTTCACGATGGATAAAGAATATTCGGAAAGTGTAATCAACGTTTTTATTGATTTGCACAACAAAGGGAAGATTTACCGAAGCGTTCGCATGGTGAATTGGGACCCTGAAGCTTTGACAGCCGTTTCAGATGAAGAAGTGAATTACAAAGAAGTGAATTCGAAATTATTCTACGTTCGTTACAAAGTAGCTGGAACAGAAGATGAGTGGTTGACAATTGCAACAACGCGGCCTGAAACGATTTTGGGAGATAGCGCTATTTGTATTCACCCAGACGACGAACGTTTCAAGCATTTGCATGGCAAAACGGCTATCGTTCCTATCGTAAACAGAAGCATTCCTATTATTTTGGACGATTATGTTGATCCAGAATTTGGAACAGGCTGTTTGAAAGTGACTCCGGCTCATGATACGAATGATTATGAGTTAGGAAAAAAACACGATTTAGAGACGATTGATATTTTCAATGCGAACGGAACTTTGAATGCAGAAGGTTTGCATTACGAAGGAAAAGATCGTTTTGAGGTTAAAAAAGAGATTGAAAAAGAATTATACGACAAAGGATATTTGGTAAAAACTGAAGATCACATCAATAAAGTTGGATATTCTGAACGAACGGATGCGGTAATAGAACCACGTTTGTCTTTGCAATGGTTTGTGTCGATGAAAGAATTGACAGAACCTGCTTTGGAAAACGTGATGAATGATAAAATTCAGTTTCACCCACCAAAATTCAAAAATACGTACCGTCATTGGTTGGAAAATGTGAAGGATTGGTGTATTTCTCGTCAACTTTGGTGGGGACATCAAATTCCTGCTTATTACTATGGTGAAGGTGACGATGATTACGTTATCGCTCGTAAAATTGAAGATGCCGCCAAAATTGCTTCGCATAAAACAGGACGTGAAATTCTCGTTTCTGATTTGAAGCAAGACGAAGATGTATTGGATACTTGGTTCTCAAGTTGGTTGTGGCCGATTTCTGTTTTCAATGGTTTGACCGATCCTGAAAACAAGGAGATTAAATATTATTATCCAACAAATGATTTAGTAACGGCACCGGAAATTATGTTTTTCTGGGTGGCGAGAATGATTATGGCGGGATATGAATACTTGGATGAATTACCTTTCAAACATGTGTATTACACCGGAATTGTTCGGGATAAGTTGGGACGAAAAATGTCCAAATCGCTTGGTAATTCGCCAGATCCAATAGAATTGATTGAAAAATTCGGTGCGGATGGCGTTCGAATGGGTGTATTGATTTCGTCACCTGCTGGAAACGATTTGCCGTTTGATACTTCGCAATGTGAACAAGGACGAAATTTTACGAATAAGATTTGGAATGCATATCGATTGGTAGATTCGTGGGAAACCAAAGATTTGCCGCAACCAGAAGCATCGAAAATTGCTATTCAGTGGTTCGAGGCGAAATTCAATGAGAATTTGATTCAAATCAATGATCTATTCGATAAATTCAAGATCTCAGATGCCCTCATGGCAATGTACAAACTCGTTTGGGATGATTTCTGTTCTTGGTATTTGGAAATGATCAAACCTGGATATAAGCAACCTATCGATCAAAAGACATTGGATCAAACGAAAATTTTCTTTGAGGATTTGTTGAAATTGATTCAGCCGTATACGCCATTTATCGCCGAAGAACTATGGCACCTAATTCGAGAAAGAGCAGAAGGGGAGGATATTATTATCGCGAAGTGGCCAGAGGTTAAAAAGGTTGAGAATGGAATCTTGAAATCATTTGAATCTGCTGTTGACGTGATTACCAACATCCGAAACATTCGTAAAAAGAACAGCATTGCTAACAAGGTGAAAATGGAACTATTCGTTAAAGCGAATGGTGAAATTGACAAATCCATGGATAGCGTGATTTCGAAAATGGGGAATTTGTCGCAATTGGAATATGTGATGGAAAAAGTTCCACAAGCGAATGGCTTTATTTCTTCCGGACACGAATTCTATATTCCGTTTGGCGATGCAATCGATGTTGACGCAGAAAAAGCGAAATTGACGGAAGAGTTGAATTACACCAAAGGCTTCTTGAAAAGCGTTCACAAGAAATTGCAGAACGAAAGATTCATGGCAGGAGCACCTGAACAAGTTGTTGCCGTTGAAAAGAAAAAAGAAGCGGATGCCTTGGGTAAAATTGCTATTTTGGAGGAAAAATTAGCGGAACTGAATTAATTTTCAGTTTCGTTGTTTTGAATTTCGAAACGCAGTGCGCCAAATTCCACAAGTTCAATTAAGAAAATTTGACAAGATACTACTTGTTACTACTCTCAGTGTCTTAATTGTCTATTGCATTACTACTTTTTGGTTGGGGAATGCCACTTTTGTAGAAGTTCTGCGTGGATATGTCAGTATGGAGCAGTTTCTCAATGGAGAAAGTTTCAACACCTTAAATTATCAATTGGCTTC
>CBFIBY010000020.1:0-23970 GCA_965660955.1 Crocinitomicaceae bacterium | reverse complement strand
GTTCGGATTCAACTGCTACTATTTCCGTAAATATTGAACAAGAAGTTGTAGCGGGTTCCATTTCCGGAGCAGCCACAGTTTGTGCTAATGCCAATTCGGGTAATTTGACTTTATCTGGAAACGCGAATGAGACGAGCTTTGAATGGTACTCATCAACAGATAATGTTGTATTTACACCTACGGGAGTTACTACATCTTCTTTTGCATATTCCAACATCGCTGTTACTACTTATTACAAGGTAATTCTTCAAGGCAACAACTGCCCAACAGTTGAAACTTCAGTTGTTACAATTACCGTAGACCCTGCCGTCAACACTGGAACTGTTTCTTCTGACCTTTTGCTTTGCGAAGATAATGTAGTTGGTAATATTTCACTTTCTGGTTTTACCTCAACATTAGTTGATTGGGAGGAATCATCTGATGGAATACTATTCACATCTACGGGTTCAAATGCGAATCCATATTCGATCTCTGGAATCACATCAACAACTTATTATAGAGCAGTAGTTAGCAGTGGAACATGTGGCTCAGCAAATTCAGCAATAATTACCGTAACTATTGAACCAACCATAGTGACGGGTTCTATTTCTGGAGCGACATCAGTTTGTGCGTCTGGAAATTCTGGAACATTGACATTGTCTGGGAACGCAAACGATTTCGGATGGGAATGGTATAGTTCAACAGACAATGTTGTATTTACACCAACAGGAATCACCTCACCAACGTTTGGATTCACCAATATTGCACAAACAACATATTATAAAGTTATACTTTCTGGAAATACATGTTCTGACGAAGAAACAGCGGTAGTTACCGTAAATGTTGACCCCGTGCCCAATGCCGGGTCTACCTCCCCAGATTTAACATTGTGTGAAAACAATGTTATTGGCTCTGTATCCCTTTCTGGAATAACAGGTAGTATATTCGACTGGGAAGAGTCTCCGGATGGAATATCGTTTACTTCAACTGGTTCAAACGCGAACCCTTATTCTATTAATGGAATAACATCAACAACCTATTTTAGAGCAATCGTTGAAAGTGGAGCTTGTGGGACCGTAACTTCTGGCACCATTCTGGTAACCATTGAGCCTAGTATTATTCCAGGTACTATTTCGGGAGCAACTTCTGTTTGTGCGGGAACAAACACAGGTGTTTTGACCTTATCCGGGAATGCAAACGAAACGAGCTACGAATGGTACGTTTCTACTGACAACATTGTGTTCACGCCTACGGGTATTACAACAAGCACTTATAATTTTGTTAACATTTCTCAAACCACTTATTATAAAGTTATTCTTCAAGGAAATAGTTGCTCAAGTGATGAAACTCCTTCAGTTGCAGTTACAATTGACCCTTCGTTGAACTTCGGTACGGCATCGGCAGATTTGATCTTATGTGAAACAAACATTACAGGAAGCGTCAGTCTTCCTGGAGCGGTTACCCTCACCGACTGGGAACAAAATGATGGTGCCGGATGGTTTTCGACAGGCGACAATTCTATATCTCACGATATTTCAGGCTTAACCGCTTCGGCTGATTTTAGAGCACTTGTGTCATCAGGATCTTGTGGTTCTGGTTATTCGGACACAATTTCTGTTACAATAGAACCTGAAATTATTCCAGGTACAATTTTAGGTGCAACAACAGTATGTGAAACCTCAAATTCGGGAACGCTTACTTTATCTGGGAACGCCAATGATTTCGGTTTCGAATGGTACATTTCAACCGACGGAACAAATTTCATCGCAAGTGGAAATACAAGTCAAACTTTGGTCTATTCAGGTTTAACAACAGATACCTATTTTAAAGTTGTTCTAGAAGGTGATATATGTGCCGATGACGAAACACCAGTTGCTGTTGTTTCTGTCGATCCAGCAATCGATTTAGGAACTGCTTCACCTGATGTTTCGCTTTGTGCAAACAACATAACAGGTAATATCTCGCTTACGGGTGCCAATTCAATTTTTGATTGGGAATGGACAACAGATGGAATTGTATGGAATTCAACCGGGTTCAATGGCAACACATTCGATATTTCCACAATTACAACTTCAACTGACTTCCGTGTACTTGTCGCCTCAGGAGCTTGTGGTTCAGATTATTCGGATACAATTTCTGTAACGATAGAACAAATTATAGTTCCCGGAACAATTTCAGGAGCAACAACCGTTTGTGAAACATCAAATTCTGGTTTTTTAACTTTGTCAGGCAATGCCAATGATTTTGGTTTCGAATGGTACACTTCCACAGATGGTATCAATTTCAATCCAACCGGAAATACGAATGCTTCATATAGTTATTCAGGGCTCACGGTCGACACTTACTTTAAAGTTATTCTTCAAGGAAACATTTGTGCGAATGTAGAAACTCCAGTTGTTGTGATAAATGTTGATCCGGCACTGAACTTGGGAACCGCTTCGTCCGACCTTTCACTGTGTTCAAATAACATCTCAGGTAACATCTCCTTAACGGGAGCAGTATCGATATTTGATTGGGAAACTTCAACAAATGGAGTTGTTTGGAATTCAACCGGGTTCAATGGTAGCGTATTTGATATTTCTTCCTTAACTGTATCAACAGATTTTAGAGTTCTTGTTTCTTCTGGTGTTTGTGGGTCAGGCTATTCAGATACCATATCAGTCACGATAGATCCCGAAATAATAATTGGTAATGTTTCAAATGACACGACTGTTTGTTCTGGAACGAACACGGGATCATTAACCCTTTCTGGAAATGCAAATGACTTCGGTATTCAGTGGATGATTTCAAATGACAATGTCACCTTCACTCCTACTGGTATTACAACGAACGTTTATACATTTAATGATTTAACACAAACAACGTATTATAAAGTAGTATTGTATGGTAACGCATGTAGCGACCAAGAAACATCCGTAATAACGGTAACCGTTGATGCTCCGCTGGTTCTGGGAACAGCGTCATCTGACTTGATACTCTGTTCAGATAATGTTACTGGAAATGTTCAATTAATTGGTGCCAACGTTTTATTTGACTGGGAGCGTTCTTATAATAACGGTGCATCTTGGACTTCAACTGGCGACAACAATTCAACACACGATATTGCCTACCTATCAAGCTCTGCCATTTTCAGAGCGTATGTGTCGTCAGGTGTTTGCGGTTCTGGATATTCAGATACTATTTCCATTACACTAGAGGACCCGATAATTCCTGGATCAATTTCAGGAACGTCAAATGTCTGTTCTGGCGTAAATACGGGTACGTTAAATTTAGTGGGTAATCAAAATGAGTTATCGTATGAATGGTTTACTTCAACAGATAATACATTATTTGTCCCTAGTGGAAACAATACGAGTGTTTACAATTTTTCGAATTTAACACAAACAACTTACTTCAAAGTTTTATTATACGGTAATGCATGCTCTGATGAAGAAACTATCGTTTTTGTTGTGACAGTAGATCCGCCCTTAAACCTTGGAACTCCGTCAGCAGATTTACTGTTGTGCGAATCAAATATTTCTGGTTCCGTTACATTAAACGGAGCAGTAACCATCCAAGATTGGCAAGTAGATTATGGATCTGGATTTGTCACGTTAGGAAATAACAATGCCTCTTATGACATCTCAGGCTTAACAGCTTCAGCTGATTTTAGAGCACTTATTTCATCAGGAAGCTGTGGTTCTGGAATATCAGATACGATTTCCGTCACGATTGATCCGCTCGGAGTTCCGGCGACAATTGGAGATGATTTTGCAGTTTGCTTGGGTTCTGGTGACATCAATTCTGTTGAAGTATTTACGCACAGTGGAACTATCCAAGACTGGCAAACATCAGTTAACGGTGGAACAAACTGGTTTAATATTGGGTTAACTGATTCGACCTTAATTGTCCCCACTCTTCTTGGTCCTACATTGTTTCAATTAGTTACTAGCCATGGTGCTTGCCCTAACGTAACGTCAAACATAGTAACAGGAACTTTCGGAGTGCCACCTGTTGCAGATGCTGGGCCAGACGTAACAGTTAACCTAGGACAAAGCACACAATTAAATGGGTCAGGAGGGATTTTCGGAATTTGGACACCACCTGCATATCTGTCAGACCCAAGTGCCGCCTCCCCACTATGTACGCCGGATTCAACGACCGTATATGCTTACACTGTTATTGATGTCAATGGGTGTACAAATACGGATTATGTTATTGTAACCGTGGACACAGGCGAGATCGACAAACTTTCTGATGAAATTGAAATTTACAACATTCTAACCACGAATGGTGATGGAAAAAATGATGTATTCATTATTGAAGGATTGCAAAACTACGAGAACAATAAAGTTCTAATTTTTAACGGTAATGGACAACTCCTGTACTCTCGTGAAGATTACCAAAGTGATTGGGATGGCACCTACAACGGTGAATACTTACCGGATGGAGTTTATTTATATGCAATCGAAGTTTCGAATGTAACAAAGCACAGAGGATTTTTAACTATAAAACATACAGAATGATAGTCAGAAAAATACTTCTTCTTATTTGTTTTATTGCACTTGGAATACAAATCCAAGCACAGCAATTACCTGTATATCAGCATTCGTTCTTGATTCGGTCAGCATACAACCCGGCCGAAGTTTTGAATTCTGAAAATGACATCCAAGTGTATGCTCTGCGTGGGAATCAATTTCAGAAATTTCAAGGTGGTTTTGTAAACAATTATGCCAACTTCTCTACTCCACTCGACAATCTCAATATAGGCTTGGGACTGGATATGGCAAGTCGAACATACGGGCCTATCAACCAGCTTTCAATTGGACTTGCATACGCCTACCGCGTACGTTTTAATGAAAACACCTCACTTATTTTTGGAACCCGACTTGGTTTCATTGAACACAAATTCAATAAAGCTTTGATCAATCCTTATGACGAGGATGATTTTATCATTAATGCTATCCCAGACGGTAATTTACTCCCAAATGGTAACTTCGGGGTAACCTTTAAATCAAGAATTGGTTCCCTGGAAATGGCGATTCCGCAATTGCTTAGCAATCGTTTTCTGAACACGATTAGTCCAGACATTCAATCGATCACCCTTCACCCCCACCTTTACTCAAGATATTCAATTGATTTAGATGTTGTTAAAGACAAGGTGAAATTGACACCAATTGTATCTTTAAGATATCTGCCAGGAACTTTACCTCAATTTGAAGCGGGTATGATGGCGACATTCAATGAACAACTTTGGTTCAATGCCAATTACCGTTCAAGTTATTCCCTTTCATTAGCCGTTGGGGTAAAAGCAAATGACAAATGGACGATTGGTTATTCTTACGACCGTCCTATTGTTAACCGATTTAGTTTCAATGCCAATAACCATGAAGTAATCTTGGGGTATACCTTCGAAAGAGGAAAAGCTAAGAAACCGGAAATTGAATGGAACCAAGCCAAAGTAGAACCCATGAAAATGGACTCTATTTCATCTGTCCAGGATGTAACAATGGCTGAGGAATTTTTGAAAAACAAATTAAAGGTCAAATTGCAACAAGATTCTATTGCCTTGGCCAACGACACTTCATTAGAACGTTCTAGCAATTCGAATTACAAAAGCATCGTTGTAGAAATCAATATGATTGATAGTCTGTTTGAGAGCTATTCTGCTAAAACGGAGGATATTGTAACGAATTCATCAAAGGGAGACAAAACGCCAAGAAAGAACGATAAAATCACGCAAGAAGACATTGATGAGAAAATTCGACAGGTCCAAGAAGATGAATATTTGGAACGTTTAAATCAAAACAGCGAGAACAAAATTAAAATTGTCAGAAACGAGCAACCATCCGAAAAATATTTCGTTGAGTTATCAGGCGAAGATAGTCCTAGGGGTTATTACTTGATAACTGGGGTTTTTTCCACATTAGAAAGAGCACAAAAATTCCGATGGAAAAGTGATTCTGAGATGGCAAAAATCATTTTTAACAAGAAAAACCAGTACTTTTACGTCGTCTATTCTTATTCCGAATCTAAATCAGTGCGGGAATTGGAACCGATATTAATAGAACATCAATCGAAAAAACAAAAAATTTGGATTCTCGATTACTAAACCGAATACAATGAATACCAATCAAACTCCCTTTACCAGGCGTTTGAGGACTAAACTAATTTTGCAAAAAACCAATAAAATATGAAAGTATTTTACACCTACCTATTAATGCTCCTTAGCTTTGGAGCTTTTGCTCAACCCTTTACCAATATGCCGAATGGCTCTGGAAGCAACTCTATTACGAGCTGTAACCGTCAAATTCGCGACCATAATGGCAATGGACAATACAGCAACAATCAGAATAGCACTTTGACAATTTGTTCTGGATCAGCAGCACAGTACATTAATCTTAATTTCACTCAATTTAACCTTGAGAATAATTACGATTTTCTTACAATTTACGCAGGTCCCACGGCAACAGGAACTCCATTTGTAACTTTAACGGGTAATGCCCTTTCGGTTACAAATTATGCAATTCCTTCGAACTGTGTCACATTAGTTTTTACGTCCGATGGAAGTGTAACGCGACCTGGATTTAGAGTAACCGTAAGCTGTTATTCGCAACCAACATGTACCGATGGCATTATGAACGGGACGGAAACAGGAATCGATTGTGGAGGGTGTGATGGATGTCCACCCTGCCCTATCAATCCAACTCCAGCCACAGTAACAGCCACAGCGAGTACATACAACTTACCATGTGGTGGTGGTCCCGTTGATTTGTTGGCAACAGGTGTCTCTGCTACTCCAGTATTGGTTAGTAATTTTGATGCAGGAAATCCTGGTCCAGGATGGAATTTCACAGGATCGGGTATGTTTACCAACCCATGTGGACCCAGTCCGAGTGGAACAACGCATTTATGGTTTGGTAACGCATCTCCTCACCCTCGTCTATTAACTTCGAATGGATTGGATTTAAGTTGTGGTGGAACTATTTGTTTCGACTTCAAAATGGCCACTCAAGCTGGACCAGGTTCTTGTGAAGGTCCTGATTTACCGAATGAAGGGATGACCTTAAGTTATTCGACTGATTGTGGGTTGACATACACCAACATCGCTTATTTTCACCCGAATGGAACAATCATCGGTGCTAACCCCGGTACAACAAACCCAGGAATTAATGGCGCTACCAATTTTACAACATGGGATAACTATTGTTTCCCGATTCCTGCTGGAGCACAAACAGCAAATACGATTATTCAATGGAGTCAACTTGCGACATCAGGAGCACCCTACGATCACTGGGGACTTGACGAAGTTGTAATTACGGCAAACAATTGTAATCCATATTATTACGATTGGGCACATGTTGGTGGTTCACCAAATCCTCCCGGTAACACAGTAAATGTCACAACAACGACAACATATGATGTGATTTACACAAATGGAATCGACGATACTGCCTCTGCTTCCGTGACAATTAACGTCGCTGGACCAGTTGGGTCATCTGTTACAACAACTCCAGTTGATTATTGTGTTGGCCCGAATTCAGGTACAGCAACTTTCACAGGTAATGGTACTACAAACCCTCCGTATACCTTCGCTGTTACAGGACCCGGAGGTTATACATCGAATACAAGTGGCACCCCTTCTTCTACAATAACTGGATTAGCCGTTGGTAACTATACAATAACAACTTCCGACGGAACAGGTTGTACAGTAATCGATACCTTCTCTATAACGGGAGGACCACTTTGTTGTGATGTAGTAGTTACACCTACTAATTTAACGTGTAATGCAGCTAACGCGCCTTGCAATGGCACGGCACAAGCAATCGCGTCTAATGGTCTTGCGCCGTACACCTACCAATGGAATACAGGAACAACGACATCAAATCCAATCGGAGGGCAAACAAGCCAAACGATATCCAATCTTTGTGCTGGAACCTATACAGTACTAATGTCGGACCAAAGCGGCTGCATGGATTCAGCTACAGTCACATTATCTGAGCCACCTGTATTAAGCCTCTCTGGCACAAATACAGATGTTAGTTGTTTCGCAACTTCCGATGGTACAATAGCCGTAAATGCAGCAGGCGGAACCCCAACCTATACGTATACTTTAGGTACTACAAATAATACAACCGGAAACTTCTCTTCGTTGAGTCAAGGAAATTACACTGTGACTGCCACAGACAATAATGGTTGTACCACGAATACAGCTTTGACGATAGTCGAACCACCCTTATTGGGCTTTAACATCAACAGTGTAACTGATGCGTTTTGTTCAATCAATAACGGATCAATTAACCTTTCTGCAACTGGAGGAACAGCGCCGTATGTTTATGATATTGGTGGAGGAGTAACAAATACAAATGGAACTTTCACAGGTCTTGCCGTTGGCGGATATACTATTGTTATTACAGATGCTGCAGGATGTTCAGTAACAACCTATCAAATTATTATCAATGGGGACAATTCTCCAACACTGTCATTGGATAGCATTTCGAATGAAACTTGTTTTGGAAGTAATTCAGGTTATATTGCTGTGTCAGTTAGTGGGTCTTTTCCAACACCTGCATATGACTTCTCCTTAAATGGAAGTTCGCCTGGAAACCAAAACATTTGGAACAACCTGCCCTCTGGCACCTACACGATCGTGGTGGATGATCCTAACGGATGTCTTGATTCAATAACAGTTTCAATTACTTCTCCACCACTTTTAACAGCAACGATTTTTCAAACAAACGTTACTTGTAACAGTGCATGCGATGGAACTATTACTCCAACGATTACAGGAGGAACGCCACCTTACAATTATTCACTGAATGGCGGTGTGACTTTTAACAATCCACCTTTAACTGGCTTGTGTGCGGGTACCTACTTCTATGTGGTTCAGGACGCCAATGGATGTCTTGCCAATCAATCCGTGACAATAACAGAACCTTCACCGATAACATTTACCGGTGTTGAAACTCCAGGGGCTTGTGGATTAGCTACTGGTTCATTTACCTTAACCACTGCTTCAGGTGGCTCAGGAAGTGGATACTCATTTAGTTTTAACGGAAGTCCGTTTACAACAACAACGGCATATCCATTATTAAACGCCGGATTCTATTGGTTGGTTATTCAAGATGGTGCAGGATGTTTAGATTCAAACGCCATATTAATTCAGAATATTGAAGCACCACTTTTGGTCAACACGATTGTTATTCCAAACCTTTGTTTTGGTCAATCTTTGGGAGAAATTATTGCAACGGCAACGGATACAAGTACAACAATACCAAACCCTCCTCCATACAATTTCTCTGTAAACGGAGGACCATTTGCAATAGGTAATGGCGCTGGTGGAGCAAGTAACACCTATTCAGGACTTGCGAATGGATTATACATTACACAAGTACAAGATCAAAACGGATGTATTCGTTTGGATACTTTGACGATTACTAGTCCTCCTGAGTTAATTTTGAATGAAACTCACCAAGACTTGAACTGTAACGGAGATGCTTCTGGTTTTATTAACTTGATTGCTTCTGGTGGTACACCTGGTTACACATATGACATTGGAAATGGAGTTCCAACCAACACCTTTGGTTTCTTTGGTGGTTTAAGTGCAGGAACTTATACGCCATCAGTAACAGACAATAATGGATGTGTTACTACTTTACCAAATATTGTAATTGCTGAACCAGCTGCTTTAGCCGTTAATGCAGCAGCATTTGATCCTCAGTGTAATGGATCTTGCGATGGACAAATCACATTAACAGCAAGTGGAGGAACACCAAGTTATTTATATTCTATCAACAACGGAGCAAGTCAATTTGCCAACCCTGCATTCACCAATGTATGTAGTGGAACATATACTTATTTAGTTGAAGACAACTTAGGTTGCACATTGACTGGAACTGCCACTTTAACTGATCCTCCAGTACTATCTGTAACAGCAGTTGCTGTTGATGCAACTTGTAATGCAACAAACGGAACAATTACGGCTACCGGAAACGGCGGAACAGGTGCATATCTGTATAATATTAACGGTGGTGCTAATCAGGCAGCTCAACTTTTCGGTGGTCTTTCAGCTGGAAGTTATTTGATTGAAGTAGTTGATGCAAACTCATGTGCCACTGATGTTGTGCAAACTATCGGACAAGATGGAGCTCCTTCCATTAGTTCTATAACTTTAACTCAAGTTGATTGTTTTGGAGATGCTTCAGGTGAAGCGACTATAAACGTTACTGGCGGAGTAGCACCTTATAACTACAGTTTAAATGGCGCTCCAACTCAAACGTCTCCAACATATACTGGATTAATTGCAGGTGCATACACAGTAACGGTAACAGATGCAAACAACTGTACAGCTTCAGCACCATTTACAATTACAGAGCCAACTCAACTTGTCATTAACAACGCCATTATTACCAACGTAGACTGCGGTGGTGGTTCAACTGGGGCGATTTCGTTAGCTCCTTCAGGTGGAACAGCGCCTTACCAATTTAGTTTTGATGGAGGTATAACCTTCTCAGCTGCCAACAGTATTTCTGCAATTCCAGCTGCGACTTACAATATTCAAGTTGTTGATGCAAATGGATGTATGCAAGCGGTTAATGTTACAATAACAGAACCTGCTCCAATTGCGATTGCGCCGGTCTTAACAGACGCTAGTTGCTTTGGAATATGTGATGGATCAATTGATTTAAATGCAACAGGCGGAACGGCTCCATTAAGCTTTAACTGGACTTTCGGTGCAGCGGCTGCTAACTCTGATATTGCCATTAACCTGTGCGCTGGAACATACAGTTCAATTATTACCGATGCGAATGGTTGTACATTAAATTCAGGTGACCAGATTATTTCAGAACCTGGTTTAGTTCAAATCACTAGTGTTATTGCTGATTCAGTTTCATGTTTTGGTCTAAGTGATGGTTCAATTACCATTAGTGCGGTAAATACAACATCATATCAAATTGATGGTCCAACTGGAATTTTGACTAACGCGACAGGTGTATTTACAAATTTACCAACCGGGTTTTATACAATAACTGTATCAGACGCAAATGGATGTCAGGCCACTTCAAACACACTAATCTATGAACCAGCTGACTTTATCATTACAAACTCAGGGAATGTATCTTCTTGTCCAAATGATCCAGTTACGCACTCTGTGTTCGTACAAGGTGGTACTCCACCCTACGCATATGCTTGGAGTAATTTAGATAATACTAGTTCGACGACGGTAACGGCAACTGGACCATTAACTCTTACAGTTGATGTGACCGATGCAAATGGTTGTATCGCTCCTCAATCATCAATGAACCATACAGTAACCCCTCCTTTGGTAATCGATCCAATTGCGGATATTTATTTGTGTGAAGGAGATAGCGTCTTCGTAACAGCCACCGCTCAAGATGGCCAACCCGACCCTCAATTTGGATATATCTTTACATGGAATCATTTAGATCCGTCAATAGACACGAATTCAGCTTATTTGACAGCCACTGGAAACCCTTCTTCATATTGGGTTATCGTAAAAGACATGTGTGATGATTTTGACTCTACTGAAGTTTTAGTTTATGCACAACAAGAACCTGTTTTAACATTGACTGGTCCAGTTGATGGTTGTAGCCCTCAACTTGAGACATTCACAATCACATCTCCTACTCCATTGAACAACTGTACTTGGGACTTTGGTGATGCAACAACTGGAACAGGTTGTGGAACGGTTACGCATAACTATACAACACCAGGAACATATACTGTGCAATTCGATTTCGAAGCCTTTACAGGTTGTCCATTCGATACGACATTCACGGATGTACTAGAAATATTTGAAAATCCAGTAATAACAACTGCAGTTCTTACAGATCCACTTTGTAACGCTTCCGCAGATGGAACCGTAACTTTAACCGGAAACTTAGGAACGCCTGCTTATAGTTATCAAATTAATGGTGGTGCTTTGCAACCTTCAAATGTATTTAACGGATTAACTGCTGGTACATATACAGCGACAATCGTTGACCAAAACTCATGTTCGGTTGATAGCGTTGTTACCTTAATAGATCCACCAGCGTTAACTTTCACATCCATCACTATTACAGATGTAGAGTGTTTCGGATTATCGACTGGAAGTATTGCTGTTGTTGCAGCCGGAGGAACACCAACTCTTCAATATAGTTTTGATGGAGGTGTTACTTATGGTCCTAGTGCAACTGCCTCTTCTTTGCCGGCCGGTGTTTATCACGTATTCGTTCAAGATGCTAACATGTGTACCATTGATAGTATGAACGTGACAATAACACAACCAAATGAGTTGTTGTTTGATTTAGTTCAGGTAACAGATGCTAGTTGTTACAACGTATGTGATGGAAGTATTTTTGTTGGATACACGGGTGGAACTGCTCCAATTACTTATACATGGTCAGCGAATGCCGCAACGGGTAACGTCGCAACAGCAAATAATCTGTGTGATGGTTCATATGATATCAATTTAACAGATGCAAACAATTGTAGCATTGACTCCTTGGGAATATTGGTTGTAGAACCTCCTCAAATTGTTGTTACTAGTTTGGTGGTTGACTCCGTAACTTGTTTCGGAGCCGCAGATGGGCAAATTACAGTTGCTGCAACTAATGGCGATTCGTATGAATTGAACGGACCAATGCCGACTGCATTAAATACAACGGGTATCTTCACAGGACTTATCCCAGGAACATATACAATCACTATTTACGATGTGAACTCTTGTTCAATCGATACAATCGTTACGATATTTGAGCCAGCAGTTTTGACAATGACGAATTCTGGTGACACTACAGTTTGTTACGGTGTACCTGTAACACACACTGTAACAGTTGCAGGAGGAACAATGCCTTATTCAATTAACTGGGACACCGGTGCAACAGGTGCGAATTACACCTACACAGCTTATCAAGATACAGCTTTGAATGTAACTGTGACTGACCCGAACGGATGTTCAGTTGGACCTCAAACAATTAATATTACAGTTATTCCATTGTTATCAATTGATCCAATCGCGGATGAAATAATATGTATTGGTGACAGTATTCTTACTACGGCAACGGCTCAAAATGGATTGGCACCATATACATTCCAATGGAGCCACTTGGCGACAGGCAACAATACGAACCCTGTGTATTTACAAGGGACAAACAACCCAACTGTTTACACGGTAAGTGTCACAGACATGTGCAACAACATTGACTCAGTTCAAGTGAATGTGTTCAATTACCAAGCTCCAGCATTTACACTAACTGGACCTGTAGATGGATGTGCTCCACAACTTGAGAATTTCAACATTGTTGGACCAACTTCCCCTATCTCGAATTGTTCATGGGACTTCGATAACGGAACTACGGCTGTTGGTTGTGGTCCACAATCAAGTTCGTATACAGTTCCTGGAGTTTATTCAGTAATGTTCTCATATGAAGCCTTTGCTGGTTGTACGTTTGACACAACGTTTACAAATGTTTTAGAAATATTTGAAAACCCGATTATTGACTCAATAGATATATTAAACCCAACATGTAATGGATCTACGGATGGAGAACTTACTGTATTTGCAAGCTTAGGAACTCAACCCTACTCATACCAACTTGGTGCTGGAGCAATTCAATTGAGTAATACCTTTACAGGTTTAGGAGCAAGTTTCTATACATACACAGTTAGCGACATAAACAATTGTGTAGCAAGTGACTTTGTTACATTAGTTGATCCACCAATATTAGCGATAGACCAAGTTGTTATTACTGACGCAATTTGTAATGGTGATGCAACAGGTACAATTACCTTGACGGCAACAGGAGGAACTACTCCTTACCAATACAGTTTTGACGGTGGAGTAACATATTCAACAAACAATGTTGCCTCAAATTTACCTGCTGGAAATTACACGGTTTCCGTGCAAGATTCAAACATGTGTACTGTAGATAGCATGAACGTTATAATCGGTGAACCAACACCTGTTCAATTTGATTTCGTAACGGTAGTAGACGCAAGTTGTTTCAGCTTCTGTGATGGTTCAATTACAGTTGGAGCTATTGGAGGAACAGGACCATATACCTATTCATGGTCTGCAAATGCAGCTACGGGAGACAACCCAATGGCTGCTGCACTTTGTGCAGATACTTACACTGCAACGATTACAGACGCAAATAACTGTTCAGTAGATAGTATTGGCATCCTTATCAATGAGCCACCACAAATTCTTGTTACGTCAATTGTGACGGATTCAGTAAGTTGTTTTGGCGGAGCTGATGGTGTTGCTACGATCACGGCTGTGAATGCAGTGAACTATGAAATAACCGGTCCCGTGAATGTGACGCAAGCTTCAAATGTCTTTAACTCACTTTTAGTTGGGACGTATGCATTGCAATTAACAGACGCGAATGGCTGTACGTTTGACACAACGTTCGATATATTTGAACCAAATCCAATCGTATTCAATAGTGTTACAATTACAACGAATTTATGTAATGGTGATAATACTGGTGGTATCGTTATTGGTGCCACAGGAGGAACAGCTCCATACACTTACTCTTTTGATGGAGGTACGACATTCGGAACAGCTGATTCAAGTATGATGTTGACGGCTGGATCGTATGACCTTTCGATACAAGATGCAAATGGATGTACTGTAGATTCTCTTGGTGTTATCGTAACAGAACCTACACCACTGAATGTAGATGCAATGGTTATCAACGATGCATCTTGCTTCTCAGTGTGCGATGGTGATATTTCTGCAACAATTTCTGGTGGTACACCCGGTTACACATATATCTGGTCAGCCAACGCTTCAACGGGTAACGTCAACACCGCTACCAACCTTTGTGCAGGATCTTACGATTTACAGATTCAAGATGCGAATGGATGTACACTTGACACAAATGGAAATACAGTGAGTGAACCAGCCCAAGTAATCTTCATCTCTGTTTTAACAGATAGTGTAAACTGTTTCGGTGGTTCAGATGGACAAATTGATGTTACCGCAACCAATGCAACGGGTTACAGCATTAATGGTGGTCCGAGTCAGGCAAATGGTCTTTTCACAGGATTGACCGCTGGATTCTATACCATCACTATAACTGGAATCAATGGCTGTTTAGCCACATCAGATACAACAATATACGAACCAACTCCGTTCACAATTTCAACTGGAAATGACACAACGGTTTGTGCAAATACAAATGCTGATCTATTTGGATTTGCGGCAGGAGGAACTTCTCCATACGCATTCCAATGGACTGGTGTACCTGCAGGTCAAAACCAAACGGTTACTCCAGCAGCAACAACTACATATTATTTAAATGCAGTTGATGCAAACGGATGTCCAGCGGGTCCTGACAGCACGATAGTTAACGTGTTTGATGCTTTAGCAGCGGATCCACTTGTAGATGCAACAGTTTGTCCAGGTGGTGATGCAAATGTCACAGCTAACGTTACGGCTGGAGTCCCAGTTTACACATACAATTGGTCTCCTGCTCCTATTTCAGGACAGGGAACGCCTTCAGCTAATTTGGCAGTTGGATCGTATAACTTGCTTATCACAGATGATTGTGGTGCAACGTTGAATCAAACGGTAAACGTTAATCCATACGCTGAACCTGTGTTTGCTTTCCTAGGACTTGCTGATGGATGCGCACCTCACACGATATCGGTTGATCCAAACAACGGAACTATCTCTAACTGTTCATGGACATTTGGTAATGGAGCAACGGCAACAGGATGCGGATCGACAACTTATACATATGACAATCCGGGTACATACAACATCAATTTTATGTACACCTCGGCTGACGGTTGTGTATTCGATACAATCTTGACAAATGCTGTCACTGTATCTCCTACTCCAATTGCAAGCTTCACCTTCAATCCGACGGATCCGAGTTTAACACAAAATACAGTGAACTTCACAAACACCAGCATCGGTGGAACGACATACTCATGGGCATTCGGAGGAGATGGAACTTCTTCTGCTGAGAACCCAAGTTATTCATTCCCATCTGCTGATCCAGGAGATTATGATGTTTGTTTAACTGTTACGGATGTGTATCCTGGTTACACTTGTGAAGCAACAGTATGTGATTTGATTTCATTCGAAGAGGAATTCAGTATCTATGTACCGAATGCATTTACGCCAAATGGTAATGAGCACAACAACACTTTCCGACCAATTATTCTTGGCGAGAGAGAAGGTTCATTTGAGATGCAAATCTTCAACCGTTGGGGTGAGGTAGTTTATGATACGCGTGATCATCAAATTGGATGGGACGGAACATACGGAGGTAAGGTTTGCCAAGATGGTGCTTACGTCTGGAAAATTAGATTAAAAGCGAAGAATGTGGACGACGTGAAAACGTTCACTGGACACGTAATGATACTTCGATAAAAGTTATTTTAACGGATAATATTTGGCTTTCGCCGTTTGTCTAGAACAAGCATTGAAATGCCACCACTCAGTAGAAATGTTGCGGAAATTTTGACTCGTCATTATTTTTCGCAGCATTTTTCGGTTTGCGACCTGCTGTTTTGTCAATTCTCCAGTCGCTAAAAAATGAGCCTCCATCCGAGGATAAGCAATTTTACGGATATCATCGTACCCCGCCCCCATGTCCAACGCCTGTCCATTTCGATTACAAATGGTCAAATCGACTGCTGCTCCATAATTATGAATACTTCCATTTGCCGGATTGCTGACAAATTTCACGCGTTGTTTTACAGGAATGGAATCCAATGCACGCCACATTTTCCATTGAACGCTAACGGGTCTCACCCCATCGTACACCAATAAAAACAAATTGCTGTCAATAGAAGACAAGTAATCCTGACATTTCCCTAATCGAATAGCGACGTCCTTTTGCAAATACACTTTGGTAATTGTATCATACAAAACCATTTTCATGAAATTATCGGTCGAAGCATATTTCAAATCAACCTTAATCCTAGAATTAATCGTTTGAATGTCAACCAATGTTTTCCATGCTCTCGCGCGCTTTGGTTTGGGAACGGTGTCGGTAGGCAACACTTCTTTTTGTGAAACAATCGCTTTCTCCCTTGAAATCAATGTATCAGTTTTGATTTCATATCTGTCGTCACGAGGTTTGCTTACATTCTCAATTTCTTCAATGCTCGAATAATTACAAGACAACAATCCTGCAATTCCGCAACTGAAAATTAAATTTGTATATCCTGATTTCAAAATGTCTTATTTATTGGAGTTTCTGATTAAATTTAGTCCCAAATTAATCATTTATGCCAAGAATTTCATCGAAGGGTATCGCAATGCCCTCTTCTCCTATTCGAAAATTAGTTCCTTTTGCTGAAAAAGCGAACCAAGCAGGGAAGACTGTTTTTTATATGAACATTGGTCAACCCGACATTGGAACTCCCGAATCGGCTTTGGATGCAATTAAAGTTTACGACAGTAAAGTAATTGAATATAGTCATTCGGCGGGCTTTGAAACCTACCGTAGAAACTTAGCAGATAGCTATGCGAAAAGTGATATTCACGTGACGCATGAAGAAATTTTAATTACTACAGGTGGATCAGAGGCTTTGATGTTTGGTTTAATGTCTACTTGCGATCCAGGAGATGAAGTTATTATACCTGAACCTTTTTATGCAAATTATAACGCCTTTGCCGTAAGCGCTGGTTTAAATGTTGTGCCTGTTTCGTCGAGTATAGAGTCTGGTTTTGCCTTACCTCCTATTTCAGAATTTGAAAAGAAAATTACACCAAAAACGAAAGCGATTATCATTTGTAACCCGGGCAACCCGACAGGATACCTTTATACAGAAGAAGAGTTGCAGCAATTGAAAGAGATTGTCCAAAAACATGATTTGTTTTTGTTTGCAGATGAAGTCTATCGCGAGTTTTGCTATGATGGCGCCGTTCCTTTTTCAGTGATGAATCTAAAAGGGATTGAAGAAAATGTGATTATGATTGATTCTGTTTCCAAACGATATTCGATGTGTGGAGCACGAATTGGTGCGCTTGTTACTAAAAACAAAGATGTTTATGCTACAGCATTAAAGTTTGGCCAGGCACGTCTCTCTCCTCCAACAATTGATCAAATTGCCGCAGAGGCAGCTCTTAAAACACCTCAAAGCTATTTTGATGATGTAATCGACGAATATGTCAACCGAAGAAATATCCTAGTAAATGGACTCAATAAAATCCCTGGCGTTTTTTGTCCAATGCCGAGAGGTGCATTTTATTGTGTAGCTAAATTCCCAGTAGATAACACAGAAAAATTCTGCCAATGGCTGCTCGAAGATTTTGATTTGAATGGTGAAACTGTAATGATGGCACCAGCAGCAGGATTCTATTCAACTCCAGGAGCTGGTTTACAAGAAGCTCGTTTGGCGTATGTATTGGAAAAAGAATCCTTAGTAAAAGCGGTTGCGTGTATAGAGGCAGCGCTAAAAGTATACCCAGGAAGAACAAACTAAACATTAAAAAGAAGTCAATAAAAAAAGCTAAGCATTTCTGCTTAGCTTTTTTTGGTTTGTCGTAGAAGGTTGAATATCTTAATATCTTCACCTTGGTTGCAGTACTTAAAGACTATGAACTCTTATGCAGTGCATTACAAAAGTAACAGCGTTTTGCAGAGGTTGCATGGCACATCAGAGAACTTTTCACTAACCAAATGTTTATAAACGTAAAAAGGCCGACAAACGCCGACCTTTTCATCTATTTTCTTGTTACTTAATTTTTAAATAACTCCAAACTAAGCGTCAATGATTCTTTCAAATTTTGACGTTCAACGATATAATCCAAGAAACCATGCTCTAAGACAAATTCGGCGGTTTGAAAACCTTCAGGTAAATCTCGACCGATTGTTTCACGCACAATTCGCGGTCCAGCAAATCCGATAAGAGCTTCAGGTTCGGCAATATTTAAATCTCCCAGCATTGCAAATGAAGCTGTAACACCTCCGGTCGTTGGATCCGTTAAGAAAGAAATATATGGTAAACCAGCTTCGGAAAGCTGCCCTAATTTTCCTGAAATCTTCGCCATTTGCATCAAAGAGAAACCTGCCTCCATCATTCGTGCACCTCCAGACTTGGAGATAATCATAAATGGCGCTTTGATTTTAATGGCGTGATCGATGGCTCTCGCTACCTTCTCTCCCATTACTGACCCCATTGAACCTCCAATAAACGAAAAGTCCATACAAGCCACCACAAAGTTTTCTCCATTCATTTTGCCAACAGCAGTTCGAATAGCATCTTTCAACCCCGTTTTCTCTTGGGTATTCTTGATTCTATCCGTGTATTTTTTTGTGTCTTCAAATTTTAATGGATCACCAGATGTCAATTTCTTATCCAACTCTTTGTATTTCCCATCATCATATAAAATATGGAAATACTGATCGGAGCCAATTCTTTCATGACTATTACAACGATCACAGACCCAACTGTTCTTCTCTAAATCTTCAGCTGTGAAAACCGTTTTACAATTGGTACATTTTTGCCAAAGTCCTTCTGGCGATTCCATCTTCTCTTTCGTCGAAGTGGTAATTCCTTCTTTTCTTCTTTGAAACCAACTCATAATTCTTTTTCTTTAAAAGTCTTGCTTATAATGTATTCACGTTATTCAAATCTGAAAACGCTTTTTCAAGTCTCTTTATAAATGTCAATTCTCCTTCACGCATCCATTTTCTTGGATCGTAGTATTTTTTGTTCGGCAAATCGTCTCCTTCTGGATTCCCGATTTGCGTTTTTAAGTATTCTAACTTCTCACTGATATAATCGCGAACGCCTTCTGTGAAAGCAAACTGTAAATCAGTGTCCAAATTCATTTTAATCACACCGTAACCGATTGCTTCACGAATTTCTTCAAGCGTCGAACCCGATCCACCGTGAAAAACAAAATCAACTGGATTATGCCCTGTGTTGAATTTCTCCTGCACGTAAGCTTGAGAATTCAACAAGATTTTCGGCGTCAATTTTACGTTTCCTGGCTTGTACACACCATGAACATTCCCGAAAGCCGCGGCAACTGTGAAGCGAGGTGAAATTTTCATCAATTCCTCGTATGCGTATGCTACTTCATCTGGCTGCGTATACAGTTTTGAACTATCCACATCCGTGTTGTCCACTCCGTCTTCTTCTCCACCCGTGATCCCCAATTCAATCTCGAGCGTCATGTTTATTTTCGCCATGCGCTCCAAATACGTCTTACACAACTCAATGTTTTCCTCGATTGGCTCTTCTGAAAAATCTAACATATGTGAGCTATACAATGGCTTTCCTGTTTCAGCAAAAAACTTTTCGCCAGCGTCTAACAAACCATCTATCCAAGGTAATAATTTTTTAGCACAATGATCAGTATGAAGTATAACAGTTGCGCCATATTGTTCTGCCAAAGTATGCACGTGCTTTGCTCCTGCAACTGAACCGGCTATCGCCGCTTTTTGGTCTGTGTTGTCTAAATTTTTTCCAGCAAAATAATGACCTCCACCATTTGAAAATTGAATAATGATGGGAGCGTTCATTTTAGCCGCTGCTTCCATTACTCCGTTTACTGTACTTGAACTCGTTACATTAATAGCAGGTAGAGCAAAACCTTTTTCTTTCGCGTATTGAAATATCGCTTGAACTTCATCTCCTGTTGCTACTCCTGGTTTGATATTGTGCGCCATTGTTTTGCTTAAAAATTAAGAAAGCAAAGGTAACAATTTAATTTTTCCAATCGAGTGAAATCGAATTGAAAATTAGTTCGTCCTTGGCAGACTTCACAATTCGTTCAGTACAAAAAGATGGTTGAAAACTCTCGACTTATTTTGAGGTTATAAAGACATTAAAATAGCTTCTTTTCTTACTTTTGTTTTAAGCATTTTTATCCATGAGTTATTTAGACGAATTAAATCCAAGTCAGTTAGAAGCAACCAAGAATATCTATGGTCCTACCATGGTTATCGCTGGCGCAGGTTCCGGGAAAACGCGTGTTCTTACTTATCGGATTGCTTACATGATGGAACAAGGCATCGACCCTTTCAATATCATGGCGTTAACCTTTACGAACAAAGCGGCTCGCGAAATGACCGAACGAATCGGGAATATTGTTGGTGGAACGGAAGCGAAAAATATCACAATGGGTACGTTCCACTCGGTGTTTTCTCGTATTCTTCGTTATAACTCAGATAAACTAGGTTATCCTTCCAATTTCACCATTTACGACACACAAGATTCGAAAAGTTTGCTGAGAACCGTTGTAAAGGAAATGAAACTCGACGAAAAAATATACAAACCCGGAAATTGTTTGAATCGAATCTCTGCGGCCAAAAACAATTTGATCTCGCCTGAAGCGTACGAAGACAATCAAGAAATTCGTGCGGAGGACAATATGGCACGTCGACCTGAAATGTATCGTGTTTATAAAAACTATGCTGTACGCTGTTTCAAAGCCGGTGCAATGGATTTTGATGATTTGTTGTATCAAACGAATGTTCTTCTGCGCGATTTCCCAGATGTCCTGAGTTATTACCAGCAAAAGTTTAAATACATTTTGGTGGATGAGTACCAGGATACAAATTTCGCCCAATATCTCATTGTAAAAAAACTAGCAGCTGTCTATGAGAACATCTGTGTTGTAGGAGACGATGCCCAAAGTATCTACTCTTTCCGAGGGGCAAATATTAAAAACATTCTCAACTTTAAAGTCGATTATCCCGATTACAAATTGTTCAAATTGGAGCAAAATTACCGTTCGACCAAAACAATTGTTGAAGCAGCCAATAGTGTCATCAAACGCAACAAAGATCAAATCGAGAAAAAGGTTTGGACGGATAACACAGAAGGAAATAAAATCAAGGTCGTTCGCGCACTCACTGAAAATGAAGAAGGAAAACTCGTTGTCGATCGCATATACGACTTAAAGCAATCGGAAGGCCTTCAGTACAGTGATTTTGCCATTTTATACCGAACAAATAAGCAATCTAGATCATTCGAGGAATCCTTACGGAAGATGAATATGCCGTATAAGATTTTTGGAGGACTAAGCTTCTACCAACGAAAAGAAATAAAGGATTTATTGGCGTATTTCCGTTTGGTCGCCAACCCAAATGATGAAGAAGCCTTGAAACGAGTCATCAATTACCCGAAACGTGGAATTGGAAAAACAAGCATTGAAAACATCATCATTGCGGCAAATGAGCACAATGTAAGCTTATGGGATGTGATTAGTAATTTCAATCAGTATCCGGTTAAAATAAACAACGGAACGAAAGCGAAAATATCCGACTTTGTAACGATGTTGAGCAGTTTTACAGCTCAACTCACGAAAATGAATGCCTATGATTTGGCACAGGAAATTGCCCGTTCATCTGGGATTATCAAAGAACTTTTTGCCGACAAAGACAAGGGTGTTGAAGAAATTGAGCGTTACCAGAATATTGAGCAATTGCTTTCGGGTATTAAAGAATTTACGGTAACAAACGCCGAAGAAGGTGATATTTACTTGGCCGATTTCATGATGGATGTTGCCCTATTGACAGATGCCGACACCAGTAAAGACGAGGATAAAAATTACGTTACTTTGATGACCATTCACTCCAGTAAAGGATTGGAATTTCCACATGTCTTTTTAGTTGGAATGGAAGAAAACCTGTTCCCTTCTCAAATGGTTTTGAATTCGAGAACTGAACTAGAAGAAGAACGCCGATTATTTTATGTGGCTGTTACTCGAGCTAAAGAATCTTGTACACTCACCTATGCTGCATCGCGATTCGTTTGGGGAAATCTACAAACGTCTGAATCTAGTCGATTTATTACGGAAATTGACGAAACGTATTTGCAAATGGAAAATCCGCCGAGACAAGGTGGTCGCTCGCTAAACAGTGGTTTTGACAAACCCTTCACGGGTGGATTAAATCGCTCTTTTTCAGCACCTGCTTCTACTCCAACCGCTCCAAAGAACTTCAAACGCGTTGCTAGTCCAAATGTGGCTCGCAAAGGAGGTTCTTCTGAACTTGAACTGAAAGTTGGTTATATGGTAAATCATGACCGCTTCGGCAAAGGAAAAGTGACGAAAATGGACGGAGCAGGTCAAGACAAAAAAGCAACAATATTCTTCCCGCATCACGGCGCTAAAACAGTTTTACTTCGCTTTGCTAATTTAGAAGTTTTAGAAGATTAGAACATGAAAGAATCCAACCGAAAAATCCACTGGGAAAAGATTTATGAAACCAAAGCTCCCAATGAAGTGAGCTGGTATCAGCCAAAACCTGAATTATCGCTTCAATTAATTCTTGAAAGCAATCCTTCAAAATCAGATAAGATAATAGACATTGGCGGAGGTGATAGTTTTTTGGTTGACCATCTATTGGACCTCGGTTTCGAAAATATTACTGTTCTCGACATTTCTGAAGCAGCCATAGAACGAGCGAAACTTAGATTGGGAGATCAGGCCTCAAAAGTCACTTGGATTGTTTCCGACATTGTCGATTTTACTCCTTCAGAAAAATATGCTATCTGGCACGATAGAGCTGCTTTTCATTTTTTAACGGATGATACCGACATTGAAAAGTACCTTAAAACCGGCATTTCAGCACTAGAAACGTATGGCTCGCTTGTTATTGGAACTTTCTCTCTCGATGGTCCGCTTAAGTGCAGCGGAATAGAAATCAAGCAATATTCAGAAAATTCAATGGCAGATAGATTTTCTCCGTACTTTGAGAGAATCAGTGCCGTAGCAACAGATCACAACACCCCTTTTGATACGGTTCAAAATTTTGTTTTTTGTAGATTTAAAGTAAAGTACTGACACGTATAACACGCTTTACATATCTTATTTTCTTATGGTTTTTGGTCGAATTCATCGTATCTTTAAAGTATGGGTAATGTCATCCTTTTAAAGCAACTAGCGATGAAAATGCATCTATTGCCTTTGCCGAGATAGAAGCGTCTATGAAAACATTTCACGAATATTTTAAATAAATCATAGTATGAACATTACAGACTTACATTCCGACAAACCTATTTCATCGACAGCCATGTTCAAGA
>CBFIBY010000019.1:5164-25955 GCA_965660955.1 Crocinitomicaceae bacterium | reverse complement strand
TACTCGAGTCAACGATTTCCTGCATGAGCTAGTTCATTCTCTTACCAAGTCAGAGAAAAGATATTTTAAGCTTCTTTCTTCGCGACATACTATTGGCGACCAAAACAATTATGTGCTTCTATTTGATTTTATTGAAAAACAAAGAGTATATGATGAAGAAGCCGTTTTTAATCATTTCGAGGGAGAAGCCTTTTTAAACCGATTCTCCATTACCAAGAAGAGACTATACGATCATATTCTGTCCGCTCTAGATGGTTTTCATGCTCAAGCAAACGTGCAAGCCCAATTACATAAAATGCTCCACAGTGCCGATATTCTCATACACAAAACTTTGTATGCGCAGGCTAGAAAACTGCTCCGCAGTGCCGAAAAGCTTGCTGAGAAACACGAACTTTTGAATATTCGAATTGATATACGAAAGAAATTTAAAATTTTACAAGAGAAAAACAATTTCATTGATTTGAGTGAAACAGAATTGACCGATATTCTGCGGCAAGACGATCAATTTCACGACCAATCACTTTATGAAGATAAACTTTGGAATATAAAAAGTCGACTGTTGCAACAAATGACCTTACATGGTCAAGCACGTAGTATAGAAAACGAAAAAGTCTTTCGTGCTATACACAAAGAATTCAACACACTTCAAATACCAAATTCACCAACCTTGGAAGCGGAATACTTGCATTTGCATATCCAAAGTGCATACTATTTTGCAGTTCAAAATTATACAGACAGTTTTAGCGCCATGCGCAATAATCTTCGACTATTTGAAGAGAATAAGAATCTCAAGCAAAAACATCCAGAACGGTATTTTTCTTTGCTAACGAATTTAATCTACACAGCTGACCATTTGGGATACTTTGATCTATCGGTAAACTATTTAGCAGCGTTGCAGGAATTTGAAGAAACGGTAAATGCGTTACCAGATATTGATTTACAAATAAAACTTTTCACCACAATCAATAGCATCAATTTATCTTTCGCTACACGCCGTGGAATTTACGAGCAAGCCCTTTGCTATATTCCTGAAATTGAAGCAGGTTTGGAACGATTTGGCGACAAGGTATCTGGTGCTCGAAATGCATTCTTGTACTTTAAAATTGCCTCGATCTATCTTTCTATTGGAGAAAATAGTTTATCCTTAAAAGCGATTCGGAACATACTCAATGACACCTCATTGGATAAAAAAGAGGACATTGTTGCCTTTGCACATCTTTTGGAGTTATTCATTCACATTGAATTGGGCGATCTAGAATACTTGCCTTATGCGCGAACTTCGACCATTCGTTTTTTAAAGAAACGCAATCGACTTTACCCATTTGAAGAAGCACTCCTTCATTTTGCAAAAAAATACGTTAACATCACCAATAAATTCGATGCTATGGAGAAGTGGGAAGACCTGCTAGTGAAGCTTCAAAAACTGAGCAAAGATCCTTATCAGGCTAGTGCATTGGAATACTTCGATTTCATTTCATGGGCCGAAGCGAAAGCCAAAGACCAATCCTTTTTGAAAATATGTCAACAGAAATTCGATAAACTCTCGAAAAAGGCGAGCTAACTATCCCTTAAAATGATTCCAGCCTTGTGCGGTCAATTCAATAGCTGCACCGTTGTTGTCAATTATATGCGACCCCTCACCTTTGTGGGTGATATGACCAATAACTGTGAAATTTGGATTCGCTGCAATGCTTTCATAATCTTTCTGAGGAATCGTGAACAACAATTCATAATCCTCTCCGCCGTTCAATGCACACGTATTCGGATTGATATTAAACTCCATGGCCGTCATAGATGTTTTTGCATCAATTGGCAACTTTTCATCATAAATCTGACAACTAACGTCACTGGATTTTGCCAAGTGCAATAATTCTGATGCAAGTCCATCTGAAATATCTATCATCGATGTTGGTTTCACCTTTAATTCTCTCAACATATCGATTACATCTACTCTCGCCTCAGGTTTCATTTGACGTTTCAATATATAATCATGACCATCTAAATCGGGTTGAATATTTGGGTTCGCATTAAAAACCTCTTTTTCTCTTTCAAGTATTTGAAGTCCCATGTAGGCTCCACCAAGATCTCCAGAAACGACGATTAAATCATTTTCTTTGGCACCTGACCGATAAACAACTTCTTCCTTTTTGACCTTACCTATGATTGCGACATTAATAACCAAACCAGATAAAGAGCTGGTGGTATCACCTCCAACTAAATCAACTTTAAAGATATTACAAGCATGCTGAATCCCTTCATATAATTCTTCTAAGGCTTCTTTCGGGAAGCGGTTTGAAACGGCCAGACTAATCGTAATTTGTTCTGCAACGCCGTTCATCGCACAAATATCTGAGACATTAGAAGCGATAGCTTTGTAGCCCAAATGCTTCAGTGGCATATACATCAAATTAAAGTGAACACCTTCCAGCATCATGTCCGTTGAAAATAGTGAATAGTGATCTGCATCTCTTTCCAAAACAGCAGCGTCGTCGCCAATAGCAAAAACGGTTGAGCTATTCTTAGATTCAAATCCTTTGGTCAATTGATCTATTAAACCAAATTCACCCAATTCACTTAATTCTGTCCTTTTGTCGGTCATTCCTTTAATTTTTGACAAAGGTACAAACTTAATCCCGTTGAAAAAACGACTATTTCCCCAATGTGATGTGACTTGCTTTTACATGTTCACCAAAAAATTCAGAAGCGTTTTCATCAAAAAACTCAGGGCTTTCTGTGGTCAAATATGAAATCGTGCCTTGTTTGGTACAAAGCTCATCTATCTCAGGATGTCGGTTCAAATAATCAACCAAGCTTTTCGCAACAATTTCTCCTTGCGCAATAATCTGAACGTTGGGTGGTGCCACCTTTTGAAGGTAGTCATGGACAAGCGGATAGTGGGTGCAAGCTAAAACTACCGTATCGATTTCCTTGTCCCGCTTCATTAAGTCATGGAAATCTTCTTTAATAATCAATTTACCTGCTTCCGACTGATGTTTGTGATTCTCGATCAATGGCACCCACAATGGACATGCGTGTTCCGTCACCTTAACTTCCGGATAAAAACGGGCAAGCTCGATGGTATAAGAAGCTGATTTTACCGTTCCTGGAGTTGCTAAAAAGCCGACATGCTTGGTTTTTGAAACACTTCCAATGTATTCAGCACTTGGGCGGATTACACCTAAGACCTTTTTTCCTGGAGCTAGATTTGGAAGGTCATTTATTTGAATGGTTCTCAGTGCTTTTGCAGAAGCTGTATTACACGCTAAAATAACCAAGGAACAACCCCGATTAAAAAGCTCGTGAATTGCTTGCAAGGTGAACTCATACACTACTTCAAAGGAACGAGTACCATAAGGTGTCCGAGCATTATCACCCAAATACAAATAATCGTATTCTGGAAGATGTTTTTTTAATTCCTTTAAGACCGTTAAACCGCCGTAACCAGAATCAAAAACACCAATAGGACCTTGCTTCAAACTCATAAAACAAAGCTACAAAAAAAGAAGCCAGCTTCATGTAAAATGAAACTGGCTTCGTATATCTTTATTCGACCTTTTACGGCTTCATTGCTTCCGCATCTAGGCGCAACAATTCGGTGATAACTTCATTCGTAAGATCGATTCCGTTCTCGAAGTACAGTGTTGTCGTTTCATCGATTACGTAAGCAATCTTTTTGCGATCCGCAACTGTCTTCACGGCTAACTTGATTCGGTCCAAAATAGGCTCGTTTAAACTTTGGCTAATCGTTTGGATTTCTCTCTGCAAGGCTTTTTCACGATCCACCAATACTTGTTGCTTTGTTTGAAGCTTTTCTTCGGCCAATTGATTGACAACCGGAGGATTGTTTGGTTTGTTTTTCATATAAATTTCATACTCAGCTTGCAAAGCGGATTCCATCTCAGTCAACTCTTGGTAACCGTCAGCTTCTACTTTTTTCAATGTTTTGATCGCTGCCTTGTAAGATGGCATTGTATCCAACAAGACCTGTGAATTAACATGACCCAACTTCTGCTGCGCCATCGCGCTGGTACTTAAAATAACCAATAATGCTACTAATAACTTTTTCATTCTTTCTCTATTATTTAATTGTAAACTATTTGATATCCAGTTCTTTCAGTACTTGATCACTGATGTCGTACTTACTGTCTGCGTATACCAAATTACTTTGATTCGCTTTGTCGAAAACGAAACTATAATTTCGCTTTGAGGCTACTTTTTGCATAGCTTCATACACTTGATCTTGAATCGGCTTGATTAACTCTTGTCGTTTGTTGAAGTAGTCTCCTTTGACGCCAAATCGTAATTTTTGTAATTCTAAGGTTTCCATTTCTAATTTTTTAATCTCTGCCAATCGTTTCGTTTTTTCCTCTTCAGGAAGAAGAACTTCTTCTCGGGCGTACAGTTCTTTTTTTCTTAATACAACCGCTTTTCGTTCTTCAATTTCGTTGGTCCATCTCTCTGCTAGCTTGTCCAGTTTTTCTTTTGCTGCTGAATATTCTGGTATCTTATTCAGAATATAATCTGAGTCAATGTATCCATACTTCTGACTAAAAGCAAAGCTTGTGCCAAAAATGAATAATGCTAGTATCAATAACTGTTTCATGTGCTTTATTTTGTCCTCCAAAAACGTTGAATATACTTAATTATTTTACAGTTCTCCTAAATTCATGCCAATTGAGAAAGTAAGTTTTCCATAGTATCCTTTTTGGCTGATAGACGAATTGATTGGAGAAAAACCATCGGCGCCGATATTGCTTGACCAAGCATCCACAGGATCAAACCCTAATCCGTAGTCTATTCCTAGCATACCAAACATTGGCAAGAATACACGTAATCCAAGTCCGGCAGAACGTTTCACGTTGAATGGATCAAATTGTCGAATAGAAGGAAAGGTATTTGCTGCCTCCACAAAGGCCAAGGCAAAGAACGTAGCAGATGGATTCAAAGAGATTGGATATCTCAACTCCATTGTATATTTCGCAATTAGCGGATCTCCACCTTCTGAATTCAGTGATCCATCTTCATATCCACGCAAAGCGATGATTTCACGACCACCCAATTGATTTACTCCTGTTAATCCAGAACCTCCCAATGTAAAACGTTCTACAGGAATAACACTTCTATCCGTATCATACGTTCCTAAAAAACCGAATCCGATGCGCGGGGAGAGAATTAACTTTTTATCTTTCGTTAGAGGGAAATACCAAGCACCTGTGAATTTCAACTTGTAGTATTCCAAGAATTTATACCTATCCTGAGCGCTCAATGTAGCATAAACATCATCTTTTCCGTCGAAAGCTGAGTAAGGCAATGATGCTTTTGTAGTCAAGGTCAAGGTTGACCCACCTTGCGGATAAATGGGTTCGCTGATGGAGTTTCTTTGTAAAACATACCCAAAATTTATATCGTGCGCAAATCCACTTCCCTGGCTAAACACCGGGAAAATAGGGTAATCACGAATATCATAGTAGTTGTAACCAATCGAATATCTCGCAATAAAGTAATCATCAGGAATCCTTTTTCTTCTACCGAATTCTACACCAGCCCCCGTTATTGTAGCTCCTTGATAATCTTCATCTGATTTTAAGAATCCTTGAGCACTAAGCGCAGTATGACTGGCGAAGAATGTCAAGGAGTTGGGTTTCTTGCCACCTAGCCATGGTTCCGTAAATGAAAAATTGTAACTCTGAAAAAAACGACCGTTCGATTGCGCTCGAATAGAAAGACGCTGCCCGTCGCCTGACGGCAAAGGTGTCCAAGCTCCCTTTTTGAAGAAATTCTTTGAAGAGAAGTTGTTGAAAGTCAACCCAAGCGTTCCGATGACTGTTCCTCGTCCATTTATTCCAGCACCACCATAACCGCCAGAAAGTTCAATCTGATCGGATGATTTTTCAACCACGGTATATTCAATATCTACCGTTCCATCTTGCGGATTTGGCATTGGATTAATTCCTATCTGTTGTGCGTCAAAATAACCCAATTGCGCCAATTCACGCTGTGTTCTAATAATATCGGCTCTATTGTATAAATCTCCTGGTTTCGTTCTTATCTCTCTTCGAATTACGTAATCATTCGTTTTGGAATTACCTCGGATAATGATGTTTTTAATTCGAGCTTCTTTTCCTTCTTGAATTCGAATTTGATAATTGATGTGGTTATCTTCTACATTCGTTTCTACAGCTATAACTTGTGAGAAAAGGTATCCTCTGTCCTGATAAAGCGAAGTAATATCCCTTCCATCTTGACTGAAATTCAATCGTGTTTCCAATAAAGTTTTATCGAAAACATCACCATACTTGATTCCCATAATGGTATCCAAATAAGACGATCTGAATTTTGTATTTCCTATCCATGAAAATGTTCCAAAGTAATACTTTTGACCTTCTTCAATATTAATTACAATCCCAATGTTTTTTTCGTCAATCTGATAAACACTGTCACTAACAATAGCAGCATCTCTCAAACCAATTGAATTATACTTGGCCATTATCGCCTTTTTATCTCTTTCGTAGGCTGCAACACTAAATTTCGAACGTTTAAAAAATCTCCATGAGGTTTTAGCCTTCGTATCTTTCATGGCTAACTTCGCTTTGAAATCTGAAATGGATTGATTTCCATTTATATCTAGCGTTTGGATTTTTACTTTCTGCCCTTTCTTAATGTCGATTAAAAAGATTTCAGAATTATTGATAAGTGTGTCTTTTTTACGGTTGATATCTACACTCACGTTGTAATATCCTTTTTCTCTGAAGTATCCTCGAATTCTATTGTCCGTTATATAAAGTAGGTTCTCTGTAATCGTTCTACCGGCATAAAGGTCAATTTCTTCTCTTACTTTATCAGCTTCTCTTTTGCTTATTCCTCTGAATTTGAAACGCGATAATTTTGCTCTCGGTTTAACTTTAATAACCAAGTAGATTACACCTGCTATTTCCTTTTCTGCCAATATTTCAATGTGAGAAAAAATTTCTTCTTTGTACAAATTTCGGATCGCAGTTGAAAACTGTGTTCCAGGAACGGTTATTTTTTGTCCTTGTCGAAGTCCAGCAATTAATCGAATTGAGTTGTGGTCAAAATTATCTGCTCCGTCAATCCGGATAGGACCAATTTCATATTGTTTCGGGGTAAGATAATCAACACTGAACGCTTCACCTAGCGTAACAACCGTATCTCTTGTTTGACCAAAAAGAGCAGAAACAGTGAATACCCCAATTAGGGTCATTAGAAATTTAATTTTCTTCATAAAGTCTTTGAAATTTGCTCGGAAACCATTCCAAACCGTCGTTCTCTCGATTGGTAATCTAATACGGCCTTGAAAAGATCGTCTCTTTTGAAGTCAGGCCAAAGAACGGGTGTAAAATGTAATTCGCTATAGGCTATTTGCCAGAGCAAAAAATTACTTATTCTATATTCTCCACTGGTCCGAATCAACAATTCAGGGTCAGGGATATTTCTTGTGGTTAAGTAGGAACTAATTAGCTCGTCATTGATATCCTTTTCAGAAAGTTTCCCTGCAGCAACATCTTTAGCGATATTGCGGGTTGCTTCCTTCATTTCCCAGCGCGAGCTATAATTCAAGGCTAGGACTAAATTGATATCCATGTTGTTTTTTGTTTTTTCAATTGCTTGTTGCAATTCAAGGTTGCAATCATTTGGCAAACCTTCCAAATCGCCAATTGCCTTTAGACTAACGCCTGAAGAATGTAATTCATCAACTTCTCCTGCTATGGTGCGGACCAAAAGATCCATCAATCCATCCACTTCTTCCTTTGGTCGATTCCAATTTTCTGTTGAAAAAGCATACAAAGTAAGGTATTCAACTTTCAGTTCTTTCGCGGCTTTCAATACTTCGCGAACAGATTCTACACCAATGTTGTGGCCATACAAGCGCATATGCCCTTGCTTTTTGGCCCAACGTCCATTACCATCCATAATGATAGCGATGTGTTTTGGCGTATTAGTTAAATCTATTTTTGACAGTAAATCCATTTAAATCAAGGATGTGCGAAGCGAATTTAAACATTCAAACGAAGATACGAAACATTACTTGCCTGCTTAACAAGCTTTAACGAAAAAGAGGGAAATGGAAACCCACATCCCTCTTTAACAGATTCGTTTATCTATTTACTCTGCAAGAACAATGAGCTTGTTGTTTTGCATTTCAACAACACCGCCTTTAATGTCTACGCGAATAAGTTTATCGTTTGATTTATCATCTTGAATCATTTCACTTGTGCTCTCTTCGCGTTCAAATGAGGCTGGCAATTCGACCTTAACCGCACCATTTTGTAGTGCTGAAATAATCGGTGCGTGACCCGTCAATATTTGAAAAGAACCATCTAACCCAGGAAGTTGAACAGAAACTGCTTCTCCAGAGAAAATGTTTGATTCAGGTGTTATGATTTCTACTTGCATCTTAGTTTGATATTAAGCGTTCGTTTCTGCTAACATTTTCTTACCAGCTTCAATAACATCGTCCAATCCACCTTTCAAGTTAAATGCTGCCTCAGGGTACTCATCCAATTCACCATCCAAAATCATGTTAAATGCCTTGATTGTTTCTTGAATGTCTACCAAAACACCCTTCAATCCTGTAAACTGCTCCGCTACGTGGAACGGTTGAGAAAGGAAACGTTGTACACGACGAGCTCTGTGAACGATCATTTTGTCTTCTTCAGACAATTCATCCATTCCCAAAATCGCAATGATATCTTGTAATTCTTTGTAACGCTGTAATGTCAACTTAACACGTTGCGCGCAGTTGTAGTGCTCTTCTCCCACGATTTCTGCTGTCAAAATACGAGAAGTTGAATCCAATGGATCAACCGCTGGGTAAATTCCAAGCTCGGCAATCTTACGTGACAATACCGTTGTTGCATCCAAGTGAGCAAAAGTATTTGCCGGTGCTGGATCGGTAAGGTCATCTGCAGGTACATAAACCGCTTGTACGGATGTAATTGAACCTCTTTTCGTTGAAGAGATACGCTCTTGCATGGCACCCATTTCTGTTGCCAATGTTGGCTGGTAACCTACGGCTGATGGCATACGTCCCAAAAGGGCAGATACTTCAGATCCCGCTTGTGTAAATCGGAAAATGTTATCAACGAAGAAAAGGATATCTTTTCCTTGTCCGTCACCTTCACCATCACGGTAATACTCTGCTAATGTCAATCCAGACAAAGCCACACGAGCACGTGCTCCTGGAGGCTCATTCATTTGTCCGAAAACGAAAGTCGCTTTTGATTCTGTCATTCCGGCAACATCAATTTTCGAAAGATCCCATCCGCCTTCTTCCATAGAATGCATGAATTCGTCTCCGTATTTAATAATTCCAGACTCTAACATCTCACGAAGCAAATCATTTCCTTCACGAGTACGTTCACCAACACCAGCAAATACAGACAAACCACCGTGTCCTTTTGCGATATTGTTGATCAACTCCTGAATCAATACTGTTTTACCTACTCCGGCACCACCGAACAAACCAATTTTTCCTCCTTTAGCGTAAGGCTCAATCAAATCGATTACTTTAATTCCTGTCCAAAGTACTTCTGTGGCAGTAGAAAGATCTTCAAATTTCGGTGCTTCACGGTGAATCGGCATTCCGCCTTCGTTGCTTACTTCGTTGATTCCGTCAATTGCTTCACCAACTACATTAAACAAACGTCCTTTTATTTTATCACCTGTCGGCATTTTAATAGCTGCTCCTGTAGAAGTAACTTCCATTCCTCTTGTGAATCCATCCGTTGCATCCATTGAAATGGCTCTTACATTGTTTTCACCAACGTGAGATTGAACTTCCAAAACTACTTTAGTACCGTCCTTTTTTGTTACATATAAAGCGTCGAAAATGTTTGGCAGGGCCATTCCTTTTTCGTAGCTAACATCTACAACTGGGCCGATTACCTGAGCGATTTTTCCTTTGATATCTGACATGAAGTGTCGTTTTAGTATTAAACTCTAAATTTGGGCGCAAAGATAGGTAATTAATTACAATTACTACAAAATTAAGAAGTGGATTCTTATTAAAGTTTTTCAACAAAAAATGAAATGTTGCTTAATCTTGTTTAAAGTTCAGATTATCTCCTCGCAACAAATATTTTGCGGGCAAATAGGAAGCTAAAATGGAAATGACACTAACAAGTGAAAGAATTAGTATTCCGTCTTTGAAAGAAAGTCGCATTGGGAACGCTTCTCCAGCAGAATTAGGCATGGTTAAAACACTACCGTAGATCTGGACAAGACAAATCGCATAACCAATCAACAAGCCGATAACGATTCCTTTGAAAGAAATGAGCAAACCTTCGTTGTAAAAGATTTTAAAAATAAATGACTTATCGGCACCCATCGCGGACAAGGTGCCTAGATTTTCTTTTTTTTCAATGAACATCATCGTAAGTGCTGCAACAAGAGTAAATGCGGCAATGATGAATATAAAAAGGAGAATGATGATCACAACTACCTTTTCAGATTGACTTGTTTTATAGATTAACTCATTTTTTTCGTAGTTGGTCTTCACAATAAAATCAGGCCCTAACTGCGCTATTAATCGTTTCTTTAGAGCTTCGTTCTCAAAATTCTTTTTGACGTCCACAAACAGAACCGTTTTTTCATTGTCGTAGTCCAAAAGCTCTTTGGCAAAATCGATGGGAACCACAATGAACTCTGCATTCACTTCCCGGTTGAAATTCATTCGACCAGAAAGGTTAATCATTCTTGTGCTAAACGGATTCTTGCCCAAGCGAATTTTCATATTCCGTTTGGGAGAATAAATGGTAATCGATTCATATCCTTGGGATGGAATAAACCCTTCTAATTTATCCAAAAGTGTTGCGCCAATTAACCCTACATCTTTCCCTTGCTCTTTCAACAGTGGAAATCCGTCGACCATGTGTTCGGTCATTTTGGTGATAGAAAGAAAGTTAGAGTCAGCCCCGATTAGTTTTGCATTCACCCATTTGTTCTGATGCATCAAAACCACGACTTCTTCAATACCAGCAGAAACGGTTTTCACCCCTTCAGTAGATTTGATCTCTTTGAGTTTGATTTGATTGTCAAAAAATGTTTTACCTTTTGCGTAGCGAATTGTGATATCCGGATCGAAATCAGAATACAATTTTTCTACCATGGATTCTATTCCATTGAAAGCAGAAAGTAAGATAACTAAGGCTGCCGTGGTCACCGTTATCCCAACAACGGAAACTCTCGTTATCCAATGAATCGCATTTTTCTTTTTTTTCGAGGAAAGATATCTACGCGCTATGTAAAATGGGACTTTGATGCGAATTACTTTTTCAATAGTTCGTCAATCTCATGGGCATAATCCAATGAGTCGTCAATAAAGAAAGCCAATTGAGGCAATTTCTTCATGTTTTTGAGTCTTTTTCCTATTTCACCTCTGATTTTACCTTTGTTCAATTCAATGTTTTCTAGTACTTCTTTCGGGTCTGGCCCCGCAAAAACACTTAAATAACAACGCGCCAAAGAAAGATCGGAAGTGATTCGAACGGTAGTTACACTGACCATGGACCCCAAACATATTTCGCTTGCATTTTTTTGAAAAACAGAAGCCAACTCTTGCTGGATTCCTGCCTCTATTCTACTTTGTCGTATTGAACTCATAACGCAAAAGTAAGAAATGTTAAGTCGACCTCATCGCATAGAATGACAAAATCCTATCTTTGTGCAGAATGAAAAATTTCAGGGAACTTTTCCGATATACCTTTAAGTACCGACTGCTGGCGATTTTAACTATCGTTTTCAATCTTTTGTACGTAATTTTCAACCTGATTTCCTTTGCTCTTTTCATCCCTTTTCTTCAGTTGATTTTCAATCCCGAACAAGAAATTACAGCTCCAACAAAACCGATTTACGAAGGCGGATTTGTCGATTTCTTTCAATACTGTTCTGATTATTACAACTATTTCATGGAATCTATGGTTGAGGCCGACCCAAAGAAAGCCTTGATGTTTGTTTGTATTTCCGTTTTTATTGCCTTTCTGCTCAAAAACATAAGTCGCTACGGCGCTATTTGGCATCAATCTCAATTGCGTATGGCAACGGTTCGAGATGTAAGAAATGCTATGTACTCAAAGATCCTTCGCCTTCCACTTTCCTACTATTCAGATGAGAAAAAAGGAGATCTAGTATCACGTGTAAACAATGATGCTTCTCAAATTGAAATTGGGGTAATAGCCATTCTCGAATTAGTGTTTCGTGAGCCCATTGCAATTATTCTTCATATCGGCCTTCTTATTTATTGGAGTCCACAATTGACTTTAATCTCTTTTGCTTTACTGCCTATTTCCGCATTTGTCATTTCTCGAATCGGGAAAAGTTTGAAACGAACGGCAAAACAAGAAATGGAAGAATTTGGCGCTTTGAATTCTCATCTGGATGAAACACTAGGTGGAATTCGCATTATAAAGGCTTTCAACGCAGGGAAACAAGTTCGTTCAAATTTTGAAAGGACAAATCTGCGACACCAGAAATTTACCACGAAGAGCTTCAGAAAAAGAGACATGTCTTCGCCCTTAAACGAAACGCTAGGTGCAGCTGTAATGCTATGTATCGCATGGTTTGGCGGAAACATGATACTCACAACATCAGGAAACGGAGGACTAACAGGTGAAGAATTCATTGGTTTTATCATCGTTTTCTCTCAATTGCTTCGTCCGATTCAAGGTGTTGCCAATTCTATTGCCATTCTGCAGAAAGCATCCATTTCGCAAAATAGAATCAATGAAATTCTTGACAGTGACGAAAAAATATTTGAAGCAAAAGAAGCCGTTGCGCTCAGCGAACTAAACGAAGGTGTTACTTTGAAAAACGTATTTTTCAAATACAAAGACGCGACTGTCATTAAGGATGTTTCATTTGACATTCCCAAGGGAAAGAAAATTGCATTGGTTGGTGAATCTGGAAGTGGAAAATCAACTTTAGCTGATTTGGTGGCTCGTTTTTATGACATTGAAGAAGGTTCGATAAAATATGATGGCATTCCTATAGAGAAATTAAAAACGAATGATTTAAGAAGTCATATTGGTATCGTTTCACAAGAGTCCATTCTTTTTAATGATACTGTTGCCAACAATATTTCCTTCGGAATCGACAATCCCAATCGCGAGGAAGTAATTAACGCTGCAAAAATTGCAAATGCCCATGAGTTTATTACCAAACTAGAAAATGGTTACGACACAAATATTGGAGATCGAGGCAATAAACTTTCGGGTGGGCAGAAACAAAGAGTTAGCATAGCGCGAGCAATTTTGAAAAACCCTAGTTTGCTCATTTTAGACGAAGCAACTTCGGCCTTGGATACAGAATCCGAAGTATTGGTGCAAGAAGCTTTAGAAAATTTACTTCAAGGAAGAACGTCTTTGGTCATCGCACACAGATTAAGCACGATTCGAAATGCCGATAATATCATTGTGCTTTCAAATGGCGAAATTGCCGAAAGTGGAACGCATGATGAGTTGATGAAACTGAATGGCATTTACTATAAACTTTGCTCTATGCAGGGCATTGTTTCTTAAAAAGACTACTCGAATGTCATAAATGCTTGTGGGTCGATTGGCCTTTGTTCAAACCACAACTCAAAATGCAAATGAGGTCCTGTACTGTTTTCACCTGAATTTCCGGCAATTGCGATTGGATCGCCAATCTGAACTCGTTGACCAGCTGATTTTAAATTCACTTTGTTGTGTTTATAAAGCGACACGTATCCTTTTCCATGATCAATTATGATGAAGTTTCCGTCTTTTTTGGAATATCCACTGTACAATACAACTCCATCCAAGCAGGATTTAATACTTGATTCTTTTTTACAAACGATATCCACGGCTGGATGAGTGTCAAAAGAAAACTTTTCGGATATAGTCCCACGAACGGGTGCTTCAAATATTAAGTTCTGAAGCGAAGAATTATCCTTTTTCTTCACGGTACGCATATCGTCTTTCACCTTACGTGCTAATTTACCTTCTGCTTTTGTTGTAGCAACATCTACATTTGACAAATCAATATTGTCAAGTTTCTGCGGTTTGGTAGAAATCGAATCTGCGGATATCTTACCTTGAAGTACATCTTGAATATTTCTGATGAAAGTCTCCTGCGATTGTATCTTCTTGTCCAATTCTTGTACACGTTTGTTCTGTGTTTCTAACTTTTGACGTTCAATACTTACATCTTCTGTTTGAAAATATCTTCTAGTTGGACCGAAATAAAGGAAAATAAAGAATAAGATTCCAAAAACAAGAAGCACAAGGGTAATAAGCGAAATGAACCGAAAACGCGATGTTGCAAATGACCAATTTTCATCGAAAGTGCGCGCATCACTTGAGGATATGCGAATATCCTCTTGTAATTTCTTAATCGTATTTTTAAAAATCCCCACTAATTATTGTTTTAACAAAATTAATCTTTCAAGTTGAAATGGTTGCCCTAGATGTTAAATTGACTTAAATTTACAAGAATTAGCACGTTTATTGTAGTAAACTAATCAACCATTTAGAATAAATAGCGTTATATTATAACAACCTTGCGTACCAAAATCATACATATCGTCCTATTATTTGCTCCTTTTTTCACGATGGGGCAGTTAGCGACGAACGTAAATCTGTCACCAGCGCAATTGGTTCAAAACGTATTACTCGGTTCAGGAGTGACAGTATCTAATATTCAATTTACCGGATCTGGTGGAGCTATTGGTGATTTTACTGCCGCAGGAACCAACCTTGGAATTGCAAATGGAATTATATTGACCACTGGTACCGTATTGAATACGGGCGAAGGCCCTCATGGACCTAACAACAAACCGAACGCCGGAATTGACAATGGAACACCAGGTTATGGACAATTAACGGCATTGCTTGCAGGAGGAACTCAAACCTTCAACGCGTCAGTCTTGGAGTTTGACTTTGTTCCTTATTCAGACACCGTTCGATTTAAATATGTTTTTGCTTCTGAGGAATACCCTGAATATGTAGGTCAAATATTTAACGATGTTTTTGCGTTTTTCATTTCAGGTCCGGGAATCCCAGGTGGAACACAAAACATGGCCAAAGTGCCTGTCAGTAATACAATTATCGCGATCAACAGCGTGAACAATGGAGTTACAAACACGGGGCCTTGTCAAAACTGTGCATATTATGTCAATAATGGAACTGGAAATAATGCGCCTTATAATAGTTCGGCAAATTATTTGCAATACGATGGGTACACGAAAGTAATGGAAGCTGTGTCACAAGTACAATGCGGACAAACCTATCATTTAAAAATTGCCATTGCCGATGCTGGCGATCCAATTTTTGATTCAGGTATTTTTCTTGAAGCAAACAGTTTAACTTCTGACACCCCAGTAGATATAACATACGCGCTTTCGAGTCAAGCTTTTACTGACCCAAACGTTTTAGCCGAAGGGTGTGTTAGCGCTACAGTTACTTTAAATAGACAAGGAAATTTAAACACGGCATTAACCATTCCTTTATCGGTAACAGGCACGGCGACCGCAGGTCTCGATTACTCGCCTATACCTCCGAGTGTAACTTTTGCACCGGGTCAAAGTCAAATTTCATTTACATTTAACGCCTTGGGTGATGCACTTGTAGAAGGCCTAGAAACCCTAACACTTGAGTTTTTAATGACAGACCCATGCGGTAATCAAACACCAATTATTCTTGATCTAGGAATTAATGATTTAGAACCAGTGGATCTCACCGTTCAAGACACAAATGTTTTGTGCTCAGGCGATTCTGTTGAATTACTTGCTTTTCCGACAGGAGGTGTAGGACCTTACACGTATGCTTGGAGTACAGGAGAAACAACAAGTAGTATCTATGTATCGCCCTTATCAACGACGACGTATAGTTTAACTATTACGGACAACTGTCTTATACAATCTGCCACGGCAAGCGCAACAGTAACCGTTCCTGTTTATCCGCCAATAGTTCTAGTTGTAACACCTAACATTACAGAAATTTGTCCTTATTTGAATGACACCCTAACTGTAACGGCTAGTGGAGGAACGGGCGTTTATTCTTATCAATGGACAGAAGTTGGAGGACCAAACATCTCTTTTAGCGATATTGCATACATCCAACCAAGTCAAACAACGAATTACGAAATAACAGTAACCGATCAATGTGGGGAACAAGCAACCGGAAATGTGCTTTACACAATAACAAGTCCACCTTTGTTGCTACAAATGTCTGATCCTGAACTTATTTGTCCTGGGGATCCAATTACTGTTTCGGTCACAGCTACGGGCGGTTGGGGCGACTATTATTACAGTTGGAATCCAACAGGCTCAACTCAAGCAAGCATGGTTGTTAACCCTTTCAACACAACGACATATACCGTCACTGTTTCCGATGATTGTCAGACTTTTACAGTTTCTGACAATGTAAAAATCACGGTGCAAAAACCTGTTGCGGACTTCATTGTATCGAGTGATTTAGTCGTTGAAGATGTGCCCATTACCTTTCAGAATTTAACGGTGAATGGTGCTTCCTACTTTTGGGATTTGGGCAATGGAACAACTTCTACGTTAGTGCATCCCAACGCAACATATCCCGAACCAGGATTGTACGAAATATTGCTTATTGCTACCGATATTAATGGTTGTATTGACTCTACGAAACGTGGTATTTACATTAAAGAAGAAACGTACTTGTATGTCCCCAATGCGTTTACACCCGATGGTGATCGCTTTAACAACTTATTCAAAGCGGAAGCAATCGGAATGATTGATTTCAATATTAAAATCTTCAATCGATGGGGCGAAATAATCTTTGAATCAAACGATACAAATTTTGAATGGGATGGCACAATTAATCAGAGCACGAAGGTTCCTGACGGTGTTTATACCTGGATGATTATCTACAGCACTCCTTACGAAATCAACACGCGTAAAATTGGGCACGTTAATGTCCTACGCTAATCTTAAATTATAATGATTTTGTTCTTCCTCCATCGACAGGGATGTTAATTCCGTTGATGTAAGAACTCATGTCCGAGGCTAGAAAAAGAATCGCTTGGGCAATTTCTTCGGGTTCTGCTATTCTTCCCATTGGTGACTCGCTTGCCATCTTTTCGAATACTTCGTCAACAGTTGAATCCGTTTTATTTGATTTATTCTCTGCGATACTTTTCAATCGTTCTGTATTTGTGGCTCCGGGAAGCACATTGTTTACTGTAATATTAAAAGGTCCCAGCTCGTTGGCAAGCGTTTTACTCCAATTTCCGACAGCACCACGAATGGTATTCGAAACTCCTAATCCGGGAAGCGGTTGCTTCACCGATGTAGAAATAACATTGATGATTTTACCGAATCTTTTCGCTTTCATTCCAGGTAACAAAGCTTGCACCAAAATATGGTTGCAAATCAAATGCTGATTAAAGGCTGCAATAAATTCATTCAACGGAGCTTCTGAAACAGGTCCACCTTTTGGTCCGCCTGTATTATTGACTAATATATCCGCATGGTTACCAGATGAAACCCATTTTTTAATCGTTTCATTAAGTTCATTTGGACGACTAAAATCGGCTACTAAAAAACTATGCGATTGTCCATTAGGAGTCGGTAATTCAGAAGATACATTCTCTAATTTCTCCTTATTTCGGGCCAACAAAACAATTGTTGCACCGCATTCCGCCATTGCTTTTGCTGATGCCTTACCAATTCCTTGTGTACTTCCAGATACAAGTGCAACTTTACCTTCTAAACTTATTTTCATATTCTGCAATTTCAGGTTGTGAAGTTAAGTAAAAAAGAAACTTTTCTTCAAAGAAATAAAGGCCTTTGTTCGCTGAACTTTGAAGAATTTTTAACTTTAAAGAAAAAAGATAACTATGCTTGCTCCTTTTAACCTTCAGAAATGGATTGATGAAAATAGAGATTTATTAAAACCGCCGATTAGCAATAAAAACTTGTATGTTGAAGCCGGTGATTTCATCGTTATGATTGTTGGTGGCCCAAATGCGCGTAAAGATTATCATTACAACGAGACAGAAGAATTGTTCTACCAGATTGAAGGAGATATACTGGTTAAAATTCAGGAGAATGGCAAGGTAAAAGACGTTCATATCAGGGAGGGCGACATATTTTTATTGCCTGGAAATATTCCGCATTCACCAATTCGTGGTGCAAATACAGTCGGCCTTGTGATTGAAAAAGTCCGAAAAGGCACGAATTATAACGATGGTCTAATGTGGTTCTGCGATAAGTGCAACAATAAGTTACACGAATATAAATTTGGCTTGGAAAATATTGAAGTTGATTTTCTCTCACGATTCAAATCATTTTACGCTTCTGAAGATTTACGAACATGCGATAATTGCGGACACGTTATGGAAATTGACGAGCGATTTGTCTAAACCTCTTCCAAAAAGGATCGATTATATTTTTTTTTCTTACTTTCAGAGTCTATTTAAGTATCTCATTATAAACAAAATCATCTTATGAAAAAGCAAATTATTTTTAAATCTCTCTTTGTACTTGGCGTTCTTTTCACGTTTGGAACATTCACCTCGTGTAAAAAAGAAGGATGTACGGACAGTATCGCGGAAAACTACGATTCTAAAGCTAAAACGGATGATGGATCTTGCGTATACCCTCGTGAAAAATTCATCGGTTCCTATTCGGTAACGGAAACATGTGATTCTGGTAACTTGACTTTTAATATGACAATTGCTGAGTCAAGCACAGGAAATACTTTTATCATTATCAATAATTTTGGTGATTATGGTGTAAGTATTACGGCTACAGTTTCTGGAAGTACAATTACTTTTGACCAAACTTCAAGCGGTATTAATTTTACAGGAAGTGGATCAATTAGTGGAAGTGCATTAACGATTAACTATACTGCATCGGCTGGCGGATTGCAAGATATCTGCACGATGAACTGCTTAAAGCAGTAAAAAAATCTAAAGTTTACGAATAAGGGTTGGACGAAAGTTCGGCCCTTTTTTGTTAGCGAATCAAGGTAATGTGACCTGTTCGCTGCTGCGAAATATCCTTTTCGTCGCGATAAACGATTTTCCACGTATACACGCCGTCTGGTGATTTCTTGCCTTTGAAAGTTCCGTCCCAGAAGTTAGTCGACTCCGTCATGACATGAATTAATTCCCCCCATCTGTTATAAATATCCAATTTGAAACGTTTCACATTCACTGGAACGACACTAAAAATACCGTTGAAAGCATCACCGTCTGGTGTAAAAGTATTTGGAATATAAATGAATGCATCATAAACGATCAAAACACCATTGGTCGCTTGACAACCATTCAAATCCGTATACGTCACTTGATAACTGAATTCAGAATCTGGACTTGTTTCTGTGATTGCGCAAGTTGGGCACGTCAAATACTCTTCAGGAGTCCACTGATAACTGCCACCCGGAGGTGTTCCAACTGCCGTCATTTCAACAATATCCCCAGTCACGGCAAATATTTTTACATCGGTATCAACAGAAGGTGCTGGAAACAATTGAACCAATACGGAGGAGGTATCAAAACATCCATTTATATCTTCACCAACAACATTATATGTTGTATTTACGTTTGGTTGAACTTGAACGAAACTACCATCAGTATTCAACAAATTAACGTTAGGTGTCCATTCATAATTTACTCCGCCTGTTGCTGATAGTATTGCAAAACCACCGGGACAAATAATTGTATCGCCTAGGCCTGTTATGTTCGGCACTAGAACATCAGCATAAATGCTGTCCATAAGCGTTCCGCAAGCATTTGTGAAATTGCAAACGAAATACTGACTTGTAAGTGGTGAAACATTTACAACTGGACCGTTCAAAGGAGTAATAAACGGACTTGGATTCCACGAATAACTATCCGCTCCTGAAACGCTTATAGTTTCAGAGGTGTAAATACAAACATCCACGGTATCGTCAATAACGGGAACCGGCGGGTTGTAAAACACGGTCACAGTAACCGTTTCTTGATAAACACAGTTTTGAGCCGTTGTAATAGTAACAGTATACGTCGTTGTAGAATCTGGCGTACATATTGGATTAGCGCTATTTGGATCACTTAGATAGATTGCTGGTGACCAACTATATGTGGCTCCACCAGTCACGAAAAGTGGAGCGTTGTCACCAATGCATAGACTCGTATCGTTTGATATAGTTGGATTATCATTCCAGACATGAAGAGTAGCTGATAAGGTATCTGCACCGCAAGAATCAGAAACTATAACTGTAAAAGTTGTCGTTCCATTGACTGTGGCAACAGGTGTTGCTGAGGTCGAATCATCTAAGAATTGAGCTGGCGACCAAGCATAAGTACCTCCTCCAGTTGCCTGCATTTGATAGGAACCTCCCACGCATATTGTATCTGTTGGTTGGACTATTCCACCCTGAAAATCGCCAATATCGATAATGTACGTTGAGGTGTCAGCTATATAACATCCTGCCGTGTCAGACGCAATCAACGTAACTGTATACGAACCTGGTCCTGGAAAAACATGTGTCGGACTTTGAACTGTTGAAGTAGTGCCATCCCCGAAATCCCAAAAGAACATATCTGCATAAAGCGTCAAATTCTGAAATACAACTGGATCTGGGTGACAAATCAGTGGGTCCAATACATTTACGAGTGGCACGATTATGCTCAAATCAAACTTAAAAACAGCCATATTACAATTGGTGCTATTGTCCGTTAGAGACCATGCTCCCGGAGTAGTTGTAAACCCAGTTGTAGATGAACCACAAGAACCACAAACGGCATGATAAACACGTCCTCCTTTGTCGAAACGACTTGTCCCACCGTCCACATG
>CBFIBY010000019.1:0-5154 GCA_965660955.1 Crocinitomicaceae bacterium | reverse complement strand
GTTGCATATTTGAGGCTTATCGCATTACCTCCAAGAACAGCAAGGTAAAAATTATCACCTAGGGTAGTGAGCTGATACGCATCACTGGTCACGGCAAAACCATTGACAGTTGAAAATGCTGCTTGACTAAGTTGCGGATTGGCATTTAAAGGTCCACCCCAACCAGCTAAATAAATGTCGAAACAATCAGAAACCAAGAACGCGGTTGGAGACATTTCAACGTGTCCAGAACCAGCACCTATCATTGTAGTCCATAACGTGGTTGATAGATTACTCGTAAACTTGCGAATAAACTGACCTGAATTGGCATTTCCATATTTACCGGTCGTTATGGGGAAATTACTTTCTGTTTGCCCTAAAACATATGGCTCATTTTGAACATCAGTTTGAACAAAATAGACTTGATCATACTCGTTCATTCCAACATACGTTCCGTTAATCGTTTGACCCGTCAAAGGATTTAAACGCATGACAAAACCATCACTACTTCCACCGTTATAGGATAAACTTTGTCCTGAAACAAAAGACATGTTGCTTGAAGAAGTGCCCCCTGCTAAATATAAATCACCATTACTCGCAACTTGAACAGAATATCCTGCAACGGTATTGTTTCCGCTAATGTACCGCGACCATTGCATTGTATTCAAAGCTGGATTCATTTTAAAAGCGACCGCACTTTGAGTACCCTGCATAACTTGCCCTCCAGCCCCAGCGGTTGGGAAATCTAATGAAGTGGTTGATGAAGCGACATAGACATTACCAAGGGTGTCCAAAGTGATTTCACCTCTGTAACCATCACCATAATTATAATTTAATGCCGTTGCTCCATTGTAACCATCATTTCCTGTTCCCCCTACAAAGGTTGATGACAAAATCGCTGTTCCATTTGGATTAAAACGTGTAACAAAAATATCTGAACCTGGAAGGGTAGTCGAGCCTCCCTGAGGGGTAAAAACTATTCCACCATTAAAGGAAATATCATAACCATTTTGTACAGGAAAATCTGAAGAACCTGTCATCCCTAGAACATACAACTCCCCATTGGGTGCACAAATCATACTACTTGGGAATTCATTGGACTGAGCACCGCCCAAATACGTTGAATACAGCAATGATGACCCAGAACCATCAAATTTCATGATTCCAACATCGAAATTTAGAGAACCAACCGAGGTTCCATTGAATGTCACATCGTATGCTCCTGTAGTTGTTGGAAATCCAGGACCAAAAACAATTCCTCCTCCAAATACATTTCCTTGAGCATCCGGTGTGGCTGTGGATCCCCAGTTATCGGCGGTTGAACCACTGAAAGTCGAAAATGTTAAGCTTGGATCTATAATTAAAGGGTAATTTGGATCGTACGCGCCAACCGCGTATGACAAGATATTTCCAGTCAAAACAAAGTCGACTTCAACAAATTGTTTTACATCTCCGAACATTTGCCATGCTATAGGTTTACTCTCGTGAATCAGTCCAAAACGATGTTCAATATTTAATTTCCCATTTTGAAGAACAGTTAATTTATCCGCTCCTCTAATTTCAGCTTGAATGATAGAAGGGTCGACATTCGGTCCGACTTCAAAAGAATATTTTAATTCTCCTTCCCCGCCTTCGTATAAGATATCGACACCTGGTAAAAACTGATTTAATCTTGTGTTCTGAACAGGATAAATCATGCTTTTCCATTTCGAAGGATCATTCCCGATGTAGTAATTTTCATAAAAATTGGCGGGTTGACTGTCTTCAGTTTGACCTTGAAAATCGGCACCTAAAAACTCATAGCGGATTACCTGACCCTGCAACTGATCATGTGTATGAACAGGAGGTGATGTTTCTTGATGGTGATGAGAAAGCTCGCTCGCATTGTTGAAATGGAAAGTCATCCCTTTTCGCGTCAGAAAAAGATCTCCATTTGTTAGGTCAACTTTGTGCAGTACGATATCTTTCCATTGTCCTTTGTTTGGATGCATCCATACATTCTCCGTCGACTGAGAAAACCCAGTGATAACGGCGAAAAGCATACCCATGATAAGAACAGTCTTTTTCACGTCAAACAAACTTAAGCTATTTTAAGGAAAATTTCAACCCAATATCTAGGCTATTATTGACCTCTGCGTATATATAAAACTCGAAAACGAAGGAAGGGTTGCCTTTTTTGATGTTCCTTTTTTATTGGAACAAACTATGCGTATTCCTTTGAAATTAATCACTAATTTTGCGGAACTAAAACAAACGAAGTTGATTCGATGAGCGATGCCATAAAACACGAATGCGGAATTGCCGTTTTGCGACTAAAAAAACCGTTAGATTTTTATCTTAAAAAGTACGGTACAGCATTATACGGTTTAAATAAAATGCAACTTCTGATGGAGAAGCAACACAACCGCGGACAGGATGGTGCCGGACTCGCAAATATCAAATTCGACATGGAACCGGGTGAAAGATACATTTCGCGCCACAGGAGCATTGCCAAACAACCCATCGCAGATTTATTTAATTACGTCGGTCAAAAATTCTCCGATATCGAATTGAACAACCCTGAAGATTTAAAAAACATTGATTATCTAAAAAGAAACGTTGGCTTTACGGGTGAGTTATTCCTCGGACATTTGCGGTACGGTACCTTTGGTCGAAATTCGATAGAAAGTTGTCACCCATTTTTACGGCAAAATAACTGGATCACACGTAATCTTGTTGTGGCTGGCAACTTCAACTTAACCAATGTTGATGAACTCTTTAATGTACTGACCAAATTAGGACAGCATCCGAAGCAAATGTCGGATACAGTTACAGTTCTAGAAAAGATTGGCCATTTCTTAGATGTTGAAAATGAAGAAATGTACGCTCTGTTGAAACCTCAAGGTTACTCAAACAAAGAGATCTATGAAAAAATAGCCGAGAAACTTGACATCGAACGGATTCTGAAAAAAGCTTCGGAGGATTGGGATGGCGGTTATGCGATGGCTGGATTACTTGGACATGGTGATGCATTTGTATTACGTGACCCTTCCGGGATTCGACCGGTTTCTTGGTACGAAGACGACGAAATTGCAGTTGTTGCTTCTGAGAGAGCGGTGCTCCAAACGGCTTTTAATCTGCGTGAAGAACAAGTAACTGAATTGAAACCAGGGCATGCCCTTATCATCAAGAAAAATGGTCATGTAACTGAAACTGAAATTAACGTTCCTACGGAGCGGAAAAGTTGTTCATTTGAGCGTATCTACTTCTCCAGAGGAAGTGATTTTGATATATACAAAGAGCGTAAGGAGCTTGGAAATAAAATCGTTCCGCAAATATTGAAAACGATAGACCACGATCTTGAAAATTCCGTTTTTTCTTTCATTCCAAATACCGCTGAAGTGTCATTTTATGGGATGATAAAAGGTTTGGAGGATTATTTAAATGATGAAAAGTATAAAGCCATTCTTGAACTCGGAGACAAAGTAACCCCAGAAAAACTTCAAGAAATAATATACCGAAGAGCGCGAATAGAAAAAATTGCCATCAAAGACGCAAAACTTCGAACATTCATTACCCAAGATGATTCTCGTGATGACTTGGTTGCTCATGTTTATGACATTACCTACGGTTCGGTTGTTCGCGGAAAAGATAACCTCGTGGTTATTGATGACAGTATTGTTCGTGGGACAACGCTAAAACAAAGTATTTTAAGAATTCTTGACCGATTAGATCCTAAAAAAATAGTTGTTGTTTCTTCGGCACCACAAATTCGATATCCGGATTGTTATGGAATTGACATGGCGAAGATGGGTGACTTTATTGCCTTCGATGCTGCCATTTCTTTATTGAAAGACCACGGGAAGGAGCAAGTAATTGAGGATGTTTACAAAAAATGTGTTGATCAGCAACATTTACCAAAAGAACAAATTAAGAACTACGTAAGAGAAATATACAAGCCTTTTACGGCCGATGAAATTTCTAAAAAAATCTCTGAGCTTTTGACACCAAAAAGTGTGAAAGCTAAAGTTGAAATCATTTACCAATCAATTGAAAATTTGCACGAAGCTTGTCCTAAAAATCTAGGTGATTGGTATTTCACAGGAGACTATCCAACACCTGGCGGAAACAAAGTCGTAAACAAAGCGTTTATCAACTGGAAAGAAGGAAAGAACGAACGTGCCTATTAAAAATAGATGAAAAAAAATACAGCCATATTCTTTTACGTGTTAGGAGGATATGTTCTGTTGCAATTTTCATGGTGGGCATATCACTTAATCGAGCTCACCCAAATCAATGTTATTGAAGACAAAGACGTTTCTCGTAAGGTATTAATGATCCTCGGCGAAGGATTGGTTTTCTTTCTGATAATTCTTCTGGGTCTTTGGCAAATTCGAAAATCGATAAAGCGAGAACTAAAACTTTCCGAACGTCAACGCAACTTTCTTTTATCGGTGACACATGAGCTTAAAACTCCTTTAGCAGCCAATAAACTATTTCTTCAAACTATTCGAAAACGTGATTTTGATGTTGAAAAAAGAAACGAATTACTGGACAAAGCGATCAGCGAAAATGTACGATTAGAAAGCATGATTGACAATATTCTGAATGCGACTCGAATTGAACACAACACCGTATACTTGAACAAAGAAAAGTTCAATCTGAGTCAATTACTATCTTCCATTCTCGACCGTTTTAAAAAGGTATATGGAATTCAAAATATTTCTTCTGAACTTAGCGAAAACCTATTTGTAACCGCCGACTCTGCCATGGTCGAAACTATTTTTGTCAACCTGATTGAAAACGCACTGAAATATGCCGGTGAAGAAGCGAAGATTGTTGTTAAATCCTTCAAAGAAGAGAGTCAGGTAGTTTTCTCTGTTGCTGATAATGGCCCGGGAGTTCCCAAAAACTTGCAAAAGGATATTTTTGAGAAGTTCATGCGTTCAGGAAATGAAGAAACGAGAACTAAAAAAGGGACAGGTTTAGGGTTATATATTTCCAAAGAGTTTGTTAAACTCAATAATGGAAGTATTCACTACAAAGACAACTCTCCGAAGGGAGCAATTTTTGAAGTAAAATTACAAGAATGAAAAAATTTGGACTGATCATATTGGATGGTTGGGGACTTGGAAAAAAGGACAGTTCCGATGCAGTTTTCAATGCAAAAACTCCATTTATGGATAGCTTGATGAA
>CBFIBY010000018.1:0-26501 GCA_965660955.1 Crocinitomicaceae bacterium | reverse complement strand
AGTAATCCCAGCTATTGAAGGGAATTATTTAAAAGGATATGATAGACTCACCATGGGTTTTAACACGCATCAATTTATTGGTTATTCTTTTATGGCGAATCAAGGATTCGTTAACTTTTATGGCGGTTTCTATGCCCAACAGGGCTTCACAAAAAACAAAAGATTGGTCAACTTCGACACGCCTGATATCCCTGTTTCTCAGGACACGCGGCTTGATTTACAATTTGGATTTAAAGTTGGGTGGATGATTCCTATTTACAAACGACTTCCTAAAGATTATTACTTCGATTGATGCGTTATTTGTATCAAATATCTTTGTACCTCTATTCTTTCGCTATACGGATTTCAGCTTTGTTCAATCCAAAAGCAAAAGCCTGGTCGGATGGACGAAAGGCAACTAAATGGACTAATCTTGAAACAGAAGGTAAGGAAGTTGTATGGTTTCACTGCGCTTCTTTAGGTGAATTTGACATTGGCCTACCTTTGATGGAAAAATGGAAAATCGCTCATCCTGATCATTTTTTACTGGTCACCTTTTTTTCTCCTTCAGGAATGGAACATTACCACAAAAGAAATCACCCAGCGGATGCGGTTGATTACATTCCGTTGGATACACCCAAAAATGCTAAGAAATTTATCTCCAGTGTTCAACCCAAAACAGTGCTATTCGTAAAATACGAGTTTTGGGCCTTTCATTTATTTGAAGCACGAAGAATAGGCGCGAAAATTTATTCTGTGAACACTATTTTTCGTCAAAAACAGCTATATTTCAAGAGCTTTGGTGCGTTTTACCGAAAAATCTTAAACTGTTTTGATCACTTTTATGTTCAAAATCAAAATTCAGTTGATTTATTAAAGTCAATTTCAATAGAGAAAGTTACCATTACTGGAGATTTGCGTTTCGATCGAGTTTTTCAAAACAAAGAACAAATTCGCCCCAATCCAATCTTTGAAAAATGGTTGACTGATGAAAAAGCATTAATTGTTGGGTCCTCATGGCCGAAGGATGAAGATGTGCTAGCGGAGTTAATAAATTCCTCTGATTTTACGAAAAAAGTAATTCTTGCACCGCATGAAATTAACGAAAATCATGTCGCCAAAATTGAAACTAAAATCCAAAAGTGTCATATTCGATACACAGAAATCGACCCAGATAAAACAAACCTGGATGACGTTCAAGTCGTAATCCTAAATACAATTGGACATTTAACCAATACCTTTCAATATGGAGATGCCGCGTACATAGGTGGTGGATTCTCTGGTAAACTTCACAACATACTAGAACCGGCGGTTTTTGGGATACCTGTTTTTTTTGGACCAAAACATGATCGATTTCCTGAAGCAGCAATTTTCATAGAACTTGGTTTTGGTTTTGAGGTCAAAAATGGAACGGAATTTGCCACTAAGTGGAAAGACCTTGGATTAAGAAAAGAGGAAATAAATGAAGTAATGCTTCGTTTTATGGAAAGCCAGATTGGAGTTTCCGACAAAATCATGAACTCGATTCAAGGCTAGTTTAATCGAATTTATCAAACATGTTACCCAAATTTCTATCCATACTAATCCTTTTAAGCGCATCGTTCCTGCATGGTCAGGATAGCCATTTATCTATAAACCCTCCACTTACAGACACCTTAACGGTACGTTTTCTTTATGGTTCTAAACCCAAACCAGAGCATAAACGAGAACAAAAAAGGTGGTTCGGCGGAATGCTAGGTGGACACGTGGGAATTCAATACGATAGTACGCGATTTTTAAGTTTCTTTTATGAAGGGCGCGTACATATTTTCCAAAGAAAGAATCGCAAGAATGGTCGATATGATCTTCAGAGCAAAGAAGAGTTCAATTACATTATGGACAAAGACGTTGATAGCGTCAAGACACTTGTCATACATATTCCTGTAACGAAAAAACAAAAAGAAAAATTCTATTCGATATGTCAATCCTATATTGAAAACACTCCATACGACTATGCGTTTTTCGGTGTTCGATGTGGTTCTTCAACCTATGATGTGCTCTCACAGGTTGGTGTAATCAAACGTTATTCTTATTTCCGCATGTGGTCAAAGATTTTCTACCCTAAAAAGCTTCGATTTCGATTGAAAAGAGAAGCAAAGAAGAATGGATGGCGCATGGAAAAGAAAAAAGGCACTTATAAGCGAATTTGGGAAAGAGACGCTGAATAATCAAGATTCAAGGAAGTCCAAGTCTTTATTGTGTGTTTCAGAAATCGTAAGCACAGAATAAAACGCCAAGCCGAAAGTGATTACTCCCACCGTAATTGCCGCCCATATAACACCGGAATCGAATTTCATTCCATCGAACAGCCAAACCATCAAAATCAACGCTCCGCGCACCATATTTGGAATTGTCGTGGCCGCTGTTGATCGCAAATTGGTACCAAACTGCTCTGCTCCAACAGTTACAAACATGGCCCAATATCCAGTTCCTAAGCCAAGCCAAGCGCAAAAGAAATAATATCCATTCGCACTGGAATAAAAACCTGAAAGCATCAGAATTACACCTAGTAAGGTAAAAGCAAGCATCCAAAAAATGGCTTTTTTCCGACTTGCCAAGGCATGACTTATCCAACCACTTGCGAAATCACCAACGGATATTCCAATGTACGCCCACATAATACATTCACCTGGCGAAATTGGATCAATTATACCTAATGATGTCTGAAATTGATCTCCGAAAAACGCCAATATGCCGACACAAAACCAAGTGGGCAAACCAATCGCTATGCATTTCAAATATCGAATTAGTCTATCCTTATTCGTGAAGAGCGACAAAAAATTTCCTTTCTTGATTTCTGTATTTTTCTGGACATTTTTAAAAACTCCAGATTCGACCACACCAATCCGGAGCACCAACAAAGCGATACCCATTGCACCTCCAATAAAATAAGCAATGGTCCAATCAGGTGTTAATTTTACTGTGAAATTTGCAACTACTGCTCCCATCAATCCAAAACCTGCCACAATGGATGTTCCTAGAGCTCGTTTATCCTTGGGCAGGCTTTCTGAAACCAATGTAATTCCAGCGCCCAATTCTCCAGCTAATCCTATTCCGGCTATAAACCGCAGAAAAGCATACCATTCGACAGTGTCTGCCTCGGGAAAATAGGGTAAAAATCCGCAAGCAATATTCGCCAACGAATAGACTAAAATGGAACCGAAAAGGACCGACAATCTACCTTTCTTATCACCGAAAACTCCCCACAAAATCCCGCCTAAGAGCAATCCGAACATTTGCCAATTGAGAATAAGACTTCCAGCTGAGCCGACATCCACTCCTAAACTTTCAAGACTCGGCACGCGAACGATGCCGAATAAAATCAAATCGTAGATATCCACAAAATATCCGAGTGCAGCTACAACTACTGGCAAAGAGAACAAAACCTTATTCGAACTTTTCATATGCCGAAATTAAAAAAAGTTATTCGAACAGATTATTCAAGGCTATAAGCCAATATCAACAACCCTATACAAGAAACAAGTGTGTAACCAATCAAGAAATTTCCTAAGCGATTTGGTCGTGTGTTTACGGCATTTTTCTCAACGATTTGTACATAATTATTCGTATCACTAGCGGTAATATTAAGATAATAGATAGAATCAGGAATTTGAGTAATCATGCCTGTCCATCTATTCGCATACTGCGTATCAATCGTTGTGTTTCCGCACGAATCTGTAGTGGATGAATTCCTCGTCTGAATGCGATTCTTTTTAATAAGTAGTAAGGCATTCCCTCCATTTTTCCAAGCTTGATATTTGAAATTACTCAAAACAGTTTGTCCGGATTGATTTCCTGTTAATTCGACAAGTCCAATTTTGGAATAGGAAAAATTGAGCGGTTCTCCCTCAAAAAGTAAGGCAATTGGAATTGTATCTCTATTTGATACCTCCATTTTTTGAAAGGCCGTATATGTTGTACTTGGGTTTAATGAATATTTGATTGGCGCACACGAATAAAGAAATATCTATGCAATAAAAAAGAGTGTAGTGGTTTTCATACAAATGCGTTTTAACAAAAAATTAACAAACAACAACTATGCCATATTTTCATTCCATAACTTTTGAAAATGGTTAATTTCGCCAAGTGAAAGATCACGAAAAATATATGCAGCGCTGTATTTCCTTGGCCGAAAATGGACTAGGAAATGTTGCTCCAAACCCAATGGTTGGTGCTATTTTGGTTATGGACGACAAAATTGTATCAGAAGGCTTTACGAGCCCCTTTGGCGGACCGCATGCAGAAGTAAATGCTATATCTAAAGTTTCAGACCAATCTATTTTGGAGCAATGCACCTTGTACGTCAGTTTGGAACCCTGTGCTCATTTTGGCAAAACACCACCTTGTGCCGACCTAATTGTCGAATCAAAGATTCCTCGAGTAGTTATAGGTGCCAGAGATTCGTTTTCAGAAGTAAATGGAAAAGGAATTGATCATCTTCGAAAAAATGGCGTTGATGTTATTGAAGGTGTCTTAGACAAAGAATGCAGAGAACTAAACAAACGGTTTTTTACATTTCACGAGAAGCAACGACCCTACATTATTTTGAAGTGGGCGCAATCTATTGATGGATTTATGGACATCAACAGAAACAACTCCGTAAAACAAATTAATTGGATTACCACTCCGGAAACGAAAAGTTTGATTCATTTATGGCGAAGCCAGGAAATGGGAATTTTAGTGGGTAGAAAAACCATTGAAAATGACAATCCTAAGTTGGACGTTCGACTCATTGACGGAAAAAACCCAACCCGAATTATTCTTGATCCAGAATTAAATATAGATGAATCGGAATGGTCACATGCACAGCTGACGAAAACAATAATCTTAAATAGGAAGATATCGAAGGTTGATGGAAATATTGAGTTTATTCAGTTAGACAACTTCATTTTAGAATCCATTTTGAAAACTTTGTTTGAAAGAAATATTCAATCAATTATTGTCGAAGGAGGACCACATACGCTTCAATCATTTATTAATTCCAACAACTGGGATGAAGCTCGTGTCTTGACTGGTTCAACTACTTTTTCAAAAGGACTCTCAGCCCCAAATTTTGATTTTAAAGCACAAGAAAAACTAGATTTCGGCACCGACCATCTCGAAATCTATCGCAACAAATAATTACATCGTTTCCAAATCGTCTTGAGCAGGAGTCGTCTTTTGTTCCTGCTTTTTTTCAACTTCCTTTTCAGAATTTGCTTTTCCACCCGCCGCACAACTCGCAACGAAATTTAATATCAAAACGAAGAGCAACAACTTTTTCATAACCACGATTTTAAAACAAAGTTAGACTTTTTCACGCGTTGATTTCATCAAGGCAATTATCTTTACAAAAAATCTCACCCATGAAAATTCATTCGATCAATACAGGATACTTCAAATTAGATGGCGGCGCAATGTTTGGTGTTGTCCCGAAATCTTTATGGCAAAGAACCAATCCAGCCGATGATAAAAACCTTTGTACTTGGGCAATGAGAAGTCTATTGATTGAAGAGGGTGACCAACTAATTCTGATTGACACGGGAATTGGAAACAAACAGTCCGAAAAATTCTTTTCGCATTATTATTTACACGGAGATGATAGCTTAGATGGCAATTTGTCAAAATTGGGCTTCCATCGCGACGATATAACGGATGTGTTTTTGACTCATCTGCATTTTGATCACTGCGGTGGTGCGATTGAATACAATTCACAAAAAGATCGATTTGAACCCGCTTTTAAAAACGCTAAATACTGGAGCAATGAGCAACATTGGTTTTGGGCAACAGAACCAAATCCTCGTGAAAAAGCTTCATTTCTGAAGGAAAACATTCTCCCAATTCAGGAAAGTGGCCAATTGAATTTCATTGAAAGAACTGGGAATTTCACGAATGATATTTTCCCGAATTTTGGCGCGTTATTCGTTGATGGTCATACAGATAGCATGATGATTCCGCACATTAAATACCAGGGAAAAGAAATAATTTTCATGGCCGATTTGCTACCTAGCGTTGGACACATTCCTCTTCCTTATGTTATGGGGTATGATACTAGACCACTTCTTACGTTGACTGAAAAAGAAAAATTCTTAAATGAAACTGCACAAAAGGAATCCTATTTATTCTTTCAGCACGACTCTGTTAACGAAATATGCACCTTACAAGAAACGGAAAAAGGAATTCGATTGAAAGAAACTCACTTTTTTGGAGACTTGTTTTCGTAAAAGATTCCTCAATATCAACCATGTATAAAATAGGTATTGACTTCTTTTGCTAAATTTGAATCCTAAACAACAGTACGAATGAATAAGTATTTCATCCAATTATTTCTAAAAGAAAACACAGTTATCTTGCCTGGATTTGGTGCATTAACGGCACCTAACGGAAATGTGGAAGAAATTATGTTCCTGCCTTATTTGAAAACAGATGATGGGAAATTAGCTAACTATATTGCTGAAACGGAAGGAATCGACCCTCAAGATGCGCAAAATACCATTGCAAAATTCATTCGTGAGATGGAAGTGAATTTAAACAAAGGCGAAAGCTTTGACATATTTCAGTTTGGTAGTTTTTCGAAAAATGAAATGGGTGAAATTGAATTTCAATCCTGGTTAAAGGAAAAACCACAAGAAAAAGAAGCCGATATTGTTCCTGAAACGATCACTGAAGAAAACAATCCAGAAGAGGTAATTGAATCGGATACCACAAAGGAAGTTGAACCAATTACCTTTATTCCAGAGGATATTTCTGAAGAAATTAAGGAGAAAACAGAAACAATCCTCGAAAAGGAAACGGATGTCTCGGCGTTAAAGCCTAAAGAAAATGAAAGCGTTGTTTTTGTTGCCTCTGCACCAAAAGAAACTATTGCGGAAGAAAAAAAGAAAAAAAGAGGTGCTCCTTTTTTGATTTTGACTCTACTCGTTTTGGGATTAATCTTTTCTGGAATCTATTTCTTTTCAAGGGGCAACAAATCTTCTGATTCAAAGGTTAAAGTAGCTCAAAACGAAAAATCAGAAAGTAAAGAAAAGAAAGTCGAAACCCCAAAAGAGGTTGTTCAAGAAAAGGATACGGTCACTACTGAGCCAGCAGAAGAAAAACTGCCTAATCCCGAAGTTATAGAAGATGTCGTTCAAGAAAACATCAAAGGATTCTTTCTTATCAACGGAGTTTATTCCTCAGAATCGGTGGCAAAAAGCAAAGTGGACGCAGCAAAAAAAGATGGGCTCGACGCCAAAATTCTCCCCAAAGGAAATGGCAAAATGTATATCTCACTTGCCGATTTTACGGATCGAAATGAAGCAAACAAAATGCTAAAAAACCTCCGAGAAAAAGGCTTCAAAGTATGGGTTTTACAAAAATAAATATGCTTTTTATGGAGTAGGACGTATCTTTTTACGAACCTTTTTTTGTTAAATTCTTTATTATTCACTAAATAATGTTTACTTTTGTCCTTTGGTCTGCTGAAACCTTTCAATATGGACGTTATTTTGAGGTTCATTCATGAAGTTTTCATCAAGCCTAAATGTAGAACTAACATTAGTAAAACTAAAATTATGAACATTAAGTCAATCCTATTTGCAGGATTTGCTGTAATCTCATTGGCGGCTTGTCAAAAGGAAGTGAACAGTCCTGTAAACCCAAATTCAGATCTTAACGCATTAGCAGACAACGGAAACACAAGTTCCGCTTTGGATTATTATGCTTGTGGAAATGCTACGACTGTAACACAAAAAACAGGAAACAATATCAATATCGGTTCTGTTCGTATTACAAACAATTTCTCTTTTATTGAAGTAACGTATTCAATTTCGAATAACTGGATTCTTGATAAAACAAGAATTTATATTGGAACCGAGGCAAACATTCCTTTGAATAGCAACGGAACTCCAAAAATTAGTCAATTCCCTTACCAATTAACTCATCCTTGGGATACAGAGGTATATACCTTGAGAATTCCTCGTGGATCGTTAAATGGAAACATAGTAGTTGTTGCGCAAGCAGACGTTTTGAAAGTAAACAAAATTACTTGTGGAATTCTTGATTCACAGTGTTCTTACGGTGAAGGAAATCCTTTCCCTAACACTACAACATGTACTCCGCAGAAAATCTACTACACATTACAAACGTGTACAGACAACTAGAATAAACGAAAGACTTAAAAAAGGCGTCTCGGTAATACCAAGACGCCTTTTTTCTGCTTCTATATTTTCATTTTACCTCACCAACCTCTGAACCAAATCAGCTAAACGATTGCTGTAGCCAGCTTCATTGTCATACCAACCCACAACCTTAACCATATTTCCTATTACAGAGGTTAACTGAGAATCAAACAAACAGCTAAAACTATTACCAACCACGTCACTAGAAACAATTGGATCTTCTGTATAACCTAAAATTCCTTTCAACTCATTTTCAGACGCAGAGCGCATTGCTGCATTGATCTGTTCAATTGTTGGCGCATTTTTAACAACTAATGTCAAGTCTGTCATTGAACCATTCGGCACTGGCACCCGTATTCCACAACCACCAATTTTCCCATCTAAATCTGGAAATATTTTGGTTATTGCTTTTGCTGCACCCGTTGTTGTTGGAATGATCGACAGATTCGCTGCGCGAGCTCTTCTTAAATCACGATGTGGGGAATCGTGTAAGCGCTGGTCCGAAGTATAGCTGTGAATTGTCGTGATATAAGCACTTTCAATTTCTAAAAAATCTTTCAAAACCTGAACCATTGGAGCAGCATTATTCGTGGTGCAAGAAGCATTTGAAATAATGGTGTCACTTTCAACCAATTCACCATCGTTCACACCAAGTACAACCGTTCGCATTTCACTTTTTGCTGGTGCTGAAAGCACGACCTTCTTTGCTCCGCTTTTTAAATGCAAACTCGCCAATTCTTTTGTTCGAAAAATACCCGTACACTCGACAACGACAGCTACATCATTTTCTCCCCAAGGAATGTTTTCTGGTTCTCGATGTTGCGTGAAGACAATTTCTTTTCCGTTTTCAAAAATCATTTTTTGACCTTCCAAATGAAACGAAAACGGCAATTTTCCGTGAACACTGTCGTATTTGAAAAGATGAGCAAGTGTTTCAACATCTGCCAAATCGTTTATTACCGCAACCTGAACGTCTTCTCGGTTCAACATTACTCGCGTAAAATACCTTCCGATTCTTCCAAATCCGTTCACCCCTATTTTCTTCATTTTCTTTTTTTACTAAAATTAGTACTTATTCCCACACTTCTCAACGAATAATGTCTGAGGTTAGTACACACGAATTGTTGATAAATGAATCCATGTGTTCGTCTTTCAGCATCATTTGAACGTAACCATTACTGAAATGATGGTTACTTTTGTTAGAAGGAAAAACTCATTTCAAATAGCATGGATACAACGGAATTAAAAAAAATTGCCTCTCAGGTTAGAAGAGATATCGTACGCATGGTCGCGGCTGTAAAGTCAGGGCACCCTGGTGGATCTCTCGGTTGCACAGATTTCTTAGTAACGCTTTATTCTCATGAGATGAAGCACAATCCGTCCGACTTTAACATGGACGGAAATCAAGAAGATTTGTTTTTCTTGTCGAACGGTCACATTTCTCCTGTATGGTACAGTGTTTTAGCTCGAAACGGGTATTTCCCTGTAAATGAATTAGCTACATTTCGGAAGATTTCTTCACGACTTCAAGGGCATCCCTCAACGGATAAAGATCTTCCTGGTATTCGAATGGCTTCTGGCTCTTTGGGACAAGGTCTATCCGTAGCTCTTGGCGCCGCAGAAGCAAAGAAACTAAACAACGATTCTACCTTGGTCTATACCTTGCACGGTGATGGCGAATTACAAGAAGGTCAGATTTGGGAAGCAGCTATTTACGCAGCAGCCAAAGGTATTGACAACGTTATTTCAACCATAGATTACAACGGCCGACAAATTGATGGCGACCTTGAAGATGTATTGTCTTTGGGGAATTTGGCACAAAAATGGCAAGCTTTCGGTTGGGAGGTACTTGAAATGGATGGACATAACATCGATGAAATCAAGGCGACTCTTGCAAAAGCGAAAGAAATGACAGGAAATGGAAAGCCGATTGTTATCATTATGAAAACCGAAATGGGTCAGGGAATTGACTACATGATGGGGTCTCATAAATGGCACGGAGTTGCACCAAATGCTGAACAATTGGAAGACGCTTTGAATCAACTTGAAGAAACTTTAGGAGATTATTAATTGAAATATTTACTCATCATATTGTTACTTTCTTTCACCAGTTTGAGCTGGGGACAAGAAAAAACGCGCATACTGTTTATTCTGGATGCGTCGAATAGTATGAATGCGAAGTGGGGGCGACAAACTCGAATTCAATCAGCCAAAGAATTGCTAGCATTGACGGTTGATAGTCTGAAAGGGACACCAAATTTGGAAATAGGTTTGAGGGTTTACGGACACCAATCACCTATAACTGCAACGTTTCAAGATTGCAACGACACCAAATTAGAGGTACCCTTTTCAGCCAATAATTTCGACCAAGTAAAGAATAGAATTAAGTCAATACAGGCCAAAGGAACCACACCAATCGCCCGTTCTTTGGAGGCGGCTGCAGATGACTTCCCCGATATGACAACTCGAAATGTCATTATATTAATTACAGATGGATTAGAAGCTTGTGATAATGACCCTTGTGTGATTGCACAAAAATTAAAAGACAAAGGAGTTAAAATCACACCGTTTGTAATTGGCTTAGGTTTGGATCTATCTTATCTCGAAAAGTTTAATTGTATTGGAACTTATTCGGAAGCAGAAACGAAAGATGCATTCCGAAATGTGCTGAAAAATGTAATTTCAAAAGCAGTATTGAACACAACAGTTCAAATCAACTTGAATAACATTACGGGCCAACCAAAAGAGACGGAAGTGAGCATGTTACTGTATAAAGCAGGGACGAAAGAACTCCTTTACACCTACATGCACACCATCAACAAATTTGGAAATCCAGACACATTGGATGTCGACCCGAAATATAACTACGATCTAATCGTAAATACCATTCCTAGAATTGAGAAAAAAGGAATTGTAGTGCAAAAAAACACGCATAACATAGTTGTTCTTGATGCGCCTCAAGGGTTTATTAAATTCCGATTGATTGGCAGCACACGACCTTATTCAATAGAGAGCAGAATCACCCTACTCACGAACGAGAAGACACTGAATGTTCAACAAATAAATACCACAGATAAATACATCGTTGGAAAATACAACGTAGAGATTTTAACTTTACCACGTACATATGTTGAGGTCGATGTCAGACAAAGCAGCACAACTACCATCAACGTGACTGCACCTGGGTCTTTTAGTTATCGAACGGGCAAAGAAGTTGTTGGACAAATCTTAGTCGAAAATGACGACGGCACCTATGATTGGGTTTGCAATTTGGCGTCAGGCGCTCGTTCAGGTCAGTGGTACTTGCAACCCGGAACATATAAGATTGTATACCGAAACAAAGAAGCACGAACAACCAATCAGACAGTTGAAAAAGAAATTCGAATTTATTCCAATAAAACAACAAGCGTTAATTTATAAAAAGTAGCAAATGGACTTTGAAATATTAGGAAACAAAGATACCCGATCGGGATTTGGAGAAGGATTGCACGAATTAGGGAAAAACAATGAAAACGTTGTTGCACTATGTGCCGACTTAACGGGTTCCTTGAAAATGAACGCTTTTGAAAAGGATTTTCCTGAGCGATTTTTCCAAGTTGGTATTGCCGAAGCAAATATGATGGGAATGGCCGCTGGTCTGACCATAGGAGGAAAAATACCTTTCACAGGAACATTTGCCAATTTCTCGACCGGACGTGTTTATGATCAAATTCGTCAGTCCATTGCCTACTCGAAGAAAAACGTTAAAATATGTGCTTCTCATGCTGGTTTAACTTTGGGTGAAGATGGTGCAACTCATCAGATTTTAGAAGACATCGGAATGATGAAAATGTTACCAAACATGACTGTAATTGTTCCTGCAGATTTCAATCAAACGAAACAAGCGACAATAGCAATTGCCGATCACGACGGGCCCGTTTATTTACGTTTCGGTCGCCCTGTGATGCCGATTTTCGTCAAACCAGATGCTAATTTTGTAATTGGTAAGGCAGATGTTTTGGCTGAAGGAAGTGATGTAACGATTATCGCGTGCGGACACTTGGTTTGGAAATCCATCGAAGCGATTAAAATCCTTGCTGAAAAAGGAATTAAAGCTGAATTGATCAACATGCATACCATCAAACCACTTGACAAACAAGCTATAATAAAATCAGTAGGTAAAACAGGATGTGTAGTAACGGCTGAAGAACACATGATCAATGGTGGATTGGGTGATTCGGTGGCACAAGTTCTCACACAGAACATACTTGCACCGCAAGAATATGTTGGCGTAGACGATTCATTTGGTGAATCAGGACCACCGATGGATTTGATGACCAAATATGGCATTGATGCACAAAATGTAGTCGACGCTGCCCTTCGAGCAATTCAACGAAAAGCATAAAAATGAGCGAGCTTGATTTCCTTCGAATTCAAGGTCAAACCAACCCGTTCCCCTATCTCATTGATGTGGATAGAGCGGAAGGAGTTTACATTTACGATAAAAGTGGTAAACGCTTTATGGATATGATAGCTGGTGTAGCAGTAAACAACATTGGTCATAAACATCCGAAAGTCGTGGAAGCCATCAAACGACAAGTTGATAAACATTTACATGTCATGGTGTATGGTGAATTCATACAAGATGCTCCTCTCGATTTCGCTAAAAAACTAACGGCTTTGCTCCCTGACTCTTTGGACTGTGTTTATCCCGTAAATTCTGGAACTGAAGCCAATGAAGCTGCCATTAAATTGGTGAAACGGGTCACTGGACGAACGGAAATCGTTTCGATGCACGGTTCGTATCATGGAAGTACAAATGGCTCGCTTTCGATCTCTGGAAATGAAACGAAGAAGCAAAAATTTCGCCCTTTGATGCCAGATATTCGTTTTATTGAGCATAATAATCTTGAAGATTTAGAACAAATTACAGAAAAAACGGCGGGTGTTTTTATTGAGACCATTCAAGGCGATGCAGGCGTTCGCATCCCAAATCTTTGTTACCTACAAGAATTAAGAAAGAAATGCACAGAAGTCGGAGCTTTGTTAGTTTTCGATGAAATTCAGTGTGGTATGGGACGCACTGGTGAGCTTTTTGCCTTTGAACACTTCGGAATCATTCCAGATGTACTCACCTTGGGAAAAGCACTAGGTGGAGGATTGCCCATTGGGGCGCTCGTTTCTTCGGCTGAAAATTTAAAAGAATTCACCTACAATCCTATGCTCGGACACATCACCACTTTTGGTGGAAATCCAGTGGTTTGCGCGGCGGCGGCGGCAACCTTAGATGTGCTATCGAAGGAAATAGATTTGAATCAAGTGGAGCATTTGGGTCAAATTCTAGAAGATATTGTCGGTCAAAATTCTGAAATCAAAGCCATTCGCCGCAAAGGAATGATGTTCGCATTTGATATGGAAAGCTTTGAGCGGGTTGAAAAAGTAGTGAAAAAATGCCTTGAAAAAGAACTGATTAGTTTTTGGTTTTTATCTCATCCCCATAGTTTTCGCTTAAGTCCTCCTTTGACAATCACGGAAGAAGAAATTCGCGAAGCGGGACGCATTATTTTGGAATCAATTGAAGAAACGGTATGAAGGCTTTTGGTAAAAAGCTATAAATCCTAAAGTTGGTTCTTAATATCTTCTTCCATTTCCTTCGGCTTCACAGTTGGTGCGTAACGCTTTATAGGTACTCCATTTTTATCAATCAAAAATTTCGTGAAATTCCATTTGATTTGAGAGAATAAAAAGCCGCCTTTTTTCTTTTTCAAAAACTTGTAAACGGGATGGGCATTATTTCCATTCACATCTACTTTTTTCGTTAATTGAAAAGTAACTCCATGATTGACTTTACAGGCACTTTCCATTTCGTCATCCTTTAGGGGCTCTTGTCCCATAAATTGATTGCATGGGAAACCCAAAACCACTAAACCTTGATCTTTGTACGTTTGGTGCAATTCCTCTAACCCTGAAAACTGAGGGGTCAAACCACATTGTGTTGCAGTATTGACAATCAAAATCGGCTTGCCCTCAAACTCTTTAAAGGAATGCGTTTCTCCATTTGGTGTTTGGTAATCAAAAGAATATATATTCGACATAAATCCGTTAATTTTCAATATATTATAAAACGTTAAAAAAGCGTATTAACTGAAACTTGAGAAGCAAATTTAAGTATACATTTGCGACATCAAACTGTGTAACATTTATATTATGAAAAAGTTCATTATTCTATTTGTATTTAGTGCATTCATGCTGCAATCATGTGCACCTGTTTATCAATGTGGAGACACACCAGAGAAATCACTAAAAGGTTCAAAACGTTTGAAAGCAACTGTTGCCCAACGCGATAGTCTTTGCTCGGCTTTGGATGCTCAAAAATCAGTTTCTGCCGAACGAGCACAATCGATTGAAGATTTGGAAGCTTCACTTGCGGAAATGGAACAACAGAAAGATATTATTCAAGTCGATTATGAAAATTTGCTTAAGGAATCATCATCCGATCAAGCTGAACTGAGTAAAAAATTGCAAGAGCGTGAAAATACATTACGGAACCGAGAGAAAGATTTGGCAGAGATGCGTGCCATAATTGCTCGACAAGATTCTATCACCGAAAGATTGAATGCGACTTTACGCAAAGCGCTTTTAGGATTCAATTCAGACGAGTTGACCGTAGATGTGAAAAACGGGAAAGTATATGTTTCGATGTCGGACAAATTGATGTTCAAATCAGGGAGCGCAGATATGGAACAAAAAGGAGCTGAAGCGTTGAAATTGTTAGCCGATGTTCTTGTGAAGAATCCTGATATTGATGTATTAGTAGAAGGACACACGGATAATATTCCAATCAAAACGGCAGTTTACAAAGATAACTGGGACTTGAGCGTTGCTCGTGCCGCATCGGTGGTTCGTGTATTGACGTGGAGCTACAAAGTTGATCCAAAACAAGTAACACCAGCCGGCAGAGGTGAGCATTTTCCTAAAGGTGACAATTCAACACCCGAAGGAAGAGCGATGAACCGTAGAACGGAGATAGTACTTTCACCTCGTTTGGATGAAGTTATGGATTTGTTGAACGCGAAGTAATAGGGTTTTGGACCGGCTATGTCTGATGAGTATGGACCGTTGCGCCTGTTGGATAAAATAATTTCAAATCCATCAACGGAGGGATCATTGTTCCATAATGCCGTAACGCAGCGTTCCATCAGCGAAGCGGTCCAATTAAAAAGCGTACCTTTGTCCCAACAAAACAACTAAATGACATTTAAAGACCTAGGGATAATTGACCCTATATTACGTGCTCTTGAAGAAAAGGGCTATACTTCTCCAACTCCAATCCAAGAAAAATCGATTCCTATTTTACTGAAAGGCAAAGACTTACTCGGTTGCGCCCAAACAGGAACAGGGAAAACGGCTTCTTTCGCCATTCCGATTATTCAGCTGTTGAGCAAGGAGCAACACGACAACAAAGGAAAAAGACGAGTAAAAGCCTTGATTGTTACGCCAACGAGAGAATTGGCAATTCAAATCGATGATAATTTCAAAGAATACGGCAAAAACACACGTTTGAAAAATACCGTGATTTTCGGTGGAGTCAAACAAGGAACACAAACCAATGCCTTACGTGCTGGAGTTGATATCTTGATCGCGACACCTGGACGTTTACTCGATCTTATTTCGCAAAAATACATTACACTTCGCGATATTGAATACTTCGTTTTGGACGAAGCGGATCAAATGCTCGACATGGGATTCATTCACGATATCAAAAAAATTATCGCGATGTTACCGAAAGAAAGACAATCTCTTTTCTTTTCAGCGACGATGCCAAAAGCAAGTGCAGAATTGTCTACACAGATCCTTGGTGATTACGAACGAGTTGATATTCAACCCGAACAAGCAACAGCCGAAAAAGTAGAACAAGGTGTCTTCTTTGTGGCGAAACGAAACAAAGCGAAACTGTTAACCCATTTGCTTCAAAATGAAAACAAAGGTCAGACTTTAGTCTTCTCCAGAACGAAACATGGAGCCGACAAAGTAGTTCGCATCCTTCTAAAAAATGATATCAAGGCTGCTGCCATTCATGGTAACAAGTCCCAAACGCAGAGACAAAGAGCATTGAAAGCTTTCAAAGAAGGTTCGATGAATGTTTTAGTCGCGACCGACATTGCAGCTCGTGGGATTGACGTTTCTGACATGCCTTTGGTCATCAATTACGATCTGCCGAATGTTCCAGAAACTTACGTTCACCGTATTGGTCGAACAGGTCGTGCGAGCGCTAGCGGAACAGCATGGTCGTTCTGTGATCAAGAAGAAAAAGCATACTTAAAAGACATCCAAAAACTTATTTCTCAGCAGGTTCCGGTTATGACGGATAATCCATTTGAATTGGATCCGAATGAACCCGCTCCAGTAAAACAACCGCAAGGTCAACGAAACCGTGGCCGACGTGATTTTCAATCGAAGAAAAAATCTGGCGGAGGTGGAAACCGTGGTGGTGGAAATCGACAAGGCGGTTCTAATAAACCGAAACGCGATGGTGGGAATCGACCGCCGAGACGACGAGATTAGACTTCGACTTCGCTCAGCCTAAGTTAGTTTTTTAGTCTGAAAGTTGTTCGGCTTTGCGGAAGGCAAGGTTGGAAAGTTGCTAAATGGATATGGAGTCTCAACTTTAAGGTGACACCTCCCTCTATCCCTCCTCAAGGAGGGAAGTTGTATGCACCCTTAACTTTTGAAGCTCTTCGTCCCTCCCTCCTTGAGGAGGGACCGAGGGAGGTGTAGAAGACAAGAACTCTGTTTTTTTTACTTTCCAACTATAAAAATGGATTCTGTCCATCATCTTTTTCTGGTTCAATATAAAAATAATACTCTCCAGAACTACACGGATGTACAATCTTCTGCATAATTCTTCTGAATTCAGCATCTTTCTGTCGCTGTAATTGAACGATATAATCTTTCCTTTCCGTTTTCAGCCATGTGAGTTCATTTTTGACGGACATCGGTTTCGAATTGCGACCCGCATTCATTTTTTCAATTCTTCGTTCGAATTCCTCTTCACTCACCGATTTTAGATTTATTTCACCCAAATCACCACCTTTGACATTCTTTTTATCTGCAAGGAAATATCCATTTTCATTGATTCCAACAAAAATCGCATTGTACTGAATATTGTTATTCAAAGAGTAGTCGAACAGGCCATTCGTTGGATTGATGCGTTGAAAACTGTTCAATTGCTTCGGAAGTAAATACAAGAAAAGTTGTCCATATTTTGCTGCGTTTTTAATTCGAGCTTTCATTTTGTTATAAATCAATCTTGCTTTCTTTCCATTTTTATCGGTGAATTCACCTGAGGTTCTATTTGCTGTATTTATACTTGTGAAACGATCAATATTATAAATCGCAGAACTTGTTCTTGTCGAAGGAGAAACACTTTTATTTGGGAAGGTTCGAGGCGTACGATTGGCTCCATAGCTATTCCCCCGAATCGTAACGCCTACAACTTTCTTTCTGCCCAATTGATCGAGCATGTTGTTCAAGTTCAGGCTGTATTCTTCTTGAAATGCCTGTGCAGCTCTTTTGATTTCTCGGGTCGTTGAAGAATTTCGTTCACTACTTATTTTCTTATCCCAAGCCAGACGCAATGCTTTCTCAAAATTTTTATCCTTCTTCGCCATTTCCTTCAATTTCGAAACATTGGATTGATAGTACTGTCGAAGTACGTTCATGTGAGCATTGTCTTGTTTTAATGCGCCCACTCTTTCGTCGGCGAATTGCTGGAAATTTGGATACCCCATTTTTACTACTTGTTCATCCAATTGCCACAAAGGTTTGTTGATTTGGTTCGCATACACATCAAATACTTTTTCATTGCACGCACCATGAATGGCAATCATTCTTTTTTCAAAATCGCGGGTAGCGAGGATGGTTCCGTTGAACTTTTTCTTCCAAATGGCGAGAACTTTGGAGGGTGGGAGTGGGCATTTAGAATCACTTATTACTATTTTTCCTTCCGTTGCCGCCGAGAATGAAGCTAAAGTACTCTTCGGTGTAATGACTATTTCGAAACTGTTTCTTCTACCTGCAAAAATCTGTGGACTAATTTGATTTGCTTTGATAGTTATTGTTCGGTTATAACTTCTAAGGAAACTCACCAAATAAGTCGCTTCATAAAAAGGCACTCTATCATTCACCCTTTTCAATGTGCTTTTATGTTCTATGGAAACTCCTTCTAAACCAGTATCAAACACGAAATGATCTTGGCCCGTATTCTCAGCATTTTGGTTAATTGAGGCGAAATCATAACTGATTTTTCTTGGGTCGTCCATAAAATCACTGTCCTGCATATAACCAACAGTTATCTCATATTTTCCTTCGCCTATTTTTTTAGCGTGTACTTTTGGTTCTGCGGATAAAAAATTCTTCGCTTTATAAGTAACATCAAAATCCATCATGTAAAAACTGTTTGGTAAGACGAACATTCTACTTTCGTTCATTTGAACCTTGAACTTGGCCGTATTATGAATTATTGACTTATCAAAAGATTCCTTATTATGCGGGTATGCAGGCTGAATTGTATTCGCCACAGAAGAAGTTGTATCTGCAATTGGCTCGACCTCCTCAAAACTCAAATACAAACTATCTCTTTTCGTTTTCTTTTTGTGCCACTTCAATTCATCCAATTTTGGCTCAAATCCCGGAGGAAATAAATCCAAATCGAGCATATCGGCTTGTACGGGAAGTCTTTCAATAGGTGCTGGATTTTGCCAATCAATATCTCCTTTGTCGTTTTTCACACCTTGGAACAATTGCATGCCTGCTTTGTTTTCATCAACTGGGACTTGCAAATAGATGCCGTCGTCGTCGTTTATGGTCAATTCTCGTCCATCTGGTGTGAAGGCTTTGATTCCAAACATCCCTTGTGTTTCGAGTAAACGGTCGCCCGAAGTTGTGCTCAGACCAGCTTTGATGATGTCCACCGCATCAATGGCTTCTTGGTATTGCACAACTGCTTTTCCATTATAAGGTTTGCCATCCAATAAAAATGTCTTTTTAGGAACAGAAATAACGACTCCTTTCGGCGAGGTAAATGCTGTGCTTTTTCCATCGTGTTCAAAGTAGACAATTGGCAAATTGTCCAACTCTGATTTCGCATCCAATTCTTCATATTTCCCAACAACTGCGTCACTTACATCTGCCGTTTCCGTTCGATTCGAATTTGACTCCGTTCGAGCAAAATGATTAACTGTGAAATACGCGACTGCTGCAATTACCCCTGCCACCAACACAGAAAACAAACCTGTTTTAAACTTCGCTTGAAGGTTGAATCCTCGACCGATATTCTGAATAAATGCTCGTTCGCCACTTCGTTTCGCCGCTTCATGTACCAGCTTTTGTTGCTCCATACTTGCCATCATATCTGGATTTCTATCCAATTCCGCTTGCAGTTTGGCTGTATCTTCAGGAGACAATTCTCCTTGAAGGAATAATTCTATAAATTTTGTCCAATTCTCGTTCATCTTATTTTTTTGATTTAATCACTTGCCTTCGACTCCGCTCAGTCGGCGTTAAATTCTTTTTCTGTAGGCTGAGCGTAGTCGAAGTCTACATTTTGTGAGTCAGACATTTCCATTTCGGCAATTTGTTCTTTGGCTTTGTTCAGACAACGGTATTTTTGTGCTTTCGCCACCTTGTCATTTCGCAAACCTACTTTTTTAGCAATGTCAACCATATTCCAACCCAAACCATAAAAGAGCTGTAATATTTCTTGACACTTCTTTCCCAATTTTTCAATAGCCGTTTCCATTGAACGAAGCAGCATTTCTTTTTGAAACCACACATCGTTCAATTCTTCAACATCACTTTCTAAAGAAAAGGTCGCTTGTTTCTGCTCTTTTCGCGCTTGATTATACCAGAGCAATTTGCCTGTGTTGCGCACATAGTAGAAAGCTTCGACGGTGAGAACAAACTCGGGATCTTGCTTTTTTCGGGAATAAATCAGCAAAGCTTCTTGAAATATATCTTCCGCTTTGTGACTCGAACAGCCTAGCTTTTTCAGAAACCTCCGAAAATCTGGCCATTTTTTATAGAGCTGTTTGAGCTCTTTTTCAATTTGATTAATAGATGGTTTTTTGCCTTTCATTGAAACGTCTTTGGTAGAAGATGTTCGAATACTGGAAAGGTAAACAATTTCTTTTTTAAAAGTTAGTTGCGGGTTACGAGATGTTTCTTCTTTGAAGAAAGTGAGAGTTGCGAGTTTTGTGTCAAACTCAACTAGAAACACGCAACTCTTTCAACTCTTTTAAAGCCTATTTTCAATAATATCCTCAACACATTCCGGATTCAAAAGTGTAGAAATATCTCCCAAAGAATCCAATTCGTTAGAAGCAATTTTTCTTAAAATTCGACGCATGATTTTTCCGCTGCGCGTTTTCGGTAGACCCGTTGTGAATTGAATTTTTTCGGGTTTGGCGATTGGACCGATGATCTTAGACACCAAATCGAGAATTTCTTTGCGCAATTCGACCAGCGTTTCTTTGTCATGGACCAAATCAATATTCTTCAAAGTTACGAAGGCGTAGATACTATTTCCTTTTACATCATGCGGATAACCGACTACAGCTGCTTCTGTAATCATTGGATGCTCGTCGATGGCATTTTCAATTTCAGCCGTTCCTAAATTATGTCCACTGACAATAACTACATCATCCACTCGACCTGTTATTCGGTAGTTTCCTTGTTGATCTCGTTTGGCACCATCACCGGTGAAGTAATTTCCTTTTTGGGTGCTAAAATACGTGTCCATGTAACGTTGATGATTTCCATAAATCGTTCGTGCCATGCTCGGCCAAGGGAATTTAATAAACAAACGACCCTCTCCTTCATCAGATATTTCATTTCCATTTTCATCACGAAGGCAAGGTTGAATTCCAGGCAATGGTAAAGTTGCGAATGTTGGAATACACTCCGTAATTCCAGACAGTGGCGAAATCATAATTCCACCCGTTTCTGTTTGCCACCACGTATCAACTATTGGACAATGCTTCTTCCCTATCATTTCGTCGTACCATTCCCACGCTTCAATATTTATTGGTTCTCCAACAGTTCCTAAAGTTTTTAACGAACTCAAATCGTGTTTATTGACCAAAGCAGAATCACACATTTGAAGTGCTCGAATTGCAGTTGGCGCCGTGTAAAATATGTTGACTTTATGTTTGGCAACTATTTCCCAAAAACGATCATTTTCTGGATACGATGGAACACCTTCAAACATCAATGTCGTAGCTCCGGCACTCAATGGGCCGTAAAGTATATAACTGTGACCTGTAATCCAACCAATATCGGCTGTACACCAATAAATGTCGCCTTCTTTGTATTGAAATACATTTTGAAAACTATAATTTGTGTAAACCATATATCCACCACACGTGTGCACCATTCCTTTTGGTTTGCCAGTACTTCCTGAGGTATACAGAATGAATAGCATGTCTTCGGCTTTCATGATTTCCGTTGGGCAAACATCGCTTGCTTTAAGGAATTCTTCATGCCACCAGTGATCGCGACCTTCTTTCATTTCAATTGGTGTATTTGTTCGATTCAGAACTACAACATTTTCTACGCTGGGACACGTTTCCAAAGCTTCATCTGCAATCGATTTCAGCGGTGTCACTTTCGCCCCACGGAAACCAGCGTCAGCTGTCAAGAGAATGTTGCACGTCGCATCGTTGATTCTATCACTCAAACTTTTCGCACTAAATCCCGCGAAAACAACTGAATGCACCGCTCCAATTCTAGCACAAGCCAAAACAGCGTAGGCCAATTCGGGAACCATAGGCATGTACAAACAAATCCGATCGCCTTTTTGGGCGCCCATGTTTTTTAGCATGTTAGCGGTTTTGTTGACATTCTTTGCCAGTTCATTGTAGGAGATGTGCAGCGCTTTTTCATTTACATCATTCGCTTCGAAAATAATGGCCGTTTGCTCTCCTTTTGTTTCCAAATGGCGGTCGATACAATTCTCGGTTATGTTTAATTCTGCGCCATCGAACCATCGAACGTTTCCTGACTCCATATTGCCCGAAAGCACTTTCTCCCATGGTTTCTTCCAAGTAAACTGTTTTTCGGCAAAATCACCCCAGAACTGTTCGGGATTTTCTACGCTAGATTGATAGGCTTTTTGATATTCTTCGAAATTGGAAACGATGTGATTCATGTGTATTATTGATTGAATCTTAAAAATGCAAAAAAAAATGGATTTAGCTTTGTAACAAATGCCCCTTTATACAGTTATACTGACATAAACTTATAATCGACTCTTATGCGCTTTATTATTCTACTACTTTTTATCCTCGCCACATTAACATCACAAGCCCAAAATTCTCACAATTCCTATTTTGATTGGGAAATATGGAATTTGAATCAAAACCCATTGGCTGATGACCTAAAAGGGAAAGTCAAAGAGGTGAAAATTACAAACACCTACAACAAAGAGAAACACACAAAAGCCATTGAAAGAACCTACAATTCCGATGGTTTAATCACAAAAAACACCGTTACAAATAACAAAGGAGAAATTACTTCTTCAAACGAAGTTGATTACAATGCAAAGGGCAACGTAACCCGCTATGAACGCCAATCGAAAAATGGACGAAAGAAAATTGAAAAAATCAATACGTATAATGCCAATTTTCGACTAATTGAATCAAAATCTGTGAATAGCAAAGGGAAAATAGTAACAAGAAGCACATGGACCTATGCCAATAATGATTGTGCCATCTCATCGGTTCGTTTCAAAAAAGGAGGCGAAAAGGAATATCGAATTTGGAGCTATGATTTTTACAAGGATTGCGATCCATCCAAAACAACCTTGAGTAACGGAAAAGGAAAAGTAATAAAAACATGGACATACGGTTGCAAACCAGAAGGTGAGCAATTGAACAAAAAGAAGGACGAAACCCAAATTTGCAAATGGGAAGAATCGGACGGAGAATACCTCATCCGTGTATACCAAAATTTCAATGAAAAGGGAGAAATAACGAAGCAAGTTCAAAAATATACCATTAAGGATACGTTCATTGTTGAGTCTATCCAATACGATGCGAACGACAACATTAAATGGAAAATAGAATATGACTTTTCGTGGGATAGACAGAAATTGTTTGTTTCCTACGACAACAGAGGGAATGAAAGAATGCGGAGAGTGAAATTATATGTAGATTCAAAACTGCAAAGCTCCGTTTCCTTTTTTAAAAAGAAAAAAACGAACGAGGTTTTTTATACCTACAATGAAAAAGGCTGGCTCACTAAGGTAGAAACCTTTGGCAAAAATGACAAGAAAATTAAGTGCGCAGAATATACTTATGTTTTGTAAATTCACTCTGTGAAAAAAGCCGTTTTTTGGATTTCTCTACTTACTCTTATCGCCTTTGGCAGTTACCAAGGGGTCAGCTATTTATCCAAAAACAAAGATTATTCTTTCGGACAAGCCATTGACAGCTTGCACGGCGTAAAAGTCTATTATAACGGCTCAACTTCAACGGTCGAGGGAAGAACGGTTATCGACGGTTACAATGTTGGTTTGAAATACCAATGCGTGGAATTTGTCAAACGCTACTACTTAAAACATTTCAATCATAAAATGCCCAATTCTTATGGACATGCGAAAAGCTTTTTCAAACACACCGTCAGAGATGGCGAAATAAACCCGGAAAGAGGACTTCTTCAATTCACAAACCCAAGCGTTTCCAAACCGCAAGTTGGAGATTTAATTGTCATGGACGGAGGTTCCTACGGGCATGTTGCCATTGTTTCTCAAGTGAAAGGGGACGATGAAATAGAAATTATTCAGCAGAATCCAGGCAAATATGGCGATAGCCGTGTTTGGATAGATTTGGAACGCAAGGGCGATTTGCGATGGTATATTGATAAGAAAAGGATATTGGGGTGGCTGCGGGTTATAGATAATGGATAATGGATAATGGATAATGGATAATTTACGAAATACATTACTGAACGGATGAAAGAAAATTTCATCATCCACGAAGGATTTACCAATAATTATCTCGTTCCTGGGGTTTTTACAATCGCTGCTGGTTTGGTTCTCCTGCCAACAGTTGGGGTAACCGGCTTACCTTTTCTAATTTTTGGAATTGTACTTCTTACTGGATCCAATGGCCTAGAAATTAACAAAACGCAGAAGAAATTCAGAAAATATGGTTCTTTTGGAGGTATCCGAATAGGTCATTGGGAACACTTACATACCCCAGTTTTTGGAAAACTCGTTTTGTCTTCTGAAAACACAACTTCCGGAGGAGTTCCAGGCATGCAAGGCTTCTTAGTTCCTAATCAAGGCAAATTGAAATCTGTTACCTACGATGTGTATGTAAAAACAAAAACGGACAAGTGGATTCTATTGTATGAGTTTTTAGATTACGACACGGCAAAAAGTGCTTTAGGTGTGATTGAAAATCAATTTCAAATTGAAGTGTTGGACAAAGTGTTGGAAAAGCTTCTTGAAAACAGAGAAAAACGGAACAGAAGAAGACGTTAATTCAGCGCAAATTGTGTAACAAAAGTTTCTAAAAACGCCCATCATTTCCGTATCTTTGCACGCAACTTTTGTCCTTGATATCCGTATGTACTCACAGTACAACAACTAAATACAATGAAATACCTTTTTATCCTGCTGATAATTGCATTGCCTATTCAACTTTTAGCACAAGACAATACGTATAAAACGAAATTCGGTCGCTCTTTTGGGAAAGATGGCAATAACGCGCCCAGCATAGGCTTGAACTCTGAATTCTCCTACAAAATGATGGAGCAAAATCAGGATTTGCGTAAAACAACTATTCTCTTAGAAGAACGAAAACGAGGCGAATTGCGCAACCGCAGTTTGATTATCGGAACTTCACTAATTTCCATCTTTGACTACCAAAAAAGCAATACAGAAAATAAATTCGGTTACTTGATGCGTCACCCGACGGCAGATAATCAGTTGGGGAAAGAAGTTAGTGAAATGGTCATTCACTCCTTCCAATTATCGACAACTATGGCGGTAAATGATTGGATCACAGCTTATGCAGATATCTTATACTGTCCGCAACAAAGTTTTGGTGCAGGAACAATCACAGCCTTAGGAAGAAATCAATTGCAATTGCGGAAAGGATTTGTGGTTCTCGGCGATTTACGCTCATTTCCTCTTTATGTATCCTTAGGTAAAATGGACGTTAATTTTGGTGGAACTGGCAGTGTATCTCCTTTCACGAATTCAACAATGTGGCATACCTTCGGTGGTTTAGGTTATGGTGGTGAATTTGGTTTCAACAAATGGGGACTTCGCGCTTCTTTCACAGCTGTGCAAGGAGGAGCTAGCTTTCGAGCTTTGCAGACATTCACTGGAGACTCTTCGGCAGTCCCTTCAGTGTTGAATAACTTCACAGCAGATATCAACTATACCTTAAAACTAGGCGGGAATTCTCGTTTCAACATCGGAGGATCATACATGCATGGAACATCCTATTCACACTCTTTTCCAATTACACACTTTGCCCCAACAAAAATGAATAATCCTGCTTATGCGGTTTATGCTCGTTTGGAAGTGATGAACAGAATTACCGTGAAAGGTGGTTACGCCATTACCGCAAAAGAATGGCCCGGAACTTTCAATCCAGCGCCACCATTAAACATCTACGCGGCTTCAAAAGTGAGTTCGACAGATGTCGGTGCGAAATTTGACTTTAATCCAGAAGATGCCACAATTTTTAGTCTTTCAGCCGAATGGTCACAATTCAGAGCAGGTCCGGAAGGATCACCTTGGGAACGCCAGAATCAGTTCATCGCTGGATTCAATGCTTTGGTTAATCGATCAACACGTTTATTCGTAGAATATTTTAACACCGCAGGTTATTCACCCTTGAATTTCATCAGTGGAGGAAATTTACCACCAGGTCAAACACATAGCGTTCGCGGAGCTTCGAGTAATGGAATTATCATTGGCGCTCAAATCAATTTGTAGTCTCACACATTTAAAAAAATACGTGAAAATTCCCGTCAATTGGGAATTCTAGCTCCAAATCTGGATTGAATCTTTTGAAAACTTGTAAATTTGGTAGACGGGCATAATGACCTGATGAGTTGTGAAAACACCAAATGCAATCTCCATGAGCAAGGATAAAATCATAGAAAAAATTGAAAAGAAATATGCCGACCTAGGCGAAAATTCAGAAACCTATTTAAACGGACTACTTCAAGCCAAACCCATCAATTATTGGGATTACGTGGAAGTAGACACTTTACTTTCGCTGCAAAAGCCGAGAACAAATTTCAAAGATGAAGAAATCTTCATCATGTATCATCAAGTGACCGAGCTTG
>CBFIBY010000017.1:10955-27189 GCA_965660955.1 Crocinitomicaceae bacterium | reverse complement strand
AAAATCCCATGTTAGTTTAACAGCATCTTGAAAATTGGATTCTCCCTTTAAAAAATACGCTCCACTCTTCGTTACTTCCCAATTCAATTTAAAGAAATCCTGGCTCAACCGATAGCGTTCAAAATTCTTAAGCACATAATCTCCCGCTACCTTTTGAATTTTATCAGCAACATTCTTTCGAATAGTTGATGTTTTTGCTCCTTCTGGACTCTCTTTAAACAAAGCAGTAAAGAATGTGCTCGCAACTAAATAGGAGCCCTTTTTACTTGGATGTGCGTTGTCTTTATCGTATAAATTAATTTCTGGATGTTTCTCACGAAGTTCTCTCCATACCTGACCAACGGGAACAATAGGAATGTTAAAAGTTTCACTTATATATTTGTACCCTTCAACAATTGCATCCGACATCTTTTCATAGGTATCCGTTTCCTCGCGATGACTATAACCATCTTTGTATCCCCACGTATTATATAACAATAAGTTCGTACAGGCATTATTCGCTTTGATTGAATCAACAATTTGAGTGAAATAGGGTATTGAAGCAGTATCAATATGTTCTTTGGAATGAGACAATTCTCTACTAAAACCTTGTAAAACTACATAATCCCATGGTCGACTGTTAATAGCCTCGAACATGTCTGTGCGAGTTGTGTGAATATTAAACGTTGCACTACTGCGTGTATTCATTTCCACGTGAACAGGTTTCCCTTTTGCTTTGGCTATTTTGTCAAAAATAAAAGGCATCTCATACATGTGGGTGTAACTATTACCAATAAACAAAATATTCAATTCATCACTTTGTTCATCTTGCGCCATTGTGGAACTACTGAACAAAAAAGCGAGAATAACTTTAAAAAGACGTTTCATAAATAAACTTTTCATGCTTCTTTGAATTCAAAAATCATACCTGAACTTCTCTTATCCGGCTGGCGATTGATTCAAACTCTTCTTTTGATAAGCTTAATTTTTCCTTTTGGAAGTTCATATCTCCCACGGAATGGATAGGAATTAAGTGGATGTGGGCATGCGCAACTTCTAATCCAACCACAGCAATGCCGACTTTAGGACAAGGGAAAGCAACTTTAATTTTCTTCGCTACTTTCTTTGAAAAAGTCATCAATTCACCCAGAGCGTTATCTTCCATATCATAGATATAGTCAATCTCTTCTTTAGGGATAACAAGAACATGTCCTTTCTGAAGCGGAAAAACGTCTAAGAAAGCGAGGTGTTTGTCATCTTCAAGAACTTTATGAGCGGGAATTTCGCCACTGAGTATTTTAGAAAAAATTGAACTCATGCTCGAGCGATTTCTAATATTTCAAACTTAATGATTCCGTTTGGAGTTTCCACATCAGCAATTTCACCAACTGCACTGCCCAAAAGACCTTTTCCGATTGGAGAATCTACTGAGATTTTTTTCTCTTTTAGATTCGCTTCGTTTTCTGCAACAATCGTATACTCCATTTCCATTTCATTAGCCACATTTTTAATCTTGACCTTGGATAGGATATAAACCTTTGTACTATCAATATTGCTGTCATCAATAACACGCGCATTTCCCAATAAAACTTCCAGTTTGGAGATTTTCATCTCTAACAATCCCTGTGCTTCTTTAGCTGCATCGTATTCTGCGTTTTCCGATAAATCACCTTTATCTCTTGCTTCTGCAATTTGCGCGCTTACAGCAGGTCTTTGTACTGTCTTCAAATCATGCAATTCGTCTTTCAACTTTTGCATTCCTTCTGGCGTGTAGTATGAAATTTGTGACATCTTGTATTTTTATGCTATTGTTATTAAATGCAAACAAGAGAGCCTAAAAGACTCTCTTGCTACACAAATATAAAAAACGTTTTTCTATTTCAGATTAATCGTAATTCCGAAAGTGTGAATGATTCCGAATGCACCAGCAAAACGAGAACTGTATTCCGCTCCTAAAGCTGTTTTATTCTTTCCAACCAGTGCGTCTACTGAGAAACCAGCAGTTGGTCCGATTAACGCATTCGATCTGTTTTCAGCAGAGAATAAATTCTTCTCATAAACAAACCCACCTCTTAAATTAAAAGCAAATTTATCTAATGTCATTCCGTAATCAGCTCCAAATCGGAATTGATCGTAAAAGAATGAGTTAGCTGTATAACCAATGGCTAAAGTCAATTTACTCTTTTCGTCGAAATTAAAATCGTAAGAACCACCAATACCTAATAAAGAAGGTAATTCATAAGCTTGCACTCGCTGATCTAAAGACGAAAGATTACCTGTTTCTGTATTAATATTCTCAGAGGTAAATCCATCACCTTTGTATCGAATCGTCGGTCCAACATTTTTCAAAGTAATTCCAAACTTAAGTTGATCTTGCTCTCCAGTTACGTACTGAATTCCCGCGTCGATGGCAATTCCATTTCCCCTAACATTAAAGATACTTTCTGAAATCACTTTCAAATTTATCCCCGCATAGATGGAACTAGAGAATTCTTTAGCGTAACCAATATTCACAATATTCGTTCTTGGTGAAAATGTTCCAATTCCACCTTCTGGCAAATTCACAGTTGTAATCGGAATCTCACCGTAATTCATGGATTGAACACTAACTGTCATTACACCTCCATCCGAAACACGTTGTGCAATTCCTGCCGAATACATTCTAACACTTGCATTCCCCAACCAATTGGCTGTATTGAATTTCAACTGTGTCTTCGTAGTAAACGCTAGTCCAGCAATATTCAAATAGGAAGCTTCCAATCCTTTGGCATTGGCAATTCCTGCATCACCCATTGCTGAGCCTCTTGCCCAAGGGTTGATTAGGAGTTGACCTGCTCCACTCGAACCAACACGATCTTCATTACCTGCTGATGCAAACAATCCGATCATTATTGCCGAAACAAACAAACTTCTTTTCATAGTTATGATTGAATTTCTCATTATACTCTTCTATTTCGTTTTATATACCTTGTAAGTCAACTTGTCTAATACCACCGTAGAATTTCAATACTGTTTCACCAATTCCTGGCACTTCAACATGTATTAAATAAATCCCACTTGCGACTGGTATTCCTTTATTGTTGTTCAAATCCCAGTCAATACTTGTAATTGGGCTATCCTTCTTAAAGGATCTTACAAGTTTACCATTCGTTGTATAAATATTTACGTTACATACATCCGGCAAATTGGTGATTTTAACTCGTGTATCCAATCGACCTCGTTCATATTCAGAGAACGCGTAGTACGGGTTTGGAACTACTCCAATCGCACTCAAAGCATCGGACAATTCACTGTCGACTCTAGTCTGCGTTGCCAATTCATCCATATTCCATGAATACATTGGTTTTCCACCGTTTTTACCTGACGCATTGAATGTTTTGTATTCTTTCGAAACTCGAACTTTTATTCGTACATCTGTTTCAATTTCAAACTCATCTCTATCGAAAGCCAACAATGGATATCCAATCCAAGACAAACTTTGGTAGAATTGACTTTTAGCAAGTCCGCTATTCGCTTCAACCTGTGTCATCAAGTTAACCAGTTCAGAGATGTCGTGTGTACCTCCATTATAGTAGCCCATATCATAGCCTCCAGTAGTAATTCCATTGATCTCTTTTTGTTTATGACTAAATACATAAATGGGCTGCATACCTCCAAGTTTTGGATTTCCTAGGGCATCAAACAATCTGTTGCCTGGATTCCAAATCATGTCTCCACCACCATCGGTTCCTAAGAATGAATTCTCACCAAATGCCATGTGCAAACGTGCTCCCGTTTCTATATCAATTGCGTAACCCGGGAACCAGCCTTGTCCTGTGCTACCACTGATTTCATTTCCATTAATATCTCTACTCAGACTTTTACGCATTGCTCCTGGTTTCGCTCCGCCTATATTTAAAGTCTCGTCACGTCCTAACTCTAGAACCAAACATTTCGTCCATTTCGATTTATCATTCGTAATGACAATATCAATACTTGGAGAAAACGCCAATCCAGCATTTGTTCGAGCAACTCCTGGTGAAGTCTCAGCCGCATTTGGATAGGAAGGAGATGATTTATAGTATGCCAAAGGCATAAAGTCACACTGGTACCCAACCATTAAATGGGGAGCCATAGTTCCATCCAAAATACCTGACCATCTTCTATCCGGATCACGATTCAATTCGTCAGGATAACATCCCGGATTATTATATAAATCCGCGGTGACGAAGTCAGTTTCATTCACTGAACCTGAACGAATCCAGTTCAATGCTGTATACCCATCGACATCTTGAACACCTTGCAGCCATCGTTTCGATGAATCCGCAAAAGTTATTGAATTGTCAAGTATGTCTGTCGTTCTTGTCGTATTATTCATGGTAGTTGCGCCACTCTCAAAGAAATATTCTTTCTGCGCAATTTGAACAGATACCCCCCATTGTGGGATCAGTTGTTCGTTATCGATTTCTATTGTCTGTTGAGAAGACACACTCTCTATAAGTACACCATCTACATAACGATCAATCACCCAAGAAGCAGTATCTGCCGCATTACCTTCAGTAATATTTGTTGTGTAGTCTGTAAATTTCAATTCGAATTGTCCACCTACCAAATTCAGAGGATCAATAACTTTTACATTGATAGGTCCCTGACCTGCCTCATATTCTGGCTCTGCTACAAAACCTGATGAAACAACAGCGTTCTCCGTATCAGTAGTAAATTCAAGAGATCGACCGCCATTTCCATGCCCGTCAATTCTCGTGATTTTAGGTGTTGTTCCATATGCCGCTAACTGAGTAGTTCCACCCAATTCTGGGCGTGGACTATGCGGAACACCTGGCACGGCAGCAATTGCGCTTTTATCAAAACTCAAACGAGAAGCGATATACGGTGTTTTCTGACCATCAAATTTAGATGGATCATTTGGATCATAATCTTTAAAGTTGTTGTAACCATATGCTACCGCAATATAATAGTATGTCTTATGATTAACCAACGTTCTATCTCCTGTCGCGAACTGATCTTCTGTCATGACGAAACTATGACGAATTCCTTTGTTTTCGCCATCTACTTTCTCAACTGGAGTTGCGAAACCTAATGCTTCGTCAAATTCAAAATTTATGAGTCTGTCAATTGGACTGTTGAATAAATCATTTCCACTAGCATCTTTGTTGAAATTTCTTATGTCACACTGTGCAACCAATCGCGCCTTTAACGGGTCTGCAATATCCGCCACACCAGCCGACTCATCAGACATTTGGAATATTTGATATCCTTCAAATCTGTAGAATTTATCAACACCTTCAAGTACAATGTTTACTTTATCTTCCTGAATGTATTCTTCATTAAAATTGTTTGAACCCGCTGGGTTATCCAATGTAAGAATCAACTCATTCTCTAGTTCTTGAATTTGCAGACGCGGTGCATCTGGTGGGTCCAAAATTTGGAAACAAGCATCAAACAAAGCTTGCGCTTTAGTATCTGCAGCTTTCATTGCAGCGATCGAACTTGCTACTCCCGCTGTTCCTCGTCCGTAAACGATTCCAACCGTAATATTATTCACAGCTCCCGGTTTCAATGTAAAAGGTCCAGCCGATTGCACAAAACGACGGTCGCCCGGAGGGTTGTTTTCTGTGGATTCGTCCCAATCAGCACCAGGATCAATTCCAGCGGTACCCCAATTCAACGAATCAGAATCTCCAGGGAACATATAATCCGTTAAAATAGAACCATTTGCTCCGGTTCCTCCATAGAACATTTCTGATCCATTGGCCCATTTACCTTCCATGAAGTTATAGTATTGCGCAGCAGAGCTTGGGTCTGTGTATGGGAAAGCCGCTCCATTTGTAAAGTATGTAAATCGACGCATTCCAAAACGCTCATTATCAACAACACCATCAGAATAACCTGTTCCAATACCACGGTAAACAATACCATTACTATCCAGTGCATCCAACAGCGGTGGAGCAACATAAAAACCTGTGTTCGAATCCAATACAGGACCAGGGTTGTCAAATCCATCTGCATCTAGATATGGACCTTCGAAAAAGTCTACTCCAATTGCTGGAGGATTTGCTCCATAAACTCCTACACCATTATCATCAAGTTCATCTCCGTTATAGCAAAAGCCAAGACCTCGAGATACATCACAACCTACATAATCATCGGCTGCGTTACCTAAATCTGGATCTAACCATTTCGAAAAGAAAGTATTGAATAAGGTTTGCGTACCTCTATTGATCAACTCATAGTTATAGAAAGTCATTCTATTCACCTCATCATTGGTCGCAAAACCGAACGCCTGTGCACGAATTTCCATACCAATTGGATCTCCTCCAGTTTCACCGTGAATATTTCCTTTATCATTGAATACCCACCAATGCGTTTCATCTCCAAACAATGTCACACGTCTGTCAATACCACATTTTACGTCATCGTTTCCAAGTATGTCATCATACCAAGGGTAATCTCCATCTTCAATCGGTCTGTAAAGACCTGTTGTTCCGACACCCTGAGAGTTCGTATTATCATAGAAAGGCGCAAGATAAAAATCCTGTCCTAATGATACATCTCCGTGAGCTGGCCAATTCTGGATTCTCATTAATTCATCAGAAGATGGTGTTTCAGGCTCTTCAGCATTAGGGTCGGTATTATCATATGTGTAATCCCACCACGTTTTGAATTTAATTACTTCACCTTTACGAATTGTAAAAAACCTATCGTAAGCGACACACTGATCAGGTTGGATATCCGCTTGACCAAAATCACGAATGACATTGTCACCAGCAGGAACACTTGGGTCATAATTACCAGTTCCTGGTGTAACTGTCAATGGTCCAGCCCAAAAATCGTTACCGACTTGTTTAAAACGTACGGCAGCCAATTTCAATTGACCGTTGGCATCAACTCCTCCCATCCAAAGTGAACCAGCAAAGATTGCACGTAGTCCACTTCCTTTTGGAATCTCATAAGCCGCTACTCCAACAGATCCAGTTCCCTGAAAAAGTCGTCCACCTTGCTGCAGCAATGCACTTACGTCATTAAACTCCATTGTTAAGGCAGTAGTTGAAGGTGAACAATTGGCAGCTTTACCATTTAGGTTTGTCTGCGTTGTTGGCTTGTTAACCGGCTTTTTGTCTCTTACATCTTCTAATGCAAAACTCGCATTGCTGGCTAAAAAAGCCAATGCAATTAGCAAAGATTTAATTGAAACATTTTTCATATTCTTTATTCTTAAATTAATTAAAAGTCAAATTTCACACCTAATCTAATCGTTCTCGGCACAGAAATATTAAATGCATTCTGCACTTTGATCGCGTAATAATCTCTGAATGCTTGCTCATCCGTTTGATTTTGAATTGACGGTTGGCTAGCAGCAGCTGCTAAGTAACCATCGTCATCCCAGTTTCCAGTTGCACGATAAACGTTCAATCTGTTGAATTGGTTCAACAAGTTTGTTGCTCTAATGTATACATTCAAGAATACTGGTTTTTGCTTTTTCCCTTCTGTATCTTTTCCAATCTTTAAGTTAAACGTTCTGTCTAACTGCATATCCAATTGGTAAGACCAAGGCAATCTAGACCCATTTGTTGTTCCATCTAACCCCGCATACAATGGAGTTGACCCAACATTTTGTTGTGTATTAGTAATGAAGGTCTGCCCTGAATATGGAGCACCGGAATAAATTCGAGAGAAGATATTCAAACCTGTGTTTTCAAACAAATTGAAATCTTTAATTACCGGACCGTTGTAATCTTTTCCTGAACCATAACGATAATCCATTGTTACTGCAAATGCATGGCGTTGATCAAAGCTATAAGGGAAGATTGCTCTCAAGTTTGGAACCCCTGCATTAATTAATGCAGATGCTGAAGTATTACTTGACCCAGTTCCATCTGCGAACTGTAGCGTGTAGTTTGCCGTAATTCTAACATTACCTGTTCTTCTCAAATCGTATGCAACTGTCATTCCTTTTACTGTACCGAAATCACGGTTACCAAATGAACGATACGTTACTGGGTATGCACCATTCAAACTAAAGATTTGAACATTGTCTCTTTGCTCACGGTAGAATGCTGAGATTTTCAATGATGAAGTCTTAGACAATACTTGCTGGAAACCAATCTCATAATCGATTGTTTTCTCAGGACGCAAATTGGGATTATCAATGATTTGACTTCTCACTTCTAAAAATTGATATTCGTATGGATCAAATCGTCCACGTGATGTAGGCCGTTTTGTTAAGATATCATAGTGGGCGAAGAACGATGCTTCATCAGACACTGGGAATGAAAAGGCAACTCTTGGCATTACATTGAATTGCGGTTTATAATCCTCAAATGCTCCTGCTTTAGGCGTCAATTGATTAGGATCAAGCAACCAAGGTGCGATACCTCCTGCGCCTTCAATTGTAGTCGGGTCAGTGACCTCTGTACCTTGCGCATCGAAAAATTTCTCTCCACTTCTAAATCCATTGATCGCTGTTGGATTTTGAACATCATTCACATACACCGTATAATCATCCCCAACTGATTCTGGAATGACTACCCAGCTATAATTTGTTGGATTCTCAGAAGCAAGCGCTTTAGCTTGGCTAGCAGTTCGTGCTTCGTATAATAGGAATGGGTCCTTCAATACAGGCTGGTTAGCGTCAAATCGATCGACACGGACACCAACATTAAATATCAAATCTTTGAAAGAGAACTTATCCATTACGTAACCTGCAATATAAATCGGTTGGAAGGCTCCTACAAAACGTTCATAGTTTCCATTCTCATCGAATTTCTCGAAGTAATCGTTTACATTCGTCTTACCTTTCACTTTGTTTCCAACGTGATCAAATCCCCAGTAAGATATATATGAGTTACCTGAATTCAATAATTCATCAGGAGAGAACATGTCCAATTGGAATATCTCAGGATTGTATTGATCAATATCAACAAAATCAGTTCCTGCTGGATCTAATCCTAACTTCTCACGTAGTTTGTAATCAAAATAGAACTGGTTATCCTGAATAACATTACCGTTGATATCTGTTAATCCACCCTGTCCACCGTATGCACCTGTTCCCGATGTAGCAGCATAACCTGTGTTCAATCTTTCATACGTAATAGACTTGAAAGATCCAGAATCACGGATTGTTCCCTGATTAACGTCTAATTCCTGGATATGGAAATTCGCTAATTGACGAGCAACAGACCAAATTCCTGTTGGACCTCTGTCTCCATTTGCCCAACCTCTATCCCAACGTTGTTCAAATTCAAATCCTAAAGACAGGGAATGATCACCAATATTGGCTGAACCAGAACCTGTAACACGGAATTGGTCATTCTCAAATTTTCCGAATCCATTAAACGGCGAACCTATGTTACTCCAAATGTTATATACACTTGCAGGTGAATCACCATTTCTCAAAGCATTTCCTTGTTGAATCTGAAATAAGTTTTCGTAATTTCCAAAAGGTTGACCTTCATATATATTATAATACTGAGTGGTAATTGCTGCCAATGAAGAATTCAATGATGACGGAACATAATCAACTACAATATCTCTAAAGCCATCATGCTCATAAATCTGAGTAGTTGAATTGTAAGAATATGAAGGTTCACGTGTTGTAGTAAATGTTCCAACATGTCCGTAGTTAAAAATATTGAATTCATGATTCGCATCGAATCGTGTAGTCTTCTCTTTTGAGTAATCGACCATCAATGAATAAAACGCACTTCTAATTTTTGAACTACTACCTTCTTCATCATTCGTAAAACGTTGCGTCAAACGACCAAAAACTCTCCAGTCAAAATCTCTTCTATCACCATAGTTTTCGAAGTTCAATAGGGATCCAGCATTCTGCTGATTATTCGAAACCTCCTTACCATTTCTCAAGTTCAATGATCCTCCAAAGGTCAAGTTAACACTTGGTCCCGTATTAACATCTATCTTACCTTGAGCTGATAAATTTCCAGTTGCCACATTCATTCTCGTTGGCGTTTGCTCAAAGTCATCTTGTTTTAAGAACAGTGCATTGTGAAATGTACCTTGTCCTGTTGAGGTCGGACGTAAAGGATTTGCTAATAATTCTTCTCTAGCTTCTTTTTTAATTCTCCACTGACCACCATTTGCGAGTGGACGAGGATCTTGCTGTCTTGTGTAGTTGGCAGAAATTAAGAAACCTAAACGTGGTTTCGTTTTTCTTCCTGTTGAATCTTTTTGCATCCATAGTGGACCTGAGAACATTCCTTCAACCAAGTTGTATGCGTAACGGTCAAGACCAAATGCCTTCCCATCGTAACCAACTGAATCTTGTCCTTTTAAGTATATACCGGATGTTACTACCTCCAAACTTCCGAAGTACTTCGCACTTGGGCCTCTTGTAGTAACCGAGATAATACCTCCAGTTGCATCTCCATAATTCGCTGGTAAACCACCAGTAATGACGGTAACCTCCTCAATCGCTGATTTAGGCAAGCTTGACGAACCACGCACTTTAATACCATCTATATAGTAGAATGTTCCATCTTCACGTGAACCACGAACGCTAATTCCTCCGTCACCTTCATTTGTATTAACCCCACCAACGGTTCCGGCAACACCAGCAGCTGATCGAACTGGTAATCTCGCAATATCTTCTCGTGTAACCGTTGCTCCTGATGCTCCACCATCCTTATCAATTAGTGGGACACGATAAGCGACGATTTTCACTTCTTCGATTTCTTTGATATTATCCGCCTTATTTAACTCTAGATTATCAAGGAAGGTAATTTTATCAGATGAGATAACTACACCGTTTGTCGAAACTGGCTGATACCCTTCTCCGTCATTTTTAACCAAAACATCATATGTCCCTGCGGAAATAGAGTTGATTTGAAATTTTCCGTCGAAATCTGTATTGGCACCACCTTTAATGCTTCCATTTTGGGTAATTAAAACCTTACAAAAAGGTATGGGCTCTTTTGTTTCGCCATCGATAACAGAACCTTTAAGCGTACCCAGTCCAACTTGGGCATACGCCGAAGTCACTGTAACTAAGAAGCTTACAAGAAGTATGGTAATATTCCGTAACATATATACTTATTATTAGTTTTAACTTTTTTTGTACAAGAAGTCGTAAATATAGATAAATTCTAGTTTTATAAAGGGCTCTCCAAATATTTTTAATACGATTTCTTCACATTATTTTAACAAAAATAGAAATCCAAATCCAATCACAACCTATCTAAAATTTCTTATTTGAATTGATTTATACACGTCTATTGAAATTATATGACCTTGAATATTTGATTACATTTGCCTCCGAACCATGGTACTATCTAATATACACGCTATCGAAATAAATTCAGAAACAGTGATTCATTTGCTGTCCTATAATGCTTTCGAAATTGACAACTACTTGGATTCCTTAACGGAGAAAGAAATTCTTCGATTAAATTCAATTCGGCATATTTCTCGAAAAATGGAATTTGTGGCTACAAGAATATTACGAACGGAAGTTTTGGGTAAAAAAGAAATCAATTACTCAAACATAGGGGCACCTTCCGTTGAATCATCGGAATTCATTTCTATTTCGCATACGACTCAAATGGTTGGTCTTGCTATTTCAAATTATCATATTGGTTTTGACCTAGAGCCTATTCGAGACAAAGCGGTCAAATTACAATCCAAATTTTTGCATGAGGAAGAACATAAGGCGCTAAATACTGAAGATGAACTTGAGATGACAACAGTTTGGTCCATGAAAGAAAGCTTATACAAATTGGCGGGTCGTAAAAAGATCATTTTTAAAGATGATTTGCGGTTAATCAAGAATGATGACGATTGGACGGGTACAATTTACAATCCGAACGAGACCATCACCGCTCAAATGAAAACATTTCACTCTGGCAACAATGTCTTAACCATAAATTGCGCACCCATTGAAATTAAATAGTACTATATATAAAGGTATACAATCCAAAATTGGACAACTTGCCATTCTTATCGATCCAGATAAATTTAATTGGGGACAACGTGATGAATTCATCGAAAAATTGAAATTCTCAAAAGTCGATTATGTTTTTGTGGGAGGCAGTACAGTTGAAAAAAAAGATCTAACGAAAGTTGTCTCCTTCCTGAAGACGGAAATTGATCTGCCTGTAATTCTATTCCCGGGTGATGTTCATCAGTTTGATAAGAAGGCAGATGCACTTTTATACTTGAGTCTACTATCTGGTCGAAACCCAGATTATTTGATAGGCCAGCATGTTCGAACCGCCAAGGAAATCGCAAAAACGGAATTAGAAATTATACCAACGGCTTATCTATTAATTGATGGGGAAACAAATTCGGCAGTTGCCTATGTCAGTCAAACGACGCCAATTCCGCAAGATCAACTCAATTTAATAGAGAGTACCGCTATTGCAGGAATACTCCAAGGAAAAAGCATGTTGTACCTTGACGCAGGAAGCGGCGCTAAAAAACCTGTCTCAACAGAAATTATTAAACGATGTTCCAATTTGGACGTTCCGCTCATAGTTGGCGGAGGAATTCGGACGAAGGAACAAATCGATTCGGCTAAACGATCAGGTGCCAATGTGATTGTAATTGGCAATCATATCGAAGAAAATGTTGATTTTTTACTAGACCTTGCTGAATTTCAAAAAGAAAAATAAATCTACATTAGGGCGTTGTCCCAATCTTTGAACACAGGTTCATAGCCTTTTTCACGAATCACATCAGCGAAAGAATCGGTCGTCCGCTTATCGTCAATTTCAAATTGTTCTAAGTTCTCTTTTGGATTTGCATATCCACCAGGATCTGTTTTCGAATCTGCGGAAATGGACGTAATGCCCAAAGGAATTACATTGTTTCGGAATTTTTCGGATTCGCGAGTTGACATAGACAACTCCAACTCTTCGTTCAGTAGGCGGAAAGCGCAAATCAATTGAACCAATTCACGATCTGTCATTTCAGATTTCAATTCAACTCCACCTGCACAAGGTCGCAACCGAGGAAAAGAAATGGCATAATGCGTTTTCCAGTATTTCTTCTCTAAATACTCCAAATGTTCCGCACAGAAGTATGAATCCACTCGCCAATCTTCCAATCCGTATAAGGCACCTAACCCAATCTTATGAATTCCTGCTTTCCCAAGTCTGTCAGGCGTTTGCAATCGATAATGAAAATTTGATTTTTTCCCTTTGGGGTGATGTAACTTATAATCCACCTCTTTGTAGGTTTCTTGATAAACCAAAACGGCATAAACGCCTTCTTGATTCAAAATTTCATATTCATGTTGATCCAGTGGTTGAACCTCAATGGAAATTTGAGAGAAATAGGGTTTCAATAGTCGTATGGCATTGACAAAATAATCTAAACCAACCGTTTTATTCGCCTCTCCGGTAACCAAAAGAATATGATCATACCCCATTGATTTTAGTATCTCCGCTTCTTTGACAATTTCAGCATCCGTCAAGGTTTTTCGAGGAATTTTCACGTCTAACGAAAAACCGCAGTAGGTGCAGATATTTTGACATTCATTGGACAAATACATGGGTATGTACATCCGCAATGCCTTTCCAAAACGTTTTTGTGTTATCGCTTTACTCCTCTGCGCCATCTCTTCAAGGAAAGGAGCTGCTGCAGGAGAAATGAGGGCTTGAAAATCTTCGAGATTTCGATTCGATTTATCCAATGCACGACGAACATCCTTCTCTGTTTTAGAGTAGATAGATGACTTCAATTCATCCCAATTCAATTTTTCAAAATGCTCGCTGAATGTGTTCATGTTTATTTTATCGTTGTGTTCGACTTCGCTCAATTTCCTCGATGCAATCTATAAAAGACCACAAAGCGGAGTCAAAGCCGCATTATTTGCCTATCAATCTAAAAAAGCAGTCAATGGTGACGAAGCTTCGGCTTGATCTATCACCTGATTTGTTCCTGCTAAAAACGCCATTCGTCCAGCTTGAACGGCCATTTTAAATGCTCTTGCCATTTGAACAGGGTTTTGATTGATGGCAATTGCCGTGTTGACCAAAACGGCATCCGCCCCTATTTCCATTGCTGCAGCGGCATGCGATGGAGCACCTAATCCTGCGTCAACAATAACTGGAACATTGGCTTGTTCAATAATTATCTTTAAAAAATCATTCGTTTTTAATCCTTTATTAGAACCAATTGGCGCACCTAGAGGCATCACGGCCGCAGTTCCTGCACCCTCAAGATGCTTGCACAAAACAGGATCAGCATGAATGTAGGGTAAAACGATAAATCCTTTTTTCGCCAATTCCTCCGTTGCTTTTAATGTTTCAATCGGATCAGGCATCAAATATTTTGGTTCAGGATGAATCTCTAACTTTAACCAATTGGTTTCAAATGCTTCTCTTGAAAGTTCCGCCGCGAATACAGCTTCTTTTGCCGTCCGAACACCAGATGTATTGGGCAATAAATTGATGTGAGCATGATTCAAATGTTTCAGCAAATCATCCTCTTTGTCTGCAGATACTCTTTTTAAGGCAACTGTGACCAATTCACTTTCTGCTGCTAAAAGCGCAGCTTCCATTTCTTTATTTGAACTGAATTTTCCCGTTCCAGTGAGCAAGCGCGATTGAAATATCTTGTCTCCTATTTTAAATGGATCATGCATAAACTTTTGTTTTATTGACTACATTCTTAATCGTTTCGATATCAAATCCAGAACGGTGAATCAGTCCTGATAGAGCGATACCATATACACCCGTTTCCATTATCGCTGAAACATTCTTTTCCTCAATTCCACCGATAGCGAAAATAGGTGCATCTATTCGTTGCTTTTTCATCTCTACAAACAGTTTTCGATATCCTTCAACTCCGAGAACCGACTTAATTTTCTTTTTGGTATTGGTGTGCTGAAAGGGTCCAACCCCAAAATAATCAATTGACTCCAATGGATGCTCTTTCATTTCCGTTATGTCATGTGCCGTTCCCCCGTAAATTGAAAACCCATTCGATTCGGAAGGTTCAACTCGATCTTCAACCCCTAAATGAATACCATCCGCATTGGCCAGACGTGCCACATCTGGATGATCGTTAATGGTCAACAACATGCCTAATTCGTTTGTTTTTTCTCGAAGCAAATCAGCGATTTCTATTAATGTCGCTTTGAAATGTAAAGTCGGATGAAAGGTCGCCAAATCTTCTTCTTTGATACGAAGTTGAATCCACTCAACACCACCTTCGGCTAATTTCTCAACCCAACTCAAATTTGAGAAGTCCTCTTCTGGATGTGTAATATATTGAATGCGAGGCAAATTCATTTCCTGTCTCTCTAATTTTAATACAAAACTTCCAGGAACGCCAAGCGCCTCACTTTTTTCCTTCGGCAGCATTATCTGCATCAGGTGATGAGGGTATTTCTCAGAATGACGAAAGTGTCAGACACCCCTAAAAGTTTTTCTGATGTAAAAGTAAAAAATTTTAGAATATAAATTGGTTTTATTCTCCCCCCTTTCAACAGTTGTTGGAAGGGAGACCGAGAGTGAGGAAACTTCCCTAAAAAAATAAATTGCGTCGAAAAAACCTTAGAATCCTTCCCCTAAATCCCCCTCCAAAGGGGGAAACCGAATTATCGCTTCGAAAAAACGATTATTTACGTGTAGAATTCGTAATTTTGAAAGGACTTTAGGGGTGACTTCAAAATAGTCTGAGAAATACCCTTTGAACTTGAATCGGTTGAACCCGACGGAAGGAAAAGCGATAGACCGAGATGGTTTTCCCTAGAGTGTATTTTTAAAGTATGGAAGTAAAATTCAATGGCGAACTTATATCTATTCAGTCTGATAGTTTGAGTAAATTACTTGAAGAAAAGGGACTGAAGGAAAAAACAGGAATTGCCGTGGCAATCAACTCTGCCGTGGTTTCAAAATCCAATTGGGCTACAACAGAACTTCAAGAAAATGATGAGATATTAATAATTACTGCCGCAGCGGGTGGATAAAAAATAAGATATGAAAAACGAAAATAAACCGTCTGAAGAATCAATCACAAGAGCGCCTTTAACGGGATCCAAAAAAGTCTATGTAAAAGGAGAAATTCACGACATAAGTGTTGCCATGCGTGAGATTCAATTAACAGAATCGAAACCCATGTTTTCAGATGGTGAATTTACCAAAGAAATAAATCCGGCTGTCACTGTTTATGATACGTCTGGTCCATATACAGACCCCAATGTGGCTATCGATATCAAGAAAGGTTTGCCGCGTTTGCGCGAACAATGGGTGCTTGACCGCGATGATGTGGAACGTTTAGAGGATGTCTCTTCTGA